>NZ_CP132543.1:3783458-4097636 GCF_030845195.1 Sanyastnella coralliicola
CTCCATCAGGAAGGCCTTCCTTGTTTAGTAGTTGAATATTACTTCACGAAACGCACCGCTTCGATCTGTATTCCATTGTTGCTGATGATCACTGTGTAGCTTCCGTGAGCTAATGTTGAGAGATCAACAGTTGATGTTCCATTTGTCGCCCCAAGGTTGAATTGAGCTACGATTTTACCGGTAGCATCAAAGATGCTGAGGTCAGTGTATGTCGTTCCTGAAGACTGCACCTGAAGTTGCGAGCCTACCATAAAGGCTGTAATGGTTGAGTTTAGTTCTTCGATGGTGTTTCCACCAACTACGGTAATCACTGTTTGAGCGCTTTCGTAGCACACTCCATTCGATGCTTCCGCAGTCACGATGTAAGTCCCCGCTTCATAGAAGTTGAGGTCAAGCTCAACACCTTCTCCTACGTACATTCCGTCAACGTACCAGGTCACCAATTCCGCGTTAGCGACATCAGCCTGAACCGTAGTAGTCACCACTTCTTCAACAAGATCAAGATCGATAGCAAGTGGAGTGGAGATCGAGATGGCATTTGGTTGCTCAACGTAGACCCAAGCACTCACCTGAGCACAAGCTCCGTCAGCGTCAGTGTAAACGATCTGGTAGTCTCCCTCGGCTAGGTTTTCGAAAGTCACGTTCTCTGCGATATCAGCGCTGTCAATCAAGACACCATTGAGGTTGTATACCTCCACTGTACCTGTTGAAACGAATGAGTCAACGGTGATTTGACCGTCATTAGCGCCGTGGCAAGAGATGTTGTTCACCGCCGTTTCAATTGGCTTCGTGAGGTGAAGCATGAAACGAACACCCTCGAAGTCTTCTGCTTGTTCCCAGCTGATTTCAACGTTCTCTTCGAATGGGAAGAATTCACCTGTTTCAAGGTCTTCAATGCTCATACAAACCCCTTCAGGAATGTACTCCGCATCGATCACGCGGAAAGTGAATGAACCAGCCACTGCTTTCACATGAACTGGAATGCTTGTCACATTCTCAAGAGAGATGCGATTCACTGCCGTTAATTCACCGTCAGTTGCTACTGCTGCGATCAATGGAGCTGAATCTGAGACAGACCCTAATACAAATGCGTCTTTACCTGGTTCGAAGTCGATAGAGGCATCTTCCTCAAGAACTACGGTCGTCACGTGCTTCAAGCCATTGCGCTCCAATTGAAGGGCAATCTTTGAAAGCCCTGGGAAATCACGCTCAAAGGCGGAACCTACGTTCGACTTAATGCTCTCTTCAAACTGTAAAGCCGCGCCAGCACCAGTAGACTGCACCCAGAACGACTGTCCGCTAGGAATGAAACCAGTAGCAGTTCCACCTACACCCACCGTGTAAGATGTGTAGACGAAGTTCTCAGCGTCAAATACGTAGTAGGTTGGAGCGATACCTGTTGACAATGCGTGTAGTGCATCGAAGTCAATCTCACTCGGGTAACGGTTTGCTACTAGCTCCCAACCATCATTTGCAGCCACACCAGTAGAAGTGTAGTTCAAGTTCGTTGTCAAGCTTCCTTGCTGAATCGATCCCTCAACATCAACGAGCTGAGAAAGGTTCTGCATGTAAACGAAGTATCCGCGAGTAGCGTCAAGGCCATCAGTGATGTCTGTTGCTCCTACGAAACCGTCGTTGAGCATTCCCGCTACTGTTTCGTCGTATTGAAGAACGTTGTTGAAGAGCGTTCCATCATCGAAAGCGTAGTCAGGGAAATCTGAGTTCGTGAATCCAGTGGTGATCAGGTCGTCATTCCAATCTGCAAGCGTCAAACCTGCAATCGGAGAACACAGATTCACCCACATCGTCTCACCGACTGGGATGTATCGTTGCGCGTTTACTGTTCCAGCGAATGAAGCAGAAGCCATGATTTCACCAACAGATCCAGTACCCATGGCGTCTGACGCGAGGGTGAGTACGTTGGCACCAGTTGTGAATGCTCCTTCTTCTGGAGAGAGCACTCCGTGAATCGATGTATTCACTCCTAGGCTAAGACCCAGTGGGTTCTTCATGGTCACATTCTCAAACGTAGTAGAGGATGTACCACCGATAGACTGTGCAGCATCTCCTTTGAAGATGAAGGTGCTTGTTTCGGCATTCACCGTACCACCGTCGTTCGTGAAGTTACCAGCGAGCGTAGCGTTGCCCGAACCAGCGTTAACCACTCCGGCTCCGTTGGTAGCATCGACGGTTAGGTCGTTCACGGTGAAGTCAGCATCAAAGCTCACTGTCTGTCCGTTGCGAATTACCATGTTTTTGAACTTGCTGAAGGTCACTGCTTCGCCTGTTGCGCCATTCGTGTCTGTATTCCAGATAGCATCCGTTAGGTTACCAGACGCTACCGAGTAGTAAGTTTCAGATACTCCACATTGTGACACGTTGATGTCGTCGAAGCGAATGCCTGTCGCAGCAACGGCGTCACAGTTGTACAGGATTCCGAAGTACTGTCCTTCGACAGGATTTGCACTTGCTACTGCCGGTCCGCCTGTGAGCAATAGATCTGAACCACCGTCAGTATCTACTTTCACTACCCACATTCCGTTTTCTGTGTAGTTGATTTCTACACTTACGAATCCGTTCTGTGGCCAAGGGTAAGGGTAGGTAAGGATAGTACCTGCAACGGCACCATTACTTACGTTGTAGAGTGCTAGGTTTCCTGAAGCATCTGCATTTAGGTTCGCACCGAAAGCAACTCCGTCAACTGTAGCAGAAGTAAGATCAGCTTCATTTGCCACAAGGAATACTGAGAAGTTGTTGTTCGCTGTAACGTCCCAAGCATCAGACATCATGTCGAAGCTCCAAGTGGTACATGCAGCATCTGCGTTCAAGCAATTCATATCATAACTCACAGAGCTTGTGCCTGCTGCACCTGCGTGATCAAGGCTGAAAGAACCGTTGATTCCTACGAGTCCGCTAGCGGCCCAATCAGCTCCACTCGTAATCACCCAATCAGTGATGTCTCCATCTTCAAAGTCATCGCTAATGAAAGAGTTTACTGTTGCTCCTACACCACAATCACCACAGTCTTGCATTGTGCTATTTACTGCTCCTGGAGTTCCTCCAAAAGTGAAACTAGGCTGCCAGTTTGAAGCATCGCTGTTGTCAGAAGTTGGATCTACAAGCTCCACAGACACACAAGAACCATCTGCTGTAACTGGCCATGTTGGTCCGTCATCGTAAGTAAGTTCGTCTACTGTTGCGCCTCCGTCGTTGAGTAGTTCAATGGTTTCACCACTGTTATTGATTCCTCCAGTTGTCCATTCGAACACTTGGTAACCATTACCGCTGTATGTAGCAGCGTTTACTGCAACGACGATGTATTCGCCAGCCGCAATTGTTGTTCCAGTAGGGAAAGTGAAATCAACGGCGTTAGCAAGTTGCCAATCGCCAATGTCAATTGCTGAAGCACCGAAGTTGTAGATTTCGATGAACTCGTAATCAGTGTCGTTTCCTTGCTCTGTACAAGGGTTGTAGTGGAATTCGTTGATGACTACATCGAAGACCGGGAAGGTACAGCTCGCATCATCAATGAAGGCACAAAAGTCAAAGTTCAAAGCTCCTGGGTTAGTACAACCACTTCCAGGCGTGCTGTTCGCCGCTCCTGGAGTTCCGTTTGGAGTTGGCTGTCCTTGGCAGTTGTAGCTGTGCCAGTTCGCTCCAGTATTGTTGTCTGTTCCTAGAGTAGTTAACTCAATCGAAGGACCGTACCCATCTGCTTGGAATGGCCATGGGCTGACATCACCGTAAGTAATTTGATCAACCGTGTTTGAAGAAGCGTCTTGAATCTGAATGAGCTCGCCATCGTTGTTCAGTGCGCCGCTTGTCCATTGGAAGACTTGGTAGCCATTTCCACTGTAGGTTGCTGAATTTGCACAGACGATGATGTACTCTCCAGCTGCGATGCTTGTAGCGGCTGGGAAAGTGTAGACAATTCCTTGAGTGAAGGTGTATCCGCTCAAGTCAACAGGAGTCGCTTCGGCGTTATATAGCTCGATGAATTCGTAATCAACATCGAGGTAACCCCCGGCGTCGTCTGGATTGTAGTGAACCTCCGTGATCTGAATGTCTGCCACCACCGGCGCTACGCCGCTTTCAGTAACGACGATGTCGTCTAGTTGCAGGTACTCAGATGCCGCACCGTTGTTCATTGTCACACGAATCTGAAGGGTAGACCCCATGAGGTTCGTTGCTGTAACCGTTTCCGTTCCCCAGTCAGAGTCGTTCGGGATGTCTCCGATGAGTGTGTGGGTTGCGCTACCTAACCCATTCCAGTTGGTGATGAGTGTAGGTGTGCCGTCAAGTAGGTATTCTACATCGACAAAGTCAGAGGCTTCATGGTCACCCACTTCGCTAATGACCATTGAAATATCTACTTCTGTGTACGATGAGATGTCAATTGACTCACTCAACCAAATACAATCACCATCCACATCGCGTGCTTCGAAGATTTCATTTTCAACATAGAACCAATCTGAGGCGTCAGCAAGATTTCCTCCCGATATGTCAACAGTGAAAGGAACTCCAGCCACATCAATCACAGGACCAGGGCCAATAGCACCCTTACCGTTCATGCCGGTGAAGTCGAGTGTCCAGATTTGTGCAACGGAAAATTGAGAGAATAGGGTAGCAGCTACCAGTAGTAGTACCGATCTTAAGTATTTCATCATCTTTGGTTATGGCGCAACAAACGCGCAGGCAAAAATACACGGATAAAAACCGAGCAAAGGGGTAGATGCGTTAACTAGATGTTAACCTTCGTTTGTGAAAACAGCGGATTCAACGAGCTTTTTTGTGTATTCCTCGGAAGGCTGAGTGAAGATCTTATGTGCGTTTCCTGATTCCACAATTTGACCTCGCTCCATGACCAGCAAACGGTCACTCATGTAGTGCACTACGTGCAGGTCGTGTGAAATGAAGACGTAAGTAAGGCCGCGTGAAGCCTTCAATTGGTTCAATAGATTTAGTACCTGAGCCTGAACTGATACATCAAGCGCAGCAACACTCTCATCAAGTACGACAACTCTTGGATTGGTACATAAAGCACGAGCCACTACGATACGTTGGCGTTGTCCACCGCTGAATGAATGAGGATACCGGTCAAAGTGTGAAGGATCGAGTCCGACTTCTGCCAGGATGGAACGCACTTGATCTTGTGCTTTTTGCCTATCTGACTCTACTCCATTGACCATCATCGCCTCTACGAGCGCATTTCCCACGCTGATTCGAGGGTTCAAGCTAGAATAAGGGTCTTGAAACACAAGTTGTACCGCCCCTGCAGAGCCTGACCATTCAATGCTCCCTTCACTGGGTTCGATCAATCCAATGATCATTCTACTGACGGTGCTTTTACCGCACCCACTTTCACCCACAATGCCGAGCGTTTCTCCTTGAAAGAGTTCGAAACTGACTCCGCGAACAGCATCGAAATGATCTGTTGCCTTACCCAACAGGTTGCGTCTGGTGACGAATCGTTTCCAAAGATCCTTCACACGAAGGATGGGGTCTTTGGAAGGGGAAGAAGAGTAGATTTCCTTCTTCACCTCACCACCCTTGATGATTTCCTCTACTGTCTGAAGTCGCACACGCTCTCCATTCGTCGGAGGTACGCAAGCCAACAGTCCTTTAGTGTAAGCTTGTGTTGGGTTCTGCATGACCTGAGTTACCGGGCCACTCTCCAAGACTTCGCCTTTGTACATCACTGCCACTTGATCAGCCACATGGGCCACCACACCTAGATCGTGCGAGATAAAAATCATCGAAAGCTGACGAGCTTGTTGTAGACGACGAAGCAGCTCAAGAACACTCTTCTGAACGGTCACATCCAATGCCGTGGTTGGTTCATCGGCAATGATCAGAGATGGCTCTGGAGCTAGGGCCATGGCGATCATCACACGTTGTTTTTGACCTCCACTGAGTTCATGTGGGTAGCGGTCAAACATGTCGACTGGAACAGGTAATTCTACCTCAGTAAAGAGTTCGACTGTTCGTTGACGTGCTTTCTTGGCGTCCATCCCCAGATGCTCCTTGAGCATTTCAGCGACTTGAGCTCCACAGGTCATCGAAGGGTTCAAACTGCTCATCGGTTCCTGAAAGATCATGGTGATCTCTTTTCCGCGATAGCGTTTGGCGTGTGTAAAGTTGTCTTGTAGTAAATCTTCTTGGCTAGCGCCGAATAGCGCCACCCCATGGTCAATACGTGCGATTTTCGATGGCAAAAGGCCCATGCAAGCAAGGGAAGAAACCGTCTTTCCAGAACCGGATTCACCCACCACTCCAAGAATGCCTCCTTGGGGTACCTCAAGGGATACGCCTTTGATTACCGGATTCCATTCTTTGCCTTGGCGGAATGAAATAGAGAGGTTTTGAATGGATAGGATCGACTTATTCTGCATTGGTTTCTAGGAACACGACAGAAATATACGGCCTCCCCGCTTCACGTCCTTCATCGATCATCGTGATCTCGATATTCGTGCCCTTAGCGCTTCGCGCATTCCACATTGTAAAGCCATCATCCTCTGATGTCGCACCGAATCTAAGGTCATAATGCTTTTTGAAGTCGTCGAAAAGCGAGCCGCTTACTTCTTCACTCGAAGGAAAAATATCGAGGGCAATGACGTAAAGGCCTGTCTCATCAAAGTTATAAGTGATGTCATAGAAAGTGGAGTCTTTCAAGGTGACCGGAATACGACAAGTGAGTTCGTCTGGCATGTTGTAAACCACATGTTCCGCTTCTCTATCCAGCACATCATTCTGGCTGTCTCCAATATCGCTACCGCGGAATACGCCTTGTTCAGAAGCACCCAAAATTCCATCTAACGGATCGGGTTGAGGGGCTTCCTCAGCACATCCGAAAAAGAGAAAAGACAATATGAAGAGGTGGCGCTTCATCACATCGGTAAAAGTACGAAATGCACCCTCCGAAAATGAAAAAGGCACCCGAATGGATGCCTTTCTCTGATATTCTGTCGGAATTAGAGGGTTCCTCTGCTTTCCTGTTCACGCTCGATGGCTTCAAAGAGGGCTTTGAAATTCCCTTTACCGAACGATTGTGCTCCTTTTCGTTGAATGATCTCGAAGAACATTGTCGGACGATCCAATACTGGCTTCGTGAAAAGCTGTAGAAGGTAACCTTCGTCATCGCGGTCAATCAAGATACCAAGCTCCTGAAGTGGGGCAAGGTCTTCATCAATTTCACCAACACGATCAAGTACTGTGTCGTAATAGTTATCCGGAACGTACAGGAATTCTACTCCGCGCTCTTTCAACTGAGTCACCGTTTCGATGATGTTGTCTGTTGCTACGGCGATGTGCTGTACACCTGCTCCATTGTAGAAGTCAATGTACTCCTCGATCTGCGACTTTTTACGTCCGTCAGCCGGCTCATTGATAGGGAACTTAATTCGTCCGTTCCCGTTACTCATCACTTTCGACATCAAGGCCGTGTACTCTGTAGAAATGTCGTTGTCATCGAAGCTGATCAACTGTGCGAAGCCCATCACTTTTGCGTAGAACTCACACCACTTGTTCATTTCGTTCCAACCCACGTTTCCTACCATGTGGTCAATGAACTTCAGACCTACTGCACTTGGACGGTAGTCTGGGTTCCACTCCTTGTATCCAGGGAGGAAAGGACCATTGTACTCTCCACGCTCAACGAAGATGTGAACGGTTTCACCATAGGTGTGGATTCCACTCATTACGACTTTACCGTGCTCATCTTCCTGCGTCACAGGTTCCATGTAGCTTTCGCCACCGCGGCTTGTCGTTTCTTGGTAAGCTTTGGTCGCGTCATCAACCCACAGTGCTACCACCTTCACTCCGTCGCCGTGCTTGTTGATGTGCTCATTTACAGGCCCATCCTTCTCAAGAGGAGACGTCAATACGAGACGGATTTTATCTTGCTGTAGAACGTATGAAACGCGGTCTTTTACTCCGGTTTCAAGTCCTGCATACGCTAACGGTTGGAAACCCCAAGCGCTTTGGTAGTAGTGTGCCGCCTGCTTGGCGTTACCTACATAAAGTTCAACATAGTCAGTACCCAACAACGGAAGGAAGTCATCCGCTGAGTCGACGATTTTTTCTAATTGTAGTGAGCTATTATCTGTTGCCATTTTTTCTTGTTTAAGGGATCAATCGAGGATCCATGAACGATAGTAATCAGGGTTTTGAAGTTCAAGTGCTTGTTCAGTCACTTTGAGAGGTTTGAAGGTATCAACCATCACGGCGAGCTCTACGGTTTCTTTTTTACCGATGCTGCGCTCGTATGCTCCAGGGTGTGGTCCGTGAGGAATACCCGCTGGGTGCAAAGTGATCATACCCTTCTCAATGTTGTTTCGGCTCATAAAGTCGCCGTCAACATAGTACAAGACCTCATCACTATCGATATTACTGTGATTGTAAGGTGCTGGGATCGCCTCTGGGTGGTAATCGTAGAGTCTTGGACAGAAACTACAGATCACGAAGGCGTCTGTTTCGAAGGTTTGGTGAACCGGTGGCGGTTGGTGTACGCGTCCAGTAATCGGTTCGAAATCGTGTATAGAGAATGCGTAAGGGAAGTTAAAACCATCCCATCCAATCACGTCAAATGGGTGCGATCCATAAACGTATGAGTGAAGCATGTTCTCTTTCTTCACTTTGATGATGAACTCACCTTTTTCATTGTGCGTTTCCAGTTTTGAAGGCGGACGGAAGTCACGCTCGCAGAACGGCGAGTGCTCCAACAATTGTCCGAACCAGTTTCGGTAACGCTTTGGAGTGTATACCGGACGGTAAGACTCCGTAATGAAAAGGCGGTTGTTTTCGTCGTTGAATGACATTTGGTAGATCATTCCTCGCGGTACTACGAGGTAGTCACCGTAGGCGAAATCAATGTTCCCGAGCTGCGTGCGGAGTGTCCCGCTCCCCTCGTGGACAAAGATCACCTCATCAGCATCTGCGTTTTTGTAGAAGTACTCAGTGAGCGACTTCTTCGGTGCAGCCAGAATGATCGTGCAGTCTTTATTCGTTAGCACCGGCACACGACTCTCGAGGTAGTCATCTTTGGGTGCTACGGCAAACCCATTCAGGTTTAGTGATTTCATATTTCGCTCTACAGCGATCTTCGGAGCTACGTCTACCGAAGACTGAACATCAAGAACTTGGGTTGGTGGGTGCTCATGATACATGAGGGTTGACATCCCATCGAAACCGATCGTTCCAAATAGTTGCTCGTGGTAGAGCGAACCATCAGGCTTTCTGAAGATCGTGTGTCGCTTGTGCGGGATGTTCCCTAGTTTATGATAAAAGGGCATGTGTTCGATTTTAAAATTTGACGTAAATGATCGGGTGGAATGACCTTGAGATCACTCCGGATTGCGCTTGCGAGCGCGCTTCGGATCATTATCGAACAAGACGAGTCGTGATGACATGTCAACAAAGTTAACAAATGCCGACTGCCTTTAGAACCCTTTTTACTGATGCTTGTCAGGCAAAATGTGCCAATGCTTTGATTACAGCACTGCGTTTGCGGCTAGATACCGGGATTTCTTTCTTGTCTTTAAGTACCAAGTAGCCTCCATCTGTCTTGATGAATTCACGTACAAAAGCGAGATTGATGAGGTGCGATTGATGCACACGAAGGAATCCCGCATCTGAGAGCATTTGATCGTACTCTTTTAAAGTTCTTGTCACTAGAATCTGCTCCCCATCAGCCATCCAGAATAGAGTGTAGGACCCAGTTGATTCACATCGCACGACTTCTTTCAGGTCAACGACCTTGATTTTTTCTTGTGAATTCAAGGCTAAACGAGTGGTCCCTCCGTCAAGGTTTGAACGAAGCACTTCGAGTTTGTGGTCTCCAGTGTTTTCTGCTTTCTCCACGGCTTCCACCAATTGATCAGGATCGATTGGCTTCAACAGGTAGTCAACCGCAGAAAAGCGGAATGCGCGAATGGCGTGCTCGTTGCTTGATGTCGTAAAGATCAACGCGAAGTTGATGTCTGGAAGAATCTCTAGCAGATCGAACCCGCTGCCGTCTTTCATTTGAATGTCAAGGAAAACCACGTCAGGATTGAGCTGGCGAATCATACGTGCGCCGTTCACTACTCCATCAGCTTCTCCGCAGACTTCAATTGTTGGACAGTAATCTTCCAAGTCTTTACGAAGTCCGATACGTGCATTCTCTACGTCGTCTATGATCAGTGCTCTCTTCATGGCTTTCTTTTTTACTTCTACGAAGGAAGCGAAATCCTTCCTCTCGGAAAGGTAAAAGGATTATCCGCGTCTTTCTCCAGATTATTCGTCAGGATTTGGAATTCGAATGGTCACACGAGTTCCTGAAGCGTTGCCTTCGACGTAGAGATCTTCAAAGGAGATAAAGGTCAGTTCATTCTCTCCATTTGAAAGCATCGAAAGACGTTCTTCGGTTACAGAAAGACCCGCAGATCGATGTCCTTCCCGTTCCGCATTTCGTAGTGAAGATGCTGCGCGGCCAATGCCATTGTCTTCCACGATAATCAATAGGTCTTCGGCTTCGTTTTCTGTGACTTCGACACTCAGGTGGGCTCCTTCTCCTTTTGGAAGCAAACCGTGAATGATGCTGTTTTCTACGAAGGGTTGAATGACCAATGGAGGAACCGGCAGGTGCAAAAGATCGTCAGGCGCTTCGATTTCATAGGTGAAGGCTTCTCCATGGGTGAAGCGTTCCATATCGAGGTAATGCTCGAGGGTCTTTAATTCTTCCTCTAATGGAATCATGTCTTCCCTTGAATTCTCGAGGATTTCGCGCATTAAGCGAGAGAAGCGGGAGAGGTATAATCGAGCAGAACGGTTGTCTTCTTTTGCAATCAACCCTTGGATACTGTTCAACGAATTGAAAATGAAGTGCGGGTTCATTTGCAGACGCAGCGCTTTCTGCTCCATTTCCAAGGCATCGCGTTCCAATCGGAGACGCTCTGAGCGAATTTTTGCTCGGCGTTTGACTCCTTGAACAAAGAAGTAAAACGACAGGGAAACCAATATAAAACCACCCAACAATAGTGCTCCGAAGAACCAGCTTTTCTGCCAGAATGGACGGAGGATCTTGATGGTAATCGGCCTTCCCTCATTGCAGAAGAGCCCCTTCACACATGACTTGTAATGAAGGGTGAAATTGCCCGGGGGCAAGTTGCCAAGGGAAATCAAGGACCGGGTAGAAGGGGTGCTCCACTCATCGGTATAACCTTCAAGCCAGTAGCTAAAGGTGAGGTCATCCGGGTACTTCAAATGGATCGCTCCTATTTCGAAACTGAGATCGTTTTGCTCATAGGTGAATACCATGGTGTCAGTAGGCTGATCCCACGCCTGCAAGTAGATGTGTTGCGGCAATTCACGAAGGGGTTGAAGGTCAAGCTCAGGATGCTCCAAGAAAACCCTTGGTGCAATCAGGGCTTCTGTTTTTTGAAGCGGGAAATGCATACTCAAGCCATCCACGGTTCCAAACCACATCACTCCTTGATTGTCAGAAAGAATGGCGTTCGCGCAAACTTCCAATCCATTGAAGCCTTCATCAATGTCAAATTTCTCTGTAGAGATGACCTCTCGTTCGGCATTCAAGGTCAACTGCCACGCACCATTTGCCGAGCCTAACCATAGGTTTTCGCGGCTATCAAAATCCATGGCATACAGGGCATACGGACGTTCACCAGGGATGTCTAATTGTTCAATGGCGTAGACTTCTTTGTTGAGGTCGAGTCGACTGATCTGACCATTCCCTGAACCAATCCACAAGACCCCGTAGGAATCGATAATAATGGAACGCACCTCTTCATTCTGTAGTCCTTGGTCTTTCCCGAAGTTGAGGATGTCTCCCTTGCTTAAGATGACGCCAAAACCATGAGAGCGGGTGCTATACCAGAGTCGGTTTTGATCATCGAAAACCAAGTCTGTGATTCGGTCTTCAGACAAGCCATTTCCAGAGGTATAGATGCGGGTGTTGATTCTCCCTTCAGGTGTGATGGGGTTGAAAATGCGGGTGATTCCACCACCTGCAGTACCGACCCAAATTGAACCATCTGGCCCTTCCGCGAAAGCGCGGACAAAAGGACTACTCAAACCATCGTCACCGTCAATAAAGAAAAGAGTGTCTGGGGTCATGACTTCAATGCCGCTTCCGTCGTATCCAGCCCATACCCAACCTCTAGAATCGGTGAAAAGTGTTTTAATTGTGCCTTGTTCAAAGGGTCCTTTAATCAGTGAATCATTTCGAAAGAGGTAGCTGCCGACATCTCCATTAGAAAAGATAATGCCTTGATCTGGGGCCGATGTAACGGCATAGACTTGCGGTTTGCGCAATCCGGTATCGCTCGAGTAGTGTGTGAATGGGAGCGCGCTTAATCGAATGAGTCCGCTTCCGGAACTACCAATCCATATGTTCCCCCATCGGTCTTCGAGCAGGCAGCGAATATGATTGATAGGCAAGCCAGATTGCTGGTCGTAGACCTCTTGTTCTCCCTCTCGTGTGTGAATGATGAGTCCGTCACGCTGTGTCGCCAAGAAGGTTTCTCCACGATCACTCTGCAAACCATCCAGTACAATTCTTGGCAGCCGTCCATACGATCGGTCAGACAAGAGTTCGCCTTGATCAACGCGTAGCATTCCATTTCCGTAGGTGCATGCCTTGATGACCTGCTCTCCATCTTCAAAAAGGGCATTGCAATAGGCAGACCCGCTGAAACTGAGTTGCGAAACTTGATGGCTCTCCTTGTTGATGTAGTAGACTCCTCCGTCACCACAGGCGTAGAGTTCTCCGCTCTGGGTAACGAGTAAATCGAAGATGGTTTCGTCCTGCAAAATCGACTCCCAACCCTCAAATGGTTGGGAGGCATCAGGAATGAAATACAGCTCATCACCAGCCGCTACGAATAGACTTTTGTCCGATTCCGCGATAGCGTAAACCGCCTGACGCATAGGCTCATCATTACCTGTAGTAACCTCAAGGCCGTTATAGAGTGCGAGTCCGTCATCAGTACCGATGTAGAGGGTCTGATTGATTTCAGCGAGAGCGCTGATTTTGTTGCCGGGTAGACCATGACTAGAGTTGAGGACCTCAAAGTTCCGGCCATCGAATCGAGCCAATCCGCCTCCCTGGGTTCCTACCCAAATGTATCCGCGATGATCTTCTAAAAGACAATCAACCTGCGATTGAGGAAGACCTTCTTTCAGGTTGTACACCTCTGCTTGGTACCGCTGCCCAAAGGTGGGCGCAGCAACAAGCAGAAGCATAAATGCTATGAAGTGTGGAATGCGCTGGAGGTCTATGTCATGCACGAGGGATGCGTTTTCTCAGGTACAATTTAGTGCCGGCGGGCACATCGCTTCCAGGGGCAAGACCATTCTTTTTGTAGATGTGTTTCATCTTGATCCCGTAGCGCTGAGAAATGTCTCGTAGACTTTCGCCTTCTTGTTTGACGTGGTGATCAACGCGTGCTTTAGAACGCTTAGGCTGTAAGTAAACAATTTCACCTGGAGAAGGACGTTCGTCTTTGCCAAGGTCATTGTACTTTTTAATCTGCCACGTCATCATTTCAAGCTCCGCGGCAATGCTTTCAGGTGTGTCACCTGATTTGGCCACCGTGTACTTGATCTTATTCTCGCTGAGAAGCACTTCTCGTCCGCCTCCTAGAGTAACGGAATCAAAGCCATCATTCTTATCCCAGTTATTAGAACCTGGGTTTTGCTTTGGAGAAGGCATGTCAGCCTGGGTTTGATTTCCTTCAAGGATATCAATTCCAATGTCGTCAAATCGTGTGAGGTCGTTCTTTTCAATAATATCAATCAGAAGGTTGGCGTACTTCGGCGAAGTTGCGTAACCAGCTTTTTTCAGTCCTTTCGCCCAGCCTTTGTAGTCAGAAATCTTCAGGTCGAAAAGACTCTTGTATCTGTTCTGCAAAAGGAATTCTGAATGATCATCGTATGATTCAGTGGCGTTTTGGTAGTGGCGAAAGCACTCTCCTTTTTTGTCGTCATCGTGGTAGACTTTTTTGCCTTTCCAGCTGCTATGACATTTGATACCGAAGTGGTTATTCGCCTTACGAGCGAGTTCGCTATTTCCGTCACCACTCTCAAGAATCCCTTGCGCAAGGGTGATGCTGGCTGGAATTTGGTATTCCACCATTTGATTAATGGCTTCTTGACTCCATTGATCGATGTATTCACTACGTGAGATACGCTCTCCATCTGCGAGTGCAAGCAGGGGAAAGAGGAATACGAGTAGGTATGTGACGGACTGTTTCATAACGAAGCATTTTTCACCGAATACTAAAGTAACGGCAGAAAGTGTGCCATTCGCCTGCCAAGCGACGAGCTATGAACAGCTAGATGTTAGTTGGAAGGGCTGAATTCCTTGACTAGCGCGGTGTCTCCTTTTTCATCAAAGAAGACCCAGTTGCCTACTTTTTGACCTTGGTCGAAGAAGGAAAGGATGTGAATATTTCCGTTCGCATGCCATGCCGTGAAATCGCCGTGTTTGAGTCCGTCCTGGTAGTAATGAACGCTCCATGGCGTGCCATTTTCATAGAAACTCTGCCACTTTCCATCGCGTTTACCGGCTTTCATGTCGCCTTTCTTGAAAATGGCTCCATTGCTGTAAAAGTGCGTTTCAGTGCGATTCAGCGAGTCAGACTCTAGGTAGCTATAGACCACTTTAGGCGAGCCGTCTCCAAAGGTTGAAATGACGTGATCAACAGGTTCCGCGCAAGCGAAAAAAAGCAAGAACAACAGCAGATACCAGGGCTTCATTTTTTTCGATTGATCGTGTAATGTACCAATTCACGCAGGGAAGTTTTCGAATCACTTTCCGGAAATTCTTCTAAAATAGCCAGCGCTTTGTGGGTGTATTCCATCATGCGATCGTGAGCATATTTTAGTCCGTCAGTGCTCACCACATAGTCAATCACCTGTTTCACCTTCTCAGGGTTTTCGTGGTGGTTTTTAACAATATTGATCACTTTTCTGCGCTCGTTGGCTGGTGCAATATTCAGGGCACGGATCAACGGCAAGGTCATCTTGCGTTCTTTGATATCGATCCCTGTTGGCTTTCCTATGTCTTCCGGGCCTCCATAGTCGAATAGGTCATCCTTGATTTGGAATGCGATACCCACGTATTCACCGAATAGTCGAAGTTTTTCTTGGGTTTCTTTATCGCCTCCGGCGGAAGCGGCACCAGCTTCGCAGCAAGAAGCAATCAGAGAAGCGGTTTTGCGGCGAATGATTTCGAAGTACACTTCTTCATTGATATTCAGCTTACGCGCTTTTTCAATCTGAAGAAGTTCTCCTTCACTCATTTCGCGAACCGCATTGGATACGATGCGAAGGATATCGAACTCACCATTGTCAACCGACATGAGCAAACCACGCGAAAGCAGGTAATCCCCTACCAAAACAGCGATTTTGTTCTTCCACAGGGCATTCACGGAGAAGAAGCCTCGACGTTTGTATGCGTCGTCAACGACGTCGTCGTGAACTAAAGTAGCGGTGTGAAGAAGTTCGATGAGTGAAGCTGCAGTATAGGTAGACTCTACAACCCCTCCACAAACATTGGCAGACAGAAACACGAACATTGGTCGCATCTGTTTTCCCTTGCGCTTGATAATGTAGTGTGTGATCTTATCAAGAAGTGGCGTCTCGCTTTTCATCGCTTCCTTGAAGTGCGATTCAAAACGAGCCATTTCGTTTGCGATCGGAGCTTTTATTTCTGCAACTGTGGCCATTCAGCGTCCAAATTTAGCGTTTTCCACATCCATGATTCCAATTAATGTCATCTAAGATGCTTTTCTGAGCGTTTGTACCGTCGTACCTTGCGTTAATAATTGATTGCTAAGCCTTATCTGATGATACTAACAAAACTCTTGAGAAGCTGTTTCCTTGCGGTTGCAGTTTTACTTTCTTCAAGCCTCTTTGCACAGCTGTGCCAGCATCCAGGAGGTCATACCGTACAATGCATGGGTCTGATCGGCCTTGAAGAACAGCATGATTCATTTATTGCACCCCCAGCGAGCTTCGTTCCGAACGGAGAGCGTGATGTGGTCATTTCAGTGAATTACAACGGCTTCACTCCTGAAGCACAAGCGGCATTTCAATACGCCGTTGACATTTGGTCATCGCTGTTGACGTCAAGTGTGCCAATCATTATTGATGCAACTTGGGAAGACATTGACGGAAATACTCTTGGATTCGCAGGAGCTTCTGGTTACTTCCAGAATTTCGCCAATGCCCCTGAAGCAAATACTTTCTACCCTTCAGCCTTGGCTGATAAGCTGGCAGGCTTCAACCTTCAAGGTGGAGCTGACATCGAAGCAAGCTTTGATAGCGGCACGAACTGGTACTTCGGAACAGACGGTAACCCCGGCTTTGGTCAGTTCGACTTCGTATCTGTGGTGCTGCACGAGCTCGGTCACGGACTTGGCGTGGTTGGTTCTGCAGGCGTTGATGGAACTACAGGGTTCTTCTTCTTCAGCAATCCTTCTATTTATGACACTTACGTGGAAAACGGATCGAACTCATCGATCTTGAATTTCCCAGACAATAGCTTCTCGCTTTACCAGCAGCTAACTTCTGATAACCTGTTCTGGAACGGACCCGCAGCAGTTGGCAACAATGGTGGTACTGACCCACAACTTTACGCTCCGAGTTCTTGGGCGCAAGGGTCAAGCTACTCACACGTTGATGAAGACTCATATCCTGCGGGGAATGCAAACTCGCTGATGACACCGTTCATTGCACCAGGTGAAGCGATCCACGATCCGGGTCCAATCATCATGGGATTGATGGAAGACATCGGTTGGACTGTAGAAGAGCCAGCACCATGTGTAGACAGCGGTTACACATTCTCACTGACTCCTGATTGCTACGGTTCAGAAATCACTTGGGAAGTACTCAATAGTAACGGAGTTGCAGTGGCTTCTGGAGGTCCTTACGCTGATCTTCTTCCTGAGTCGATTACAACGATTGACACTGATTTATGTCTGACTTCTGGCTGTTACACATTCAATATCTATGACTCTTTTGGAGATGGATTGAATGGTTCTGCTGAAGCAGGATGTGGTGTTGACGGTGACTTCACCATGTTTGATGAAAATGGAGCTGTTGTGTTTACGATGGCTAGCTCTACCTATGGTGATCAAGACACTTACGATTTCTGTGTAGATGACAACGGTGGCGGAGGTGACGATTGTACCAACCTAGATATGGACATCGTTGAAGGACCTTGTGCGGATAACGGCAACGGACTTCTACCAACGATCACGTTGACAATGACTTGGAATGGCGATTGTATCGTTCAAGACTTCTGTTTCTCTACAGACGGGGTAAACTTCGATTGTTTTGACCTCCCTGCATTGGCTGATCCAATTCTACTTGAATCTGGAGACCCATTGGATTTTGTTGACCTCGATCCGAACACGGAATACACATTCTACTATACCCTCACTGATGGCGCTACTTCTGGGGAATATACCTTCACAACAGGTGACTGTAACAACGAAGACACCATCTGTGACTGTCTTGGTACGGAACACACCATTGGTGTATTGACTTGGTTGGGCGATGGCTTTGAAGACGACGGAACTTACCAGTGGGAAGGTCAGCCTGTAGACTTCAACTGTGAAACTTGGGGTTACGATTGTGGTGACTTCGGAACGGTAGGCGATCCATTCGGTGTTTGTGATGGTAACCTCCCTCCGAACAACGGGTGTGGAGACCTCACTTCTTGCACTAACCTAGATATGACGGTCATCGATACAGGATGTGCCGATAACGGATTTGGTGAGTTGCCAACGATCGATGTGCTTGTAAGCTGGAATGGAGACTGTCTAGTAGAAGACTTCTGCTTTGCCATCGATGGTGAAACATTCACTTGTTTCAACCTGCCGACGCAAGATCCACCATTGCTGATTGAATCAGGTGATGCGATTGGATTCATCAACCTTGATCCAGACACAGAGTACACATTCTACTACACGCTTTCTGATGGAACGGTTTCTGAAGAGTTCCTGTACACAAGCAGCAACTGTGACGACGAAGTATTCGGTTGTACAGACCCGAATGCGACGAACTATAATCCATTGGCTACTTCTGATGACGGTAGCTGTATTTACGATGATTGTGTGCCAACTGGAATCACACTTTCAGAAGACTGTTTCTTCGATGAGGTGAACCAAGAAATCGTAAACCGCATTCTAGTGAACGTGGAGATTTCAGGTGACTGTATCATTGAGAATGTTTGCTTCACTCCAACTGGAGGAGGTGACGAGACCTGTTTCTTCCTTCCTGATTTCGACATCTTCCTTGAGGATGGCGATGGCGTATTTATTCCAGTTCCTGAAGCAGGAGAGTACGATGTTTACGTAACAACGGCTGAAGGAGTCTCACCAGTAGAAACCATTGCGGTTGATTGTAGCGATGCCATTGTTGGTTGTGGAAACCCGTTCGCATTGAACTACAACCCAATTGTTGAGATCAATGATGAGGCTCAATGTATTTATGATGAGTTCATTTGTGATTGTAGCGGAAATCAACACACCATAGGAGTATTGGTTTGGTTAGGAGACGGATTCCTAGACGATGGTTCATTCGAATGGGATGGCCAAACGGTAGATTTCAACTGTGAAACATGGGGTTATGATTGTGCCGACGGCGGAATCAATGACGATCCAAACGGTGTGTGTGAAGGAAACCTTCCTCCAAACAACGGATGTGCAGGGTGTGGACCAGTAAGTGGTACGGCCTACCAGGAAGATTGTCTTGATACTGGAGACGGTGTCGGAATCCTTCCGGTAATCGGATTTGACATCTCGATCAACGGAGACTGTTTGATCACTGAGTTCTGCTTCCAAGAAGACGGCGGTGGCTACACTTGCTTCGACTTTGCTGAGTTGGAACTAGAAATTGGAGACGGCGACGGACTGATCTTGAACAACACGACTCCTGGTGGGTCGTATGAATTCTACTTCACGACAGACGACGGTTCTATTTCTCCAGTCTTCACTTGGGAAAATGGTGACTGTGAAAACGAAGAAACCATTTGTGACTGTGCAGGAACGCAACACACCATTGGTGTTCTAGCATGGCTAGGAGACGGACTCGAAGACGATGGTTCTTTCACCTGGGATGGTAACCCAGTTGACTTCAACTGTCAAACTTGGGGTTATGACTGTGGTGACTTCGGAATCAACGATGATCCAAATGGCGTGTGTGATGGCAACCTCCCTCCAAACAATGGATGTGTAGGTGAGATTCTCGGATGTACTGACCCAACGGCGTTGAACTACGATCCGTCGGCTACTTTGAACGATGGTTCTTGTATCTACGACATCGAGGGATGTGATGATATCCTCGCTTGTAACTACGATCCAGAAGCAACTGTGAATGATGGTTCATGTGATTACGATTGCTACGGTTGTACAGACCCAACAGCAATCAACTATGATTCGAATGCAACGGAAGATGATGGTTCATGTATCTACGATGTGGAAGGATGTACGGATCCTGTAGCGAATAACTACGATCCGGATGCTACAATTGATGATGGTTCTTGTACATACGATGACGAAGGATGTACAGATCCGGAAGCATGCAACTACAATCCAGAAGCTACAATTGATGATGGTTCATGTGATTACAGCTGCTACGGCTGTACTGACCCAACAGCGAACAACTATGATCCAGATGCGACAATCGATGATGGATCATGTACTTACGATGATGAAGGATGTACAGATCCAGAAGCGTGTAACTACAACCCTGATGCTACAGTTGATGATGGTTCATGTGATTACAGCTGCTACGGATGTACTGATCCATTGGCATCGAACTACGATCCAGATGCGACGATCGATGATGGTTCTTGTATCTACGATGGTCTAGGATGTACAGATCCAGAAGCGTGTAACTACAACCCTGATGCTACAGTTGATGATGGTTCATGTGATTACAGCTGTTACGGTTGTACAGATCCAGAGGCATGTAACTACGATGCAGATGCAACAGTAGATGATGACTCTTGTGAGTACGAAACATGTGCTGGATGTACGAACGAGTTCGCCATTAATTACGATCCAAATGCAACGATCGACGATGGATCTTGTATCGATGATTGTGAACTGCCGATCGTTGACCTTTCTGATATCGGATGTCTTGACGGAGACAATGAGTTCTACATCGAAATCGACGTTACTGAATACGGAAATGTTGGTCCTTACGTAGTGTCAAATGACCAAGACAACAACACAGATATCATCGACGGAACAGGTACGCTATTGTACGGTCCTTTTGTTGATGGTGATATCGTAACGATCACTATTGAATCTGAAGAGTTCGACGTTTGTATTCTTGAATTGGCCGGTTACGGTTGTGACACTAGCGTGGAATTGATTGAGAGCACTGTTTGGGAGGTTTACCCTAACCCTGCCAACGAAGTACTCATCATCGAAGGATTCGCGAATGAGAACATGATGATTGAACTCGTTGACTTGACAGGTAAGTTGATCATGTCTGAAAACATCCCGGCTGGAAACCTACGATACGAGATGAATGTATCGTCACTCGCTAGCGGAATGTACTTCGTGAAGATGACCGATTCTAACGGCGCTCGAACAGAACGAGTGGTCGTGAAACACTGAGGATAACAATCCAAGTATTATGAAGCCCCAGGGAATTTCTCTGGGGCTTTTCTATTCGTCGGCCCTACACGACCATCGGTCGAAATCCTACATTCAGCCCATCGAATAATCAGGTATTTAGCACTTGATAAATACTACGATTATGCGTGGGTTGAAAACAATCTTATTATTCCTCTTTGTATTAGCTGCCGGACAAGCGTTTAGCCAGGTTCCTGGGTGTACGGATCCGAGTGCATGTAATTTTGATGCATCGGCCACGGAGGATGACGGTACATGTGATTACAGTTGTTACGGTTGTACCGAACCAACAGCAAACAATTACGATCCTGATGCAACAGTCAATGACGGCTCTTGCCTTTGGGATTCATGTGTTCCTTATGAACTCGAAATCGAAGAAGCCTGTCTTTGGGATAGCCAAACAGGAGACTTCATTACCCGCGTGGCGATCACTCCGTCTATTAGTGGTGTCTGTTATCTCGAAGAGATTTGTTGGCAGCAAGTTGGAGGTGGGGTTACTGGTTGTATTGACCTACCTGCCATTGGTGAATTCATTACTGATGGTGAAACGGTGATTATTCCCCTACTAACCGGTGGTGTTTATTCCTTCACGGCGACCACTTTCGATGGGACTTCAGCTCCGGTGGAAATTGCGGTGAACTGTTACGATAATCAGAACGCTTGTGGTAACCCGTACGCGGTGAACTACGATCCTGAGGCAGAGAATACCTTCGAATTAGCATGTATCTATGACGAGTTCATCTGTGACTGTGCAGGGACGCAACACAACATGGGTGTATTGATCTGGCTAGGAGATGGCTTTTACGACGAAGGAACCACTTCGTACTGGTACGGTGTGCCAGTAGACTTCACATGTAACCTCTGGGGTTGGGATTGTGGAGATGGTGGAATCAACCACGACCCCTATGACACATGTTTAGGTGAGCTACCTCCGAATAATGGATGTGCCGCCCCGGCATGTACCCCTTTGATTATGAGTTTTGAGCAAGGCGAATGTACCTATTCAGACAGTTTAGGGTATCGACCTTCCTTTGATGTCACTTTCACCATGAATGGCCCCTGTGAGGTCACCGACTTAAATTACCGAGTCAATTCTGGGGAGTGGCAGGAGATTGATCTTACAGATCTCAACCTGACTTCAGGTCTCTCCTTTACCATGGAGAATACCATAGCAGATGGAAACTATCAGTTCTCTTTTGAAACGTCAGCGGAGTCTGTTTCCCCGTACTTCTATTGGAATAACGGAAACTGTTACGACGAAAACACCATCTGTGATTGTAGCGACAACGTATATGACATAGAGGTATTGGATCGATTAGGTGATGGAAACCTCGATTTTGGAACTTCCATTGGTGAGCCTTCGGTCAACTTTAACTGCTTGAAGTGGGGTTATGACTGTGGCGATGCCGGAGTCGACGCTGACCCAATTGGAGTGTGTGAAGGAAACTTACCGCCGAATAACGGTTGTATGACCTTCTATTTCGGATGTGATGATGAAACAGCATGTAATTACAACGCCGGAGTGAACTTCAACGATGGTTCTTGTGACTACGAGACATGTCTAGGATGTATGGATGATACCGCATGTAACTGGGATATCACCGCCACACAAGACGACGGAACGTGTGATTATGAGTCATGTGTCGGATGTACCGACCCAACGGCTTGTAACTACGAACCTGACAATACAGAAGATGATGGATCCTGTACTTATGATTGTCAAGGGTGTATGAACCCAGACGCATGTAACTTCGATCCATTGGCCACACAGAATGATGACAGTTGCCATTTCGATTGTTATGGATGTACGGATTCAGGGGCATGTAATTACAACCCTGATGCCACCATTGACAACGGAAGCTGTAACAACGACTGTGTCGGGTGTATGGATTCTGGAGCATGTAACTATGACCCATTTGCGACCATGGACAGTGGCAACTGTGAGTTCATTACCTGTTTGGGTTGTACAGACCCAGGAGCGTGTAACTTCGACTCTTCTGCTTCTATCGATAATGGACAATGTGATTACAGTTGTTTAGGGTGTACAGACCCGATTGCCTGTAACTTCGATCCAACGGCAACGATTCTCGATGCAAGTTGTGTGTATGACTGTTTAGGTTGTACAGATGAAGAGGCGTGTAATTACAATCCTGACGCTACCGTAAATGATAACTCGTGTGACTACAGCTGTTTTGGATGTACTGATCCAGATGCTTGTAACTACAGCGCCGTGGCCATCTTCGATGACGGGTCATGTCAGCTGGAGTGTGTTGGTTGTATGGATCCGGAGGCATGTAACTACGACGAATTTGCCGTGGTAAGTGATGGTAACTGTGACTACACATCATGTTTAGGTTGTACTATTCCAACGGCGTGTAACTACGATCCAGAAGCGACAGTTGACGACGATAGTTGTGACTTTGGTTGCTATGGGTGTATCGATCCGCTAGCGTGTAATTACAGTGAAGAATACACGATTGACAATGGAACGTGTGATTACGAATCATGTCTGGGTTGTACCGACACTGATGCGTGTAACTACGACGAAACAGCCACTCAAAATGATGGAACCTGTGAATACGTGACATGTCAAGGGTGTACAGACCCGACAGCATTCAATTACGATGTCACGGCATTGATTGATGATGGTTCATGTGTTTACGAATGTGTCGGACCTCAAATTGACTGGTCATCTTACGATTGTGAAGAGACGGCAGGTAACCTCTATGTAGTAGCTGATGTCACTGACATGGGGAATGCAGGTCCTTGGACATTGATCAATAATGTCAACAGCTACATTACTATTCTTGATCAGCCGAACGAGTATGTGATTGGCCCATTTGCTGAAGACGATGTGGTGGTGTGTACGATGATCTCTACGCTTTACTCGTCTTGTTTTGAGAGTGGCCCAGCGATTCAATGTTCGGTCAATGTAGAAGAACTCGAAGCGAATCAAGTAGACATCTTCCCGGTGCCTGCTCAAGACATCCTCAATGTATCATCGCGTAAAGCACTAGAACGGATTTCGATCTACGATGAACGTGGGCGTGAGGTGCTCAATGAGCCGGCCTTGAACGACTTCACCGTGACCTTGAACATTGGTGATTTAGCTTCAGGATACTACATCGTGACTTGTCAAACGGCAAGCGGTGTGATCCGAAAGCATGTCGTAATCACTGATTAGGAGACACAATTCCGGTTATAGAGCGGTCAATTGCTATTTTTGCACGAAATAGCAACGCATGATTCGCTCTATGACAGGCTACGGAAAAGCTGAAGGGAACGTTGGAACCCGCAAGTTTACCGTAGAACTCAAATCACTCAACAGCAAGCAGCTCGACTTAAACGTGCGCATGCCTTCTTTGTACAAGGAGAAGGAAATGAAGCTTCGTAAATGGCTAGCTGACCGCGTATTCCGCGGAAAGACAGACCTCAGCATCTACTATGAGGCTGACGCTGCTGAGAAGCGTATGACGATCAATAAGGCGTTGATCTCGTCTTTTCACGAAGACTTGAAAGAGGTGGCTGATCAGATTGGCCAGCAAGACGTTGATTATCTATCGATGATCATGCGCATTCCTGATGTACTAAAGCCAGAACGCGAAGAGCTGAACGAAGATGAGTGGTCTCAGATCATGAAATTGATCGAACAGGCTTTCGAGATGTTCAATTCATACCGTGTTCAAGAAGGAGCTGGATTGGAAGAAGACTTCCGTGGACGAATCGCTAGGATTCAAGAATTGGAAGGCGGCCTAGACGATCTTATTGAGCAACGTATCGCACGTATCAAAGGACGTATCTCTGGCAACCTTGAAGAATTCATCGAGTCTGAGAAGTTGGATAAAAACCGCTTTGAGCAGGAATTGATCTACTACTTGGAGAAGATCGATGTATCTGAAGAACGTCAGCGTTTGAAGTCTAACACAGACTACTTCTTGGACATCCTGACCAAGGGCAATGCGCAAGGAAAGAAACTTGGTTTCATCTCTCAGGAGATTGGTCGAGAGATCAACACCCTTGGGTCAAAAGCAAATGACGCAGAGATTCAACGCGGTGTGATTCAAATGAAAGACGAACTCGAGAAGATCAAAGAACAAGTTCTCAATGTCCTCTGATCAGCATAACGGCAAATGCGTCATCTTTTCTGCGCCGTCAGGTGCTGGGAAGACTACGATCGTTAAGCACCTATTAGATACCCGAGAAGATTTAGAATTCTCCATCTCGGCCACAAGCCGAGCGCCCAGAAAAAAAGAGCGAGAAGGTAAAGATTATCACTACCTCAGTGTTGCGGAGTTCAAAGCCTACATCGAAGCTGGAGCTTTTGTAGAATGGGAAGAGGTATATACTGATCAATTCTATGGCACCCTCCATATGGAGATCGAACGCATCTGGGAAATGAACAAGCATGTGATTTTCGATGTTGACGTTCAAGGAGGTTTGAATTTGAAAAAGTCTTTCGGAGATAAAGCGTTGGCTGTCTTCGTTATGCCACCCAACCTTGAAGCATTA
The DNA here is from genome assembly GCF_030845195.1 of Sanyastnella coralliicola. GTDB lineage: Bacteria > Bacteroidota > Bacteroidia > Flavobacteriales_D > Sanyastnellaceae > Sanyastnella > Sanyastnella coralliicola. Next base: position 3,808,619 of record NZ_CP132543.1, read on the forward strand.
GAAGCTCGCTTACGTGGAAGAGATACCGAAACAGAAGAGAGCATTCGTCGAAGAATGGGTAAAGCAGCACAGGAATTGGCCGTCGCTGATTCTTTTGATGTGATTTTAATCAATGATGACCTCGAAACGGCAAAACAAGAAGCGAGCAAACTAATCGCTGATTTTCTAGAAGCATGAAGAAACGAACGGGTCTTTACTTCGGTACGTTCAATCCAATCCACATTGGACACCTGGTGATCGCCAACTTTATGGCGAATCACACAGACCTCGATGAGGTGTGGTTGATCGTTACCCCTCACAACCCGTTAAAGGATCGCGGAGATCTACTCCCAGATGATCATAGACTGCAAATGGTGCGCTTGGCGACCATTGACAACAATAAACTTGAGGTCAGCGATGTGGAGTTCAATCTTCCGCAGCCGAACTATACCATTAATACATTAGACCTTCTTCAAGAGAGATATAGCGACACCGAGTTCGTTCTGATCATGGGAGAAGACAATCTACGTTCATTGCATCGTTGGAAGGACTACGAACGCATTGTGTCGTCATATGACATCTTCGTTTACCCACGTAGTATTACCGAAGGAGAGAATACAGAAGAATCAGGGGTACTCGTTGACCTCAAACGGGTGACGATTTGTGAAGCACCGATGATTCGGATCTCGTCTACCTTCCTCCGCAATGCGATTCGCACTCAAAAAGACATTCGATACCTGGTTCCAGACAAGGTGATCAACTACATCAGCAATAATTATCTCTACGAGAAATAGTTGATATACAGCTGATTAGTAATTTTTTTCAAGCCCCGTCCATTTTTTGGCACGGGGCTTGCATTATGATGGGTGAAACACTTTAAAACCTAGGAACATGAAAGAACTTAGAAAAAAATATATGGCATTGAAGAGCCAGGCAATAGACTTAATGAAAGCAGGTAAAGTAAACGCTTACCTAGCCAAACTTCAAGAGGTGAACGACCTCAAATTCCAAATGATTCAACTCGCTGCTAGTCGTTAAAGATTAGTAAGGTTCAAATAGGTTAAAGGTTGGAAAAGCCTCCCGTAATGTCGGGGGGCTTTTTCTATTTAGGCCTAACAAGCAATGCTTCGCTTGTAATCTTCTACTAAGTACATTCCCCAATCCGCCATGGAATCAAAGATCGGTAGGAGCTCTTTTCCCTTTTCTGTTAACTCGTATTCAACGCGTGGGGGAGTTTCTGCGTATGAGGTACGTACGACAAGACCATCATCTACGAGTTCATTAAGCTGACTGGTCAATACCTTACGAGATACACCAACAACAGCGGCATTTAACTGCCCAAATCGCTTCTTCGAACGACTGAGTTGGTAGATGATGACTGGTTTCCATTTGCCTCCAACTACCTGTAAGGCTTGTTGTAGCGGGCATAGCGGGTTCTTACACTCTTTCATATCTCTTGTATCAGTTACCTCAAGGTAACCACTTTTTGACCTGATTTCTTATTCAAAGTTACAAAATGTAACTAATAAAAGTAACTTTGAGTAACAATTATCACCAACGATACATTAAAATGGAAAACAAAGTAGTATTTATTACAGGAACAAATAGCGGATTCGGTTACCTAACAGCAAAAGGTGCCGCAGCTAAAGGACACAAAGTATACGCTTCAATGCGTAATACCACTTCTCGCAATGCTGAAAGAGCAGCAGAGCTGAATGCCATCGAGAATATTACCGTGGTTGATCTTGACGTAACGGATGGAAACCGCGCCAAAGAAGTGCTCTCAGAAGTCATCGAAAAGGAAGGACGTATCGACGTACTCGTTAACAACGCGGGTTACTTCGGAGGCGGAATCGCGGAGACCTACACTGAGCAAGACGTAGAGAACATGTTTGACGTGAACTTGAAAGGGCCATGGCGAACAATCAAGTCAGCGCTTCCTCAAATGCGTAATCAAGGAGAAGGGTTGATCATCAATATTTCAAGTAGCCTTGGACGTTTCTCGGCTCCCTTCATGACTGTATACAACAGCACGAAATTCGCTCTAGAAGGATTGACAGAAGGACTGCACTTCGAGGTTCGTCCACTAGGAGTTGATGTTGTATTGGTTCAGCCAGGAGCTTTCCCAACAGAGATCTTCCAGAAGACAGCGTACGGAGCAGACCAAGATGTAACTGCAGGTTACGGACCATTGGCAGATGTGCCTGAGCAAATTGGAGAAGGAATGGGCAAAGCATTTGAAAGCCTTGACCTCAACCCTCAGATGGTAGCAGATGCGATCTTTAAGTTGATCGAAACACCGAAAGGACAGCGTCCGTTGCGCACCGTGGTTGATGGAATTACAGGCGAACACGTGAAGATTGCCAACGACAACGTGAAAGAAGGATACAGCAACTTCTTGACAGCCTTCGGAATGGCAGAAATGCTGAATTAATCAGCAACCTATATATAATCAAAGAGCCCTCCGATCCTTCGGGGGGCTTCTTTATTTTGGGGTGATCTCATACCACACACAACGTTGATGCTGTGGATAGTCTCCCAATTTCGGATGGTCAAACTCACCTTTTTTGGTCATCCCGATCTTCCGCATCACATTTTCAGAGTTGGTGTTCCTCAGGGTGCAGACTGCCACGATCTTAGATAGGTTTAGCGTTTCGAAAGCGTGCTGCAAACAACGTTTGGCACCTTCCGTTGCGTAGCCCTTCCCCCAGGCTGATTTCTTGAGGCGCCATCCAATATCAGTCGCGGGAGTGAAGTCGGTTTCATACTCTTGATAGGCAAGGCCAATGAATCCGATGAATTCTCCGGTCTCAATTACCTCTGTGGCATAGTAGGTATATCCACGTTTGTCGAAATGATCCTGCAAACGAGTAATGAACCCTGCGGTTTCCTCAGTTGATAAGGGTTTTGGGAAGTGCTCCATGACCTCAGGGTCAGCATTCAGTTGTGCAAACGCTTCAAGATCGTGCTCGTTCCAGGTACGGAAGCCGAGACGTTCAGAGTGGAAGAGGTAGTTCATTTTCATCGATTCACTCATAGCGCATCTTCGTCAACAGCTCTAGAACCTTCGCGGCAGATTTCTTTTGTGCTTCGAGATCTCCCGCCTCGGTGCCACCAAATTCGAAGGTGTGCTGCTTTCCATTGATTGTCATGGTTCCTTGGCGTTGAGTAGAAGGACTGTTCGGATTCCCTGATATCAGATGGCCCGCATTCTGGAACTGAATGTTCTCCAATTCAAATTTGAATCCGTTAGACTTTGCACGTCCTTCAATCATATCTGCCATGCGTGCAGATGGCCAAACTTGATCAGCGATGCCCGAAAACAAGATGATGGGTCCGCTTACCTTTTCTACTGGGATGGCTGCGCGATTGACAATGGCTTCATTCGAGAATCCGCTAACCCAGTAGGGAAGGGTTTGAACCATTTCGGCCTCTCCTCCCTGAAACTTCTCCATAGGTATGAAAGGAACCGCTTGACTACGGTAAGTCCAGCTGGGCTTCACTTGGTCTGAATTGTATGGTAAAACGGTGTTCGACCAACTCACCGAGGATGGTGAATAGGCAATCGCTCCATGTACGAGGTCAGGAAAATAAGAAGCTACTACTAAGGCCAGCTCGGCATTCCGTGAAGCTCCCATGACCAAGATGTTTTCCGGGTCTACTTCGGGCTGTTGACTCAACCAACCGGCAGCCTTTTCGAAATACTCCAAGGGAATTTCCTCAGGCAAAGCGGGGAGGCCTTCTTCTTGACAATAGGGGAGCGAAAGTCCCACAAATCCTGCCTTCGCAAGTTCTTGTCCCCAGTAGTCGCCCCAGGCTCCTCCGCCAATTAGAATGACGGCAGGCTGTTTTTCCGTTTCCGCGCTAGCGAAAAAAGAAGCTTTAAAATCTTGATCAGTGATTTCTTGAGGCTTAACACCATCAAACAAAAGACTGTCGAGGTATAAATAACCACCCACTACGACGATGACGAGCAAGAGGCTACCGATGATTTTCTTGGTGTTGTTCAAGTTGAATTTGTGCTAGATGATAATCTTCCTTCACCGGAAGTTGATTGTTAGGGAAAGATAGTGAAGAGTTGAATGCATTAAACTATCATTTTAAGCATCTCAACCTAACTACTTGCTCCCCATCGAATCTTCACTGCTGAAATCTTCTCTTGTTCTACTCGTTCTTCTGGCAATACAGTAAATCCATTTCTAAGATGGAAAGGAGGTGCTTGTCTAAATGGGCGCTGGGTCAAGATAACAATCAATAGATGCTGATTATTATATGTCATCTAGCTATTGGTTGACAGAGAAGATGTGATAATATGACCCTGGACCAGGTGTTCCGTGCAATTCTATATGAAGCGAAGGAAAATAATACCCCATTCCTCTGTTAGGGATCCAATCAGTAAACTTCTCAATCAACTTATCTGAGTATGATAATTCTTCTGCTACTGTCTCGAGCTTGAAACATGCCGGTGCCTTCAACGCATGAATTGAAATGGTATTTAAACACCTTATGATAATTACGTGCTCTTCATCTGGGATTTCATTCACCGGCGTCGTTTGAAGAAGCTTCGTTACACGTTCTACCAGGCCCAAAAAGTCGTTTTGTTCCATTGAAGGGGCGTAGGCAATATTGGCTTGCGGCATATCTGTTTGAGCATGAATCACAGCAGGTAGAGTGATTGCAAATGCAAATAACGCAGAGGCAAGAAGGAATTTCAATCGAAGCATAAGGCAAGTTAAGAAACGGGGATGCTTTACTCTAACTGATCAAAATGACCCGTTATTGTAGGCGATGATTTAAGCAAAAGTTGAGGTCATGTCCATCGACTTTTCACTTTTTCAAAATTCCACTGTAACTTTTCTTTATGCAGGTGCGTCACACTATCAAACAGCCTGTACTGAATCATGACTGTCGCCGAATACAATGAATGTGTACATTCCTTCGCTGATAATCTCTTCAGGTTCATTGTCAAGAACTTGAGAGATGAAGAACAAGCGCGGGATATTGTGCAGGACACCTTTGCCAAGCTTTGGTTGAAGGTGGAAGATGTGCCGTATGCGAAATGCAAATCGTACCTCTTCACCACCGGCTACCGTACCATGATTGATTGGATTCGTCGAGAGAAAAAGAACGCTGACTTTGAAAATGTAAATCAAAAGGCGCTCTCGCATGACAGACAGTACAGCGATTTGAGTGAGATCTTGCAAGATGCACTAGATCGAATTCCAGAGATGCAGCGAAACGTGATCATGTTGCGTGATTACGAAGGCTACAGCTACCAGGAGATCGGTGAAATCACAGGACTCAACGAATCACAAGTGAAAGTATACATCTATCGCGGAAGGGTAGCACTAAAAAACTACCTCGTAAGCATTGATCAATTGATATGAAGATCACCATCGAGAATTATGAAGCCTTTGTGCTAGACCACTTGGAAGGTCGACTCTCTGACGAACAGTCGGAGGCGTTGTTTGCGTTCCTTGATGCACATCCAGAATTGGAGGTGGATCTCGATCTTGACTTGGAAGGAATGTCAGAAACCCTTCCAAGCAGTGGTATTGATTTGTCGTCTCTTCTCGCTTCGGAAGGTGAAATGCCTGAAGCAGTAGATCTCTTCATGGCACGTAAGCTCGAGGGGGATGAAGAAGGAGAGGTTGGCAATGACCCATTAACGCAGAAGCATTGGAAAGCAATGCAGAAGACGAAAGTCGAAGCGCCATTGGTGTCATACCAAGACAAAGATTCTATGTTGATTCCTTCGGAAGTCACTTCTAAAGACGAGTGGTACGCTGCGGTCATGGAAGGTGATGTCAAAGGGCCTTGGGTAGAGCGTGTACTCGCTTCCGCGCTAGCGAAAAAACACCTGGCATTATTCAAGAAGACCAAGCTTCAAGCACCTGCTGTACCGTACGGTCAGAAAGAGGAACTCGAACGCACAGGTCGTGTAGTAGCCTTCCGACCGGTAATGTACCGAGTTGCTTCTATCGCAGCCGTACTAGTTCTAGTACTGGGCGCATTCTGGATGTTCACACAAGATGAAGGTTCAAACGGACAAATGGCACAAACAGGTAGCGATCTTGGAGTGGCACGTGAAGTGGCAGCATCGACACCAGCGAGTGAAGAAACTACGCCGGTGATGACAACCGTAGATTATGATGCGACGCCAAAGGGAACTCCTTTGTCACCATCGAATGATGTAGCACAAGAAGATGTGATTTCCAACCGCATTCCTGTAGTACAGTTTGCTTCAACGCGTGCTGTCGATCAAGTGCGTACAGATGGAGTGGCTGCTAATCGCAGCATCTTCCTTAATTCGAGCATGGGCGATGCCGTAGCTGACGCCACGCCAGCAGAAGTGATCCCAACGGAAACGCCAACCAAGGTTGAAGAGCCACAGAAGTTTAAAGACTTCGTATTCGCGGAAGCAGTGAACAAAGTGCTTGGTCGCGAAAAGGCAGAAGGTGAGAGTTTGGTAGAGGCTCTGGCTTCGAAAGTTGAAGAGAAAACAGCCTTAGACTTGGCCTTTGCATCGAAAGACAAGGCATCGAAAGATAAGGGCTTCTTCTTCCGGCTAGGGAAGTTTAGCGTAGAGCGCTAATCACGTATTGTTGAAGAAGTTCATCGTTCGATCTAAGCCGATCGATGCGAAAGAAAGAATCGCTTCGCAGCTGCGCTCTAATCGCTCTCCAAGACGAGATGATTCATCGTCATTCCATTTCCCCAACACATAATTCACCTGATGTCCTTTTGAGAACTCAGCGCTAATTCCGAATCGGAAACGTGGGTATTTCGTGGTGTTGATCAGCGCTTGAATGTTCTTCAGGCCATTGTGACCACCGTCTGATCCTTTTTTGCGAATACGAATTGTACCAAAAGGGAGCGCCAAGTCATCCGTGACAACTAACATGCGCTCAGCCGGTACTTTTTCCTTATCCATCCAATAGCGAACCGCTTTACCACTAAGGTTCATGTAGGTGTTCGGCTTGAGCAAGATAAGGGTGCGACCTTTGTGTTTGAGTTCAGCGACATCGCCGTAACGTTCGGTCTTAAAAGAAATATTGGACGCCCCGGCAAGGGCATCCAATATCTCAAATCCAATATTATGTCGTGTTCCAGTGTATTCCAGTCCAGGATTACCTAGTCCAACGATCAAATACTTCATGTAGCGAATTATTCAGCTGCTGCTTCTTCCGCTCCTTCCTCTGCTGCTTCGCCTTCAGCTTCTTCACTAGAAGCAGCAGACATAGCCGCACGAGTACGTTTCACACCAACAACTACATCAGAGTCAGCTTGTGCGATGCGCGCTCCTTCGATATTCATCTCACGAACACGAATAACGTCGCCGATATCAAGGTTAGAGATGTCAACCATTACGTACTCAGGAATAGACCCTGGAGTACCGATGAGGCGAAGACGACGGTGGTTTACCGCTAGACGTCCACCGTTACGTACACCTACAGAGTTACCTTCTGTACGAACTGGGATATCAACCCAGATCTCACGGTCATCAAACATTTGGAGAAGATCTACGTGTAGAATCTTATCCGTTACTGGGTGGAACTGCAGTTCGCGAATGATACAGTTGTACACTGTTCCATCTACGTCTAGTTCGATCTTGAAAACGTCTGGGTTGTAAACCAGTTTCTCAAGTGCAATTTCTGGGAGATGGAGGTGTACCTGATTGTCGCCACCGTAAAGAACCGCTGGAATGCGACCCTCTTTGCGCAGGTCCTTCGCATCTTTTTTCCCTACGCTCTCACGTGAAGAGCCGCTCAATGATGCTACTTTCATTGTTGTTTGATTATGAAATTAGAAAATGTGAACTGATAGATTCATTGTTCGTCAAGCAACGCATCACCTGTGAGAACAGAGGAGCAATGCTCAGAACTTTGATTTTATCAGTCGGTTTATCGTCTCTAAGAGGTAGACTGTTTGTTACGATCAGCTCAGTCAGAACAGAATCCTGAATGCGCTCGTAAGCTGGCCCACTCAATACTGGGTGTGTACACACAGCACGCACTGAGCGTGCTCCGTGATCCATCATCATGGCTGCCGCTTTCGTCAAGGTTCCAGCAGTATCGCACATGTCGTCGATGAGTACAACATCCTTATCCTTTACGTCTCCGATCACGGTCATGCTTTCCACTTCGTTCGCCACCTTGCGCTGCTTGTAACAGATTGCGAGGTCAACAGAAAGGAATTTTGCATAAGCGTTGGCACGTTTCGTACCGCCTGTATCAGGAGTCGCAATGACCAAGTCTTCTTTGCGAAGTTCCTCTAGGTATGGGAGGAAAATCGTTGAAGCGAACAGGTGATCTACCGGCACTTCGAAGAAACCTTGGATTTGGTCAGCGTGCAGATCCATCGTGATCACACGATCAACACCAGCGGCTGTCAATAGATTCGCCACCAACTTCGCTCCAATCGCCACACGAGGACGATCTTTACGGTCTTGACGTGCGTAACCGAAGTATGGCATCACTGCTACAATTCGCTTAGCGCTTGCGCGTTTTGCTGCGTCAATAAGCAACAAAAGCTCCATCAAGTTATCTGCAGGTGGGAAGGTCGACTGAACAATCACCACGTCTTTTCCACGCACTGTTTCTTCGATCGAGGTTTGAAGCTCGCCGTCTGAAAAGCGCTGGTAATTAACCTCTCCGAGAGAAGTTCCGTATTCCATGGCTATTTCCTTCGCAATGTATTGCGATGCTGAGCCGGAAAAGATCTTTACTTGATTATTCATGATGCCGCCGCGTAAAGGGGTGCAAAGATAGTGATTATCAGTCACTCGGCAAATCAGACAAGTCCTACAGAAGGCCGAGACGAATTTACCGTGAAAATGACTGTTAAAAGTAAGAGTGGTCTCAAATTAATTCCTACCTTCGAGATATCTGAAATGCGGTTTTAACTGGCCGCAACCAAGCTGTCTGGTGTAGGCAGTATGGCAACAGCCACTACGGTGGTTAAGGTTATCTGATTAGTTAGTTGAGAGCCAGGGCATTGTCTTGGCTCTTTTTTTTAACTATCAATCCAAGACTTGAATTCCTTTACTCGTTGACGACTCACAATCACTTCTTCGCTAGCTTCTGGTGCGACTTCTAGAAGTAGTCGATTATTGAAGTAGTTCTCGATTTTGGAGATACAATCGATGGTCACAATGAACTTTCGGTTAATGCGAAAGAACTGCTCGGGGTTCAATTCTCCTTCCAATTCATCCAGGGTTTGATCAATCAAGAAGCGTTCATTGGTAGCGGTTACCAAAAAGGTGGAACTCGCTTCACTGACGAACCAGTGAATGTCAGTTGTAGGAACAAAGCTGAGTCGTTGCCCCGATCGAATCAAGAATCGCTTCTTATAACTCACATTTGAACGGAACTCCTGCATCAAGGCTTTTAGATCTGGAAGTTGAGCACCTTGTTGCTGTGACTCAAACTTTTGCATCGCCTGCTCAAGCTGCTCTTCGTCAATCGGCTTCAACAGGTAATCTATGCTGTTCACTTTAAAGGCCTGAATCGCGTATTCATCGTGCGCTGTGGTAAAGATGACCGGACAAGGAACATCGGTCTTCTCGAAGATTTTGAAGCTCTGACCGTCTGCTAGTTGAATGTCCATAAACGCCAGGTCAGGTTTGGTTTCATCCAAATCTTCGACGGCATCTTCAATGCTGTCGGCAGTGCCTACCACACTCCAATCTGGTCGTAGCGCTTTCACCAATCGTTCAAGTCGTTGAGCTGCTGGCAGCTCGTCTTCAATGATGACTACTTTCATAAGAAGAGATGGTTAAAAGGGGTAAAACAACGGTGAAATGTTCGCTGGTTTGAATCACCTCAAGGGCCTCTTCACTCACCAGCTGGAAGCGGTTATCAATATTCTCAATGCCTGTGCCAGTACCTTCCATTTCTTGGTCTTTCAGCTGCAGGTTGTTGCGAACAACAAGGTTTCCTTCATCATTCGCGAAGATTTCGATCGTTAACGGTCGTTTACGGGAAACCACGTTGTGCTTGATCGCATTCTCAATCAAAATCTGCAGGCTCAGCGGCACTACAAATCGCTCTTTATCTTCTTCTTTGAGCTGAATATCGAATTTCAGGCTAGCGCCGAATCGCGTGTCCAATAAATAAATGTAACTCTCGATGCAATTGAATTCTTCTTCTAGGGTCACAACTTCCTTGTCTCGAATCTCGAGGATGCAGCGGTAAACGTTCGATAGTTTCTGAACGAATTTCACCGAACGTTCTGGGTCTTCAGGAATGATCGATGTCAAGGTGTTCAAGCTGTTGAATAAGAAGTGAGGGTTCACTTGACTCTTCAACATGCTAAGCTGACTTTGTAAGTTTTCCCGCTTGAGTTTCTCTGCTTCCGTTCGTGATTGACGTAGGCGAGAAGCAGACCAGATGGCTTCGTAAATGGTAATACAGAAGAGGGTCACAAACAAACCTGCTCCAAACCCTTGTCCTTGAATTTCAAGTCGGTCTTCTGGTGGGGTCAAGATGAACCCGATGAAGTTCACTAGGGCCGTAAAGAAGATGACGAAGAAGATGGTCAGCGCCACCCGCTTTTTATCTTGCTCCTTGTCAAAGAATTTCCTTCTAAATTCTATCAAAATTTGACGGTTCCCTGCCCATAGAATTGAAGAGAAGAATAAACTGGCACCCCATTGTGGACAGAACTCCATGAAGCTTTCAGGACGTTGACCGAAAAACAATGGCGGAATGATAAAGCTCACCACGGGAATTCCGAGAAGCACCATGATGCGGTCATCAAAGCCTAAGTATTTCGATTTGTTGCCTAGAAGTTTCACTGTTTCAGAAGTAAAGGTGGCCGCTGCCGCGACCACCTATTGAGTAATGCAAGATCGAGTTTTTCTTAGAAGTAAATGCGGTATTGTACATCCGGGAAGAACCCAATCTGATAGCGCGTTTCGATCTCACCAGCCCGCGCATTGAACTGTTGCATGAAGACATTCTCCTGATTAGTAACGTTGCGCAAGTCAATGCTGAACTGCTGAGATGTCTTTTTCTTATTCATGCGGTAAGTGATCTTAAAGTCCCAACGGAAGTAAGGATCATACTGCTCTGAGAAGGCTTGGTCTTCAAAGAGAACTTCTTCTGTCTGAGCGAGTGAACTCTCGAAATCAATTGGAGTAAAGCGCTGACCACCAGCGTATGTCACCTTCGTATCGAATGAGATCGAGCTCTTTTCGTTGAGAGGGAATTCCTTTCCTCCGAGGAGGTTCAATACGTAGTTGGTGTTGAAGGCCGTGTTGCGTTCAATGCCGTCGCTTCCTTCGTATTTCGACTCAAACAATGAAGCTGTACCTAAGATGTAGTATCCTTTGTTGAAGAAGCGCTCCGCGGTGAATTCAAGTCCGTAGTTGAATCCAGTTCCGTCATTCACGAGGTCTGCGTTGTTCGGGATCACAAAACCTGCACCGGCATTCAAGACTGAGAATGAGCTGCTGTCACGATCCACCGCTACGTTGTAGAGGTACTGGTAGTAAGCCTCCACCTTGATGCGGAATACGTTCGTGATGAGGTTGTCGTATCCGATCACCCCGTGTGCGCTCTTGTTAAAGTCAAGTTCATCGTTGCGGATCACCGACGTGTTGGCATCAATACGTTCACGGTTGAAATAGATCGGCAGTGGCTGCATCTGGCTGTGCAGACCCATTCCGAGGTTCAAGCTTTGACGGTCATTGATCTTGTAACGAACACCTGCACGTGGTTCAATGGCGTTACTGTTGTTTAACAAGAAATGCTGACTGTGCAATCCGGCATTGATGGTCCACTTCTCGCCAGCACGGTGTTGCCAGCTGATATATGACTGCACCAAAGATGCCTCATCTTCAAAATCCGATTCGTAGAAGTACTCACCAGGTGCATACAATACAGAATCGCGGAAGTTGAACTGGTTCAAGTCAGCCTGTACACCAAACTTGATCGTGTTTCGTGCGTTGCGTTTGCTATTGATATCGAGGCGTGCGGTGTACTTGTTCTGGAATCGATCCAATCCAAAAATGCGGGTAGGATCTCCGTTCTCTGTTGAAAGTGAATCAATGTTGCCATCGGTTCCTGCGTGCGAAGCCGCAAGTACAAGCTTCGAGCTTGTGCGCTCGTTGAAGAAGTATTTGTGACTGACACCCACCCAACCTGTGTTTGATCCAAAGCGTGAATCTTCGGCATCGGATGAAAAGAGATTCGTCTCTGTGGCATCACTCGCAAGGAATTCAATGTAGCTCGTTCCACCTACACCAAAGATTCCGAAACGTCCGGCCTTGGCTGTGGGGATGTCTACTTTGAACGTCAAATCTTGGTACTGAGGTACGGCTGTTCCTGTTCCGAATTCAATACCCAGTGCATTGAATACTTCTAGGGTGCTGTATCGGTAGTTAATCAAGAAGCTACCATTCTTGCCCAGTCCAATAGGTCCTTCAGCACCGAATTCAAATCCGTTGAATCCGACTTGACCAAGGAACTCGTAATTCTCTTTGTTACCGTTTCTCAATTCGAGGTCGAATACACCAGCGAGGGCGTTTCCGTATTCTGAAGGGAAGGCACTCGTCAGGAAGTCTGAATTCGAAAGGTTGTTGATGTTCAACATACTTACCGGACCTCCGGTAGAACCAAAGGCACTGAAGTGGTTCGGGCTAGGAATGTCAATTCCCTCCATGCGCCACAGCACACCAGAAGGCGAGTTTCCTCGGATGATGATGTCGTTTCGATCGTCACTTGAATTGCTCACACCGGCGAAGTTCTGTGCCATACGACTCGGGTCTTGCAGGGCACCTGAATAGCGCATTGCTTCTTCCACTGTGAATGAACGCGCACTCACTGTGGCCATTTCATTCTTAGGTGTGGCCTTATCGTCTTCAGCAACAATCTCTGCGCCGTCTAGCTGCAGCACGCTTTCGCTGAGTTTTACGTTGACCGTAAGTTCTTTTCCTGAAGTCACAAGAAGGTTTGAAAGCACTTGTGGTTCGTACCCAATGAACGATACCTGAATACCGTGACGTCCAACGGGAATGTTTTCAAGACGGAATCGTCCGTCAATATCAGTGGTTGTTCCTACGACCGGGTCAGATCCTATAAGCAGAACCGTAACTCCGGGAAGAGGGAAATCACTTTGTGCGTCAACCACAGCTCCTCGAATAACAGAGGACGGGCTTTCTTGTCCGAAGGACACCAAAGAGATCAGTGCAAATAAGACTAATAGTGCTTGGCGTTTCATGGCTTGTCGGTTTTTTGACACTACAAAGGTGAAGCGACCTTAGCACAAGGAAAACGAAAAAAGGCTGAGTTGTCAGAATTCCGGATTGGAATGTAGTAGGTTTAGATTCGGTCAAAAAAAATGGAGAGACTCTGCGTTCAGACTCTCTCCAATGTTGTTTCGAAATAGGTAATCCAAATTAAAACCTGTAATGTCTTATTTTCAGAAGACCTTAAACCTAAATAATCATGAGATCGCTGTCTGCGCTCAGACAACTTGGCTTTGTTAAAAACCTGAATCAAATGTACACCGGAGCCCCTATGCCATGTGTTAATGCGGGGTTAACACTTGTTAAAAAAAGCCAAGCATCTATTCCGCGCTAGCGAGGAAAAAATAACTTTGAATACCCCATAGGGAAATCTCGATTTGAAGCAGAAATACATCCAATTACTTGTTGTACTCATTAGTACGGCCTTCATCGGTTTGGTGGCCATACAGATCTATTGGGTAAATAACTCTATTCTGCTGCGCGAACAGGAGTTCAATGTCAACGTGTTGAAAGCCCTTGAAAAGGTGGCGGATCACTTGAATGCGGAAAGCTACTACGTGCATGACCCACGGGTAGACGGTGACCAATCGCTGCGCATTACGTCTGATGATGATGCCCTCGAACTCGAATTCGACAGTAAGTTGATTGGTGATTCCGTGAGCATTGAAGGGATTCACAGCGATGAGCTTTCGAGCATGACTGACTCAGCCTTGTACAGCGCTTGGGGAGATTATGGACTCGAAACTTCAGAGATTCTAGATCAGAGCGGCATCATGGAAGACATTATCGGAGGCGCCGTTTCGCTCGATATCTTCCGAGACTTACGTCCGATTGATCCTGCCTTTCTGGATTCATTGATTGATCATGAATTAGAGGATAGTAATGTCAAAGCTAAATTCGTCTTTGGCGTATTCAATCGTTACCATCAGCCAGAGATCTTAGAACAAGACGCTGAGCAATACCGAGAGGAGTTCTTTACGCGAGGCTATAAGACTACTTTGTTTGAAGCCGATCAGCTACGCGAGCCGTATTTCTTGCGTATTTATTTCCCGCATCAACGTTCCTACCTACTCCAAACGATGTGGGTGATGCTTTCGATCTCAGCGGTTCTGATCATCGTCATCTTCGCGGCGTTCACCTATACCATCAAAACGATCTACCAGCAAAAGAAGGTAGGTGAAATCAAGAATGACTTCATCAACAACATGACGCACGAGTTGAAAACACCAATTTCAACCATTTCACTAGCGTGCGAAGCCTTGAACGACCCCGATATGCAGCGCAGTGAGAAATCGATGCGCACCTTTATTGGAATGATCAATGAAGAGAACAAGCGTTTGGGGGTGTTGGTAGAGAACGTACTTCGCTCGGCGATTCTTGACCGTGGAGACATGCAGTTGAAGGTGGAGCAACTCAATATGCATGAGATTATTAAGAATGTAATCCGCAACATTGCGATTCAAGTGAAGCAAAAAGGCGGAAGCATTAAAACCGAATTGGAAGCCACGAATCCGTTGATCATGGGTGACTCTGTTCACCTCACGAATGTGGTATACAATTTGATTGATAATGCCATAAAATACTCACCAGAAAACCCTCAATTGATCATTCGCTCGCGCAATACTGAACATGGTATTGAACTTCAATTTGAAGACAATGGAATTGGTATTAGTAAAGACAACCAGCGAAAGATCTTTGATAAACTCTATCGTGTACCCACCGGAAACATTCACAACGTGAAAGGTTTCGGTCTCGGATTGAGCTACGTCCGCGTGGTCGTCGAAAAGCACTTCGGAAAGATCAATGTAGATAGCGAACTTCGAAAGGGAAGCACATTTTTTGTTTACTTACCTGCTGAACATGAAGAAAACGACTAGAATACTATTGTGTGAGGATGACCCAAACTTGGGTACCCTTCTCTCGGAATACCTCACCGCAAAAGGATTTGAAACAACATTGGCTGTTGACGGAGTCGAAGGTTTGAAGGCCTTCCGTCGTGAACACTTTGATTTCATCATTCTCGATGTAATGATGCCAAACAAAGACGGATTCACTGTAGCTGGTGAAATTCGTCAGGAAGACCGCCACATTCCCATTCTATTCTTGACCGCGAAGTCAATGAAGGAAGATACCCTAGCTGGGTTCAAGGCCGGTGCCGATGACTACATGACCAAGCCATTCTCGATGGAAGAACTCTTAGTGCGTGTGAACGCTATTTTGCGTCGTTCAGCAGCCCTTCCAGAAGACGGGGAAGTCGTTACAGAATTCAATATTGGTCGTTTCCAGTTCGATTACAACAAGCAACGTTTGTACGAAGGAGAGGAAGAAACGAAGCTCACTACCAAGGAAAACGAGCTACTTTACTTGCTCTGTAAGAACAAGAATGGATTGCTGGAGCGTAACTACGCCTTGAACGCGATTTGGGGTGATGACAACTACTTCAACGGAAGATCAATGGACGTCTACATCGCCAAGCTTCGTAAGCATTTGAAGCCAGATGAGTCGATTGAGATCATCAATGTGCACGGGAAAGGATTCAAGTTATTGACTCCTTGATTTCAGGCCGTTAGTCAGCCTTAAATCTTCATTTCAGCCTTGTTTTTGAAGTGTGATTAATCACTGATCTTTGTCGCAGGATTCCAATCTTCGGCAAGGTCGTTGCAGCATTTCCACTAGTTATTAATTCTAAAACCTAGTGGTATGAATCGTTCTAAAAAGACAAACGAAGCCGACCTCGAAAAGAAAAGAGGCGTCTTCTTTTACATCGGATTCGCAGCAGCACTTAGTTTCGTTATGATCGCCCTGGAGTGGACTTCAGTGGAGTATGGTGGAAATAAGGCCTACGGAGAAATTCCGATGACCGACATCATGGAGGAAGATGAACTTCCCGTGGTGCGTATCGAACGTCCGAAGGTAGAACCGCCGAAGGACAACACCCGCTTTATTATTGCTCCAGACCCGGAGCCTGAACCAGATCCTGATCCCGACCCAGATCCGGAACCAGATCCAGAGCCATTCTTGGTGGAGATCGGTGACCCTTTCGGTAGCGAAGATCCTGATCCGGAACCAGAGCCAGATCCAGGTCCGATGATGATCGTTGAGATCATGCCTCACTTCGCAGACTGTGAGAATGTGGTTGACCGTGATGCACAGCAAGCATGCACTGAAAAACGCATTATCCAATGGGTGCAAGACCATGTGAAGTACCCAAGCCACCTTCGCGATGCCGGAATTGAAGGGAAAGTCTTCGCTTCATTTGTCATCGACAAACAAGGAAGCATTACAAACGTCGAAATCCTCCGCACACCGCACAAAGATTTCAATGGCACGGTGACTCAAGCCATCAACTCGATCCCAGAAATGACTCCAGGTAGTCAACAAGGACGAAAAGCCGCAGTCATTATGACGATACCTGTTCACTTCAAGCTGAATTAAGCTGTTTGAACCTTAAGAAGCCCCGCCGTATGGTGGGGTTTTTTTTTGGAGGAACGCGGAATGCGGATTGCGGAACGCAGAACGCAGAACGCGGTGGTTACCGATAGACTCTCGTCACTTGTCTTTAGTCCGCTTCAGGCGGATAGCATGATTAGTTTTTAGTCATTAGTTCTTGGTCCCTAGTCCCTAGACTCTCGTCTTTGGTAATGAGTTATCGGTTTTTGACTATCGATTATCGATTCAAAATTCCCCTTTTCCTATATTTACTCTGAACACAACTACTACCTCTTATGAAAACAACTACACTATTTCTGTGTGCGGCTGCCGTTGCCATGGTAGCTATGACCTCTTGCGGTAAAGAAGAAGAAACGGATACCGTTGCTCCGGCAATCACATTGGTGGGTGCTGCTGAGATTGATGTGACCTTGAATCAGAGTTATACTGATCCTGGTTATTCCGCTCAAGATGATACTGACGGTGACTTGACGGATCAAGTGGAAGTGAATGGAACCGTAGACGTGAATCAAACGGGTGTGTATGAACTGAGTTATTCGGTGTCTGATGCAGCTGGTAACGAAACTACCTTGAGTCGTTCAGTGACGGTGGTGAATGATGCTGATTTCCTTGGTGGCATGTACTCGGTGTCTACGAATTGCGCGAGCTCTTCCTGGGATAATGATGATTTCATGAGCTTTATCACGGTTTCTGAGACCAATAACAACGCCTTCACGATTTCAGAACTTCGATTTGATTTGAGCACTACTGTTCAATCGGTTGATGCGATGCTAGACGGACAGTCAATTGACGTGCCGAATCAGACGGTTGACGGTGAAATGGTTGAAGGTACTGGAGAGGTGATTAGTGCAGATGAATTTGAGATCACGCTTTCTACCGGTAACAGCTGTCTAAACGACTTTACACGACAATAAGCACTTCAAATTCCAAAGCATTTTCATGGCTAGCAGTGACCCTTGTTGGAACACTGCTTATCGCGTGGTTGGCTGATATTGGCTTGCTTGAACGCGGTTCGTCTGAGCGTGTCCTCTTTGCAGGATTGGCGATGACCGGGGGGCTCGTTGCTCTGCTTTTCCGACATCAATCGCTCGAGATTCCTTCGAATAGATCGTTGATCTTAATCGGCGCGATGCTGGGTTGGCCCTTGCTTTCGATGGCTTGGGCGGGTTATGTGCCTGCGGCTTTGTATCGCAGTTTGAAGTTTGTCTTGGCGGGAGCTGTCTTCTTGATCGCCTTTCAAATCCCACGTGATCGCATGCCTACTTTGGGCCGTTTGTTCTCGGTGATTTTATGGGTTGCTGTGCTTTACGCTAGCGCGGAATGGTTTTTCTCCGGACGAGCATGGACTGACGTAGGCGGACTATTTCGCCATCCGAATTTGCTCTCTTCTCTGTTGGTCATGGTGTCTTTTCCAGTAGCTGGATTGGTTTTTACGGATCAGAAGAAATGGAAACTTCAAGCGGTTATTATTCTGGCTTTAACACTTTGTTTGCTCGCATTGCTACAAACCCGGGCGGCTTGGTTGGGCTTATTCTGTGGGTCCTTGTTCTTCGGGATTTCTTTGCTGTTCAAAAGCAAGACGAAGGCTTTCGGGAGATGGGTTAGCCTCGCAAACCTCGGTGTACTTGGCGTCGCTTTTGGAGTCTTAGCAAGCAATCCCCAATTGATGAATGCCAACTCCATGGTCGAGCGATCAGCACTGTGGAGTAATACGGTGGGGTTGATTCAAGAGTCACCCTTCATCGGTGTGGGTGCAGGCAATTGGCAGTTTGAATTCATGAAATTCGGAGTGCAGGACCTACCCATGGCAGCAAAAGACATCGCGACCTTTCAATCGCCTCACAATGATTTCTTGTGGATGGCATCTGAGCTGGGGTTGCCGTTCGCCTTGCTTTGTTCTTTGGCACTTCTTTGGCTGGTACTTAAAACCTTCCGAAGCCGCACCGACGTAGAGAAGAATGACTGGATCACCACCAGTTTGTTCCTCTCCAGTATCATCGCTGCTGCGGTGATTTCTTGTTTCAGTTTCCCAAGTGACCGTGTTTTTCATTTGATGGTGTTGGCTTGTCTGATCGCATTTCTAGTGAAGCGTGTTGGTCAAGTACAGAGACAATCTTCAAGAGTCTTGTTGTTATTCATTCCATTGACAATACTCGCTGCAGTTGTTGGAGGATGTCAATTATGGGGAGAGTACCACACGCGTCTAATAATCGAAGCGAAGGCTGCCGAACAGTTCGAACTTTTGCCTGAAATGTGTGACAAAGCCAGTTCGGTGTTCTATCGATGTGACCCCATGTCGACTCCACTTTCCAGTTACGCGCTGTTGGGCTACGTGGGCGACCCGAACGCTCACGACAAACGCATGGAGTTGTTGCTAGACTCCAAAGCGATTTCGCCCTATGATCCAGAGATTTTGACCAACCTCGGCCTCGAATACATGATGGGACGAGATTTCGTCAATGCGCAAAAGGAACTTGAACACGCCCTGGAGATCAATCCATTCAACGAGGCCTCTTGGCTGAATTTAGCCTTGGTTCACTTTAATCAAGGAGCGATCGATCGAGCGCAAGAATGTCTGCAAGAAATCCCCCAAGCCGGTCAGAAGTATCCGATGTACTACCAGCGGATTTTTGGTCGTTAGGCTTTCTTCTAGATTGGACGAAGGCTCTCCAAGACATTCTCCGTAAATTTGACTCTTATGATCCCACAGGACGTCATAGATCAAATCATGCAAAGCGTCGACATCATCGAGGTTGTAGGGGAATTTGTGCCGCTGAAAAAGTCGGGATCTAGTTATCGTGGGTTAAGTCCGTTCACCAGCGAAAAAACACCATCGTTTTACGTTGTTCCATCGAAAGGCATTTTCAAAGATTTCTCTTCTGGAAAAGGAGGAAGTGCGGTGACTTTCTTGATGGAGCATGAGAAGATGAGTTATCCGGAAGCCTTGCGATGGCTGGCGGATAAGTACGGCATCGAGCTCCAAGAGGAGAAACCGAGTGAGGAAGTATTGCAGGAGCGTTCTGAACGCGAAAGTTTATTGGCCGTGAGCCAGTGGGCCGCAAATTACTTTGAGAAAGAGCTGTGGGAAGGTGAAGAAGGACAAGCCATTGGATTGAGTTACTTCCAGGAACGTGGGTTCCGGGATGACATCATGAAGAAATTCAAGCTGGGGTACTGTCCGGAAGGATGGGAGACGATGACCACAGCTGCTTTAGAGGCGGGCTACGACGAACAGTGGTTGCTGGCTTCTGGTTTGACTAAAGAATCGAACGGTAAGAAATACGACTTCTTCCACGGAAGGGTCATGTTCCCGATTCAAGATATTTCTGGTCGTGTGATCGCCTTTGGAGGTAGAACGCTCAAGACCGAAAAGAAAGTTGCGAAGTACTTCAATAGTCCGGAGAGTGCGCTGTACAACAAGTCGCGCATTCTGTATGGAATTTTCCAGGCGAAGAATGCGATTGTTCGCGAGGGCCGATGCTTCTTGGTGGAAGGATATACTGACGTTGTCTCACTCCACCAAGCGGGTGTAGAAAACGTTGTTGCTTCTTCCGGAACGGCGTTGACAGAAGACCAGGTCAAGCTGATCAAGCGTTACTCAGAGAACGTGACCATCCTTTACGATGGTGACCCGGCGGGTATCCGTGCGAGTTTCCGAGGGATTGATTTGATCTTAGCTCAAGGACTGAACGTACGCGTGGTCTTGTTCCCTGACGGAGAGGATCCTGATTCGTTTGCTAAGCGCGTTTCGTCAACCGAGTTGACAGAATACCTCGAGAAGGAAGCGAAAGACTTCATTGAATTCAAGACTTCCATTCTTAGCAAAGAGGCAGGGAAAGATCCGGTCAAACGAGCAGATATGATCCGTGAGGTGGTGTCTTCGATTGTGGAGATTCCAGACCAGATCAAACGTCAGGTCTACATCCAAGAGTGTAGCCGATTGCTCGATATGGCCGAGCAGGTCTTAATGAACGAGACCAACAAGCTCCTTCGCGCCAAACTTAAACGCAAAAGCAAGCCGGGCGACTACGTTACTGAACCTGAGGTAGTTCCAGTTCCTCAACCGGAGCCCAAGGCACATACCAATAAGAAGACAGCTTACCCACAAGAACTCGACTTTGTTCGCCTGCTGTTGAATTTCGGCAAAATGCCTATTCAAGTGAGCCTGCATAACCTGGAGGATGATTCACAAGAAACCGCCCCTGTTTCAGTAGCAGAATACCTCTTGTTCGAGTTACGAGATGAGAAGATGGACCTTCACGACCACACCTTGCGAAAGATCACCACGCGTTACGGCGAATCGTTAGATCAAGGTAAATTCCCGGAAGATCACTTCTTCCTGCATGACCCTGACCAAGGCGTGGTTTCCATTTGTGCAGATCTCTTGACGGAGAAACATCAGATGAGTGAAAACTGGTCTGAGCGTCATCAGATTTATCCAGAAACGGAAGACATGAACCTGGCGAAGGCGGTGAAAGATTGTGTTTATCGCTTGAAACTGCGCCATGCACTCATCATGATCGATGAGATTCAAGAAGCACTCAAGACCGACCTACCTACAGAACGCATGTTACTCTTATTGGAAGAGAAACGCCACTTGGATGAGGTAAAACGAGAGCTTTCTCGCTACTTTGGTAGTGCAATTATCTAGTATGGAAGAATGGTTCGATAAAGGACTGCACGTCCAAGAATACCACGTTACCGTGGGTGATGTCTTGTACATCCTGATACTCTTCACGATTATCCGTCTAATCATTTTCGGATTGCGCTCTGTTGTTAAACGTGCAGGAGACAAGCGAGGAATGGATGAAGGAATTCGTTTCACGCTAGTAAAATTGCTTAGCTATTTCCTCTATACCATGGGGATCGTGATGTCGCTCGATCAAATTGGAGTGAACATCAATGCCTTAATTGTGGGGTCTGCGGCCCTGCTCGTAGGACTTGGTTTGGGAATTCAGCAATTATTCAACGATGTTATCAGCGGCTTCGTCATTCTCTTTGAAGGAGTTGTACGTGTGGGAGACGTCATTGAATTCGACGGTATGATCGCAAGAGTTGTACGGATCGATATTCGCACCTCGAAGGTGGTCAATCGGAAAGGTGTTTACCTCATTGTTCCGAACTCAAAGATCACCTCAAATTCAGTCATTAACTGGACACATCACGACCTCCATAGCCGATTTGATATTCAGGTGGGAGTGGCCTATGGTTCCGATACGGCCAAGGTGAAACGCTTGCTGATTGATGTGGCGAAAGAACACCCTCTCGTTGTCTCTGATCGCCAGCCGGAGGTGGTTTTCATGGATTTTGCAGATTCCTCGTTGAACATGGAATTGCGCTTTTGGGCGACTCGTCCTTGGCAGATGGATCAAATCAAAAGTGACATCCGCTTCCGCATTGATGAGGTGTTCCGTGAACACAACATCAAAATCCCATTCCCACAACGTGAAATGTACGTTTGGGATCAATCGAAATAAGCCGTTTCGGCGTTCCGCGCTAGCGAAAGTTAAGACACAGAGAACCAAGGTTTGCATGCTTTGATACGGCTGCAATCAAAGTGTTTCCGTATCTTCGATTTCTGCATCCAAACTGTTGAAAACGTGAAAATGAAAGAATCACAGGTATATCTAGGATTGATCGCATTGTTTTTTGCGTCATTCTTTCTTGCGAGTTGTTTGAACGAAGACAATAAAATTCCAGAGAACTGTTACGATGGAATCCTGAACAACGGCGAAGAATTAATCGACTGTGGTGGGCCTAACTGTCCGCTATGTGACCCATGTGAAAACTTTGTTTGGGAACCTGAACTAGGTGAACAATGGGTTGATTGTGGTGGAGAATGTGATCCATGTGATCCTAGCTTCAACGGTCAGCTTGATCCAGGTGAAGAAGGTATTGATTGTGGAGGTGACACAGGCGTTGACTGTGGCGAGCTCTGTGGAGACGGCCTTCTCAATGGTAACGAAGAAGAAATTGACTGTGGTGGTCCTGACTGTGACCCATGTCCAACATGTACTGATGGCATCCTGAACCAAGACGAAACAGGTATTGACTGTGGTGGTTCTGAATGTCCAGACTGTCCGGAAGAAGCAGGTGACTGTACCAACGGTGAGATCGACGGTGACGAGCAGTACATCGACTGTGGTGGTAGCGCATGTCCTCCATGTGAAGGACTTATCACCTTTAAGCGTGGTGGTCAAACCATCGTATGTGACGCTTCAGTTATGGGTGCCCTAGCAGGTGGAACAATCACACTCACAGGAGCTTCATTGCTTCCTGCAGGTATTTCGTTCACCCTCGCAGAACCAGACCTCGGATGGACAAGCGGTGTGGGTATCACAGCTGACGTAGCTTCGAACCCTGCAACGGTGATTCAGTTCACAGACAACACTGGGGTGATTTACAGCACTGCCTTCGGTGAAGGTGAAGTTTCACTTACCATTGACTACGTACTCGCAGAAGCAGGCGGTTTCATCGCCGGAAGCTTCTCAGGACAACTCTACACTGCAGACGGAGAAGAGTCAGTATTCTTGACTCAAGGACAGTTTGCGGTACCGTTGCCGTAAAGCAGCGCAAAGCGATAAAGAATTAGAAAGGGGCCAAAGTGGTCCCTTTTTTTTATGGCTTGGGTTTGGTTCGTGGTTCGTGGTTCGTGGTGGGTGGGTTGTGATGTTGAAGGGACGCATGTATGCGTCCTTACTTGTGATTTGGGGTGTTGTAGGAGGCGTTCATATGAGCCTATTCAGAAAACAGAACCACGAACTACGCACCACGAACTACGAACTAGTTCTTGGCCTCTAGACCCTAGTCCCTCGACTCTCGTCTTCAGTTATAGACTTTTAGTTATCGTTTATAGATTCCAAGTGCCAAAAACCAAAAACCAAAAACCAAAAACCAAAAACTAATTACTAAAGACCAAAGACTAGAGAAAAAAAAGCCACGCTGGAGGACGTGGCTTTCGGCAGGTTTAAAGGAATGATGCAATCAATTCCCTTCTAGGATCTGGAACAATTCGTTCAGATTAGGTGAGATGATAATCTCAATGCGTCGGTTCTTTGCTTTGTCTTCTGGATCTACTGGGTGGAATTCGCTGCGTCCTGAAGCGGAGAGGATGGTAGGAGCGATGCTGCTATTCTCTGTCATGATCTTCACAACGGCTGTAGCGCGAAGTACACTCAATTCCCAGTTATCGCGTGGAATAGAGTTCCCGCGGATCTTATCAGTGTCCGTGTGGCCTTCTACGATGATCTCCATGTCGCTTTCGTCTTCGATGGCTTTGGCGAGGTCAACGAGGGCTTTCTTTCCTTCATTATTGATCACGGTACTTCCAGAAGGGAAGAGGAGCTTAGCGTCAAGGCTAACGTATACTTTACCGTTCTTTTCTTCTACGCTGAAACCTTTGTCTTTGAATCCGAGAAGGGCAGTGGCAATCTTATCGCGCAGCGCATTAGCGGCTTCTTGTTGCTTGTTCAAGAGATCTTCTAGCTCGTTCACGCGGGCTTCTCGTGCTTCCAGTGCTGCGCTGAGTTCGTTGAGGCTTGTTTCTTTCGAGTCTAGCTGAGTTTCTAGTTCTCTAAGGGCGTCTTCTTGCATTTGAAGATCGCTTTGAGCGGTCTGCAGGTCTTCCAACAACTTGCGATTCTCAGCGTTCATGTCTTCGAGAATCGAGCTGTTTTTCGCCATGAGAATGTCGTTTAGCTCGTTGATTTTGTCGTATTGACTGCGCAAATGACGAAGTGAGCTTCCAAGCAAAGTGGTGTCGCTTTCGAGGGCGCCCATGCGTTTGCCAATGTCATCTATCTGAGCTTCAAGCTCATTGACTTGTGTGGTGAGTGCTTCATTCGAGGTTCTGAGCTGCTTGTTCTCCGTCTCACAGTCGTTCTTTCTCGCCTCTAATTCTTCGTATTGACGGGCAGTTACGCACGAAGCCAAGCCCATCACTACTACTGATACCAATAGAAGATACTTCTTCATCGCTGAAAATTTTCATTACAAAGATGCTTGCTTTCTTCTCGCTAGCGCGGAATAGCGCAGGGGTCTTATACACAAGGATTTGTGCATACCCCCAATTTTGGAATTCCTCTAGTTCGCCATTTTTAACACTAGGGTAAACAAGAATTCACACGTATTCACTGTTAGTAATGTGTGGAGCGCCGCGGCGTTCCTGCATTAAGAACCAAAAAGATATGTGATGGAAGCGTTGTTCAATTTGCTCTCTTCGATTGAAGAGAGATTCAATCGTCGTTTTGGGTGGTTCTTTACCAACGGAAACAAAGCAAAAGTTGCCAACGAGGATCAGGATTTCAGCTGAATGCAAACATTCTGAGGCTCGGTAAAAAAGTGTAATGCTTCAAAGCCACCTTCTCTTCCTACGCCAGAGTTTTTAACTCCTCCGAAAGGAGTGCGTAGATCTCGTACTAGCCAGCAATTGATCCATACAATACCTGAATGGATCTGCTGGGCTACGCGATGTGCACGCGTCAAGTTGCTCGTCCATACCGTAGCAGCCAATCCGTATTCTACACTGTTGGCCATTTCTAAGGCATGTTCGTCTGATTCAAATGGGGTAATGGTCACGACAGGACCAAAAATCTCTTCCTGCTGTACACGACACTGATAATCGAGTCCTTCAATGACGGTAGGTTCGATATAGTATCCCTCCGCACGATTCCCATCTTCTGGGATGTGTTGCTTTCCTCCACACAGTACTGTTCCGCCTTCTTCTTTAGCGAGTTCGATGTATGAGAGTACCTTTTCCATATGTGGTTTTGAGACCACGGCTCCAAACTTGGTAGATTGATCTGAAGGGTCGCCAATCTGCATGCGCTTCACCTTCGCTACAAAGGCCTCCTTGAACTTGTCGTAGATAGAGGCTTCTACGAAGATGCGTGAACCGCACAGGCAAATCTGTCCTTGGTTAGCGAAGGACGAACGCACCGTAGTGCGAATCATCTGATCAAAGTCGCAATCCGCGAAGATGATGTTTGGGTTCTTTCCTCCGAGTTCCAACGATAACTTCTTGAACATCGGTGCTGCTTTCTTCGCGATGAGGGCCCCTGTGGTTGTTCCTCCAGTGAATGAAATCGCCTTGATACCAGGGTGCGACACCATCGCATCACCTGCTTGGTGTCCGTGACCGTGCACGATGTTAAGCACACCTGCAGGAAGACCTGCTTCATTGCACAATTTCGACATCAAGTAAGCGGTCATCGGGGTGATTTCGCTTGGCTTCGCTACGACAGTACATCCTGAGGCAAGTGCTGGGGCAATCTTCCAGGTAAACAGATAAAGCGGCAAGTTCCAAGGAGAGATACATCCGACTACACCCACCGGTTTGCGGTTGGTGTAGTTGATCACGCGGTCTTCCATGATATGGGCTTCACTGGCGTAGTGCATGATCGCCGTAGAGAAGAAGCGAATATTCGATTCCGCACGAGGGATGTCGACATGAGAAGCCAAGCTCACGGGTTTACCGTTGTCTTTACTTTCAGCTGCCGCCAGAGCGTCGAGGTTTTCTCCAATGAGGTCAGCCAACTTCGAAAGAATGCGAGACCGCTCTTGGTAAGGAGTGTTCGACCAGATAGGGAAAGCGGCATTCGCTGCTTCGTACGCTCGTTCTACATCATCAGCATCAGAGTTCGGGATTTGGCTGTAGACTTTTCCCGTTGCAGGCTCGTAATTATCGATCCATTGTCCGTTCGCTGGTTCAGCGAATTCTCCATTGATGAAGTTGAGTATCTTTTCCACAGCCATGAATTTTTGTAAAAGTAGTGAAATGGCCTTGTCGAAAAATGTTGCGGGCTTGTGTACTTATTCAGAATATTTTTAAATTTGCACCCCTGTTAATTCAGGAAACTGCCCCATGGTGTAATGGTAGCACACCAGATTTTGGTTCTGTTTGTCAAGGTTCGAGTCCTTGTGGGGCAACAAAAAGGTCACTTCGGTGACCTTTTTTGTTTTTGGGTTATTGGTGGTTTCGACCCATCCGTTCGCTGGTTGAGGCGCAAAATTGCGCCGCTAAAGGACCGGTTGTCCTCTTTGATTGATGTAGGGGCGCATGAAATGCGTCCATCAGACGGAAAGCATGGTTAGGCCGCCTACGGCGGATAGGCTAGAGGCACGCATGCGTGCCCCTAAATCATAATTTTTCACGATTCTTCCGCAATCCGCAATCCGCAATCCGCAACCCGCATCCCGCGTTCCTCCTCCCATCATTTGGCAATCACCAAGCTAATCGAATCAAATAACCGTTCAAGGGTCATCCAGTGCATAATGTAGTGGCCGTTGGCGAGGTGTTGAAGGTTGAGTTGGATGGAATTGGGTGTGCTGAGTTGTTCAGTAAACACAAGCGCACCGGTGAGGTCAAAGACACGGAGTTCTGTGTTGCTAGGGGGAGTATACCCATTCGGTAGATTAAAACTCAAATTTACGATGCCATTGCTAGGGTTGGGTGCAATTGACATGGCCTGTTCAAGCCCGAGCATGATTTCCTCTACATTTACATATTCGCACCCAGGTTCAACACAGCCAAATTCATCTACTTTGACTACCCATCCTTGCTGGCCTGGGTCTTGGTAGTTGGGGTTATTGAGATCAGTTTCTCTTGATTCTCCGCAGAAAATATATCCACCATCCGAGGTGGCAATCATATCATTTATTGTGTTTTCCTCTGTCCATGCGAGAATACCACTGTAGGTGTGTGACCAAATGACATTACCATTGAAGTCGAGCTTTGCCAGGATGCCAAATCTGTCAGCCCAACCCAAGACATCGTCTGGCTCATCTCTAATGATTACGTAGTTACCGGCCACCGTGAAGGTGTCATCACCGTTGTCAACCAATACCTTCATTTCCGGGTGCTCACCTTGTTCACCGTCACCAAAGATTCGATTCCAAAGAATGTCTCCGTCTTCATTGATGCGGCCAACGCCGGGAGTGCGCCATCCTTGCTCTGGGTGGGTGAATCCGCTGGCGATAATAAGATCTCCATTGTCAAGCACCATCATGTCAAAGATGCCATCAGGTGAATTGGCATTGTTGACAATACTTTCAAGTTGCGTTCCTGTTTCGGCATCAAAACGGAGTATGTTTCCTCCAGCTTCAAAAGCGACGCCATCGATGTAGTCTAGTCCTACATACACGACACCCTCATGATGAATGATTCCTTCGTAGTATTGACCTATCCAGTCAGGGTCATCTTCAATTATGGTAGACCAAAGTTTCAGGCCGTTATCATCGAATTTCGCGACTTCCTTGAACGGATGAACCATGGCATTGACCGTGAAAATATTTTGGTCGTCGTCCAAAGTCATCAACCCAGCTCTATACCAATCCATGGGCTCTTCAGCATCAGGATCAAACAAAGGACTGTAATGGAATATGGTATCTACAACCTCTCCATCATGATTCCAAAAGCCGATGTAGAGGCGCTGAAAGCCAGCTGAATCTACCGTAAACCCTGTATTTATGAAAAGCTCATCATTCCATATTTCCCAATCGTTGTCCCAATGAGCAAGCCAATAAAAAGGACCTACAGCAGGAACTTCGTTCATTAGGTCTCCGGTTTGACTGATTTGGAGCATCATGGCCTGCTGTGATTCCTCATAGAATCCTCCTCCCAAGACGAAAAAAGAGCCATCCGCTTCTACAATACCTGAGGTTAGTCCTCCGGCTTCTCCAATTTCATATCTATTGTTAAACCCTTGGGAAATTCCGCCTAAAGTAATGGAGGACAGAAAGACACTAATGACGAACTTCCAATTTTTCATAGAAGACCTGATCTTGAGATTTGAGTAAAACAATGTACGAAGCAGATGGCCAATTAGAACAGTCGATTGTCCATATTCGATGAGTTGATGGTGGTATGTTGTTGGTTAGGCCGCCTAAGGCGGATAGCATGGTTAGGGCTAGGGGCACGCATGCGTGCCCTTAACGATAGGGGGAGATTGTTTTGGTCGGATGGATTTCATCCATCCCTACAATTGACCTATATATGATGAGGTGTAGATGGCGTTTATAAACGCCATTGTTTGTGGGTTTGATCTCCATGTCCTCATTATGGTTGAGGCGCAAGATTGCGCCGCTAAAGGACCGGTTTTCCCCTTTGATTGATGTAGGGGCGCATGAAATGCGTCCATCAGACGGAAAGCATGGTTAGGCCGCCTACGGCGGATAGGCTAGAGGCACGCATGCGTGCCCTTAAATCATAATTTTTCACGATTCTTCCGCAATCCGTGTTCCTCCTCCCATCATTTGGCAATCACCAAGCTAATCGAATCAAACAAACGTTCATTGGTCATCCAGTGCATGATGTAGTGGCCGTTGGCGAGGTGTTGAAGGTTGAGTTGGATGGAATTGGGGGTGGAGAGTTGTTCAGTAAACACAAGCGCACCGGTGAGGTCATAGACGCGGAGTTCAGTATTGCTTGGTGGATCAACCCCTTCTGGTAGATTAAAACTCAAATTTACGATGCCATTGCTTGGGTTGGGTGCGACAGACATGGCCTCTTCTAGCCCGAGGGTGATTTCCTCTACATTTACATATTCACAGCCGGGTTCAACACAGCCAAATTCATCTACTTTGACTACCCATCCTTGCTGGCCTGGGTCTTGGTAGTTGGGGTTATTGAGATTAGTTTCTCTTGATTCTCCGCAGAAAATATATCCACCATCAGAGGTAGCAATCATATCATTTATTGTGTTTTCCTCTGTCCATGCGAGAATACCACTGTAGGTGTGTGACCAAATGACATTACCATTAAAGTCGAGCTTTGCCAGGATGCCAAATCTGTCAGCCCAACCCAAGACATCGTCTGGCTCATCTCTAATGATTACGTAGTTACCGGCCACCGTGAAGGTGTCATCACCGTTGTCAACCAACACCTTCATTTCTGGGTGCACGCCTTGTTCGCCATCACCAAAGATTCGATTCCATAGAATGTCTCCATCTTCATTGATGCGTCCAACACCCGGAGTGCGCCATCCCTGCTCTGGGTGAGTGAATCCGCTGGCGATAATTAGATCTCCATTGTCAAGCACCATCATGTCAAAGATGCCATCAGGAGAATTGGCATTGTTGACAATACTTTCAAGTTGCGTTCCTGTTTCGGCATCGAAACGGAGTATGGCGCCCCCGCTCACAAGGCCTATTTCTTCTACATATTGCAAGCCGACGTAAATAATTCCCTCGTGGTGAATAATTCCTTCATAGAACTCCCCTAACCAATCAGGATCATCCTCAATTACTGCAGACCAAAGCTTTACACCGTTTTCATCGAACTTCGCGACTTCTTTGAACGGATTAACCATGGCATTGACCGTGAAAATATTTTGGTCTTCGTCCAAAGTCATCAACCCAGCTCTATACCAATCCATTGGCTCTTCAGCATCAGGATCAAACAAAGGACTGTAATGGAATATGGTATCTACAACCTCACCCTCATGATTCCAAAAGCCGATGTAGAGGCGCTGAAAGCCAGCTGAATCTACCGTAAACCCTGTATTTATGAAAAGCTCATCATTCCATATTTCCCAATCGTTGTCCCAGTGTGAAAACCAATAATAAGGTGGTATGGCAGGAACCTCATTAATTAATTCGCCCATTTGGTTGATTTCAATCATCACCGCTTCTTGAGATTGCTCGAACACTCCAGAACCTAAAATGAAAAATGAACTATTTATCTCTACAATACCAGATAGGAAGGAACCTGCTTCGCCTAATTCATACCTATTGTTAAATCCTTGGGACAATGCTCCGGCAGCATTGCATAACAGAAAAACACTAATGACGAACTTCCAGCTTCTCATAGAAGAGTTGATCTTGGGACTTTAACAGAACAATATACGATGCCGAAGGCCAAGTGGAACAGTCGATTGTCCATATTCGATGAGTTGATGGTGGTATTTTGTTGGTTAGGCCGCCTACGGCGGATAGCATGGTTAGGACTAGGGGCACGCATGCGTGCCCTTAATGAAAGGTGGAGATTGTTTTGGTCGGATGGATTTCATCCATCCCTACGGCCTATGTGTGATGGGGTGTAGATGGTGTTTATAAACGCCATTGTTGGTGGGTTTGATCTCCATGTCCTCATTATGGTTGAGGCGCATAAATCCCGAAGTGCGGGACAGGTGCGCCGCTAAAGGACCCGTTTCTCAATATTGGTAGATGTACGGCCGCATGAAATGCGTCCAACCCACCTAATTCTGATTCTTCTCCTTCCATTCCCTGATGTCAGCTACCAGTTTTAATGCTGAATCTTGTCTTTTAACCTTCATGATAGGTTCCGAATTATCAGGATCAATAGTCAGGAGTAGTATATAACCATCTTTTTTGACTACTCCGCTTGAATATGAATGATTGTCTACGATTTCAATTGTCCAATCCTCGCCGTATTTCGTTACGGTATTTCTGTAAGTAAAAAGCAAAAAGACATCCGATGTTTTTAAAGAGCCATTTCTATTGAGAATATGTTTCTTCCAGGAGTATGAGTTCCAAGCAAAGAGCATCGTGAATAGTCCAATTAAGATCATTACAGTAATGCTATTTGAACATAAAATCAGAAGGATAAATAGGGAACAAATGATGATCAGGCCAAAAACAAATCTGGAAGCTGAGATCGGTCGTTTGAATTCTATAGAATCCTCGACAGCCTCAACTGTATATCCTCCAAAATTCCTTTTTTTCATAGGTGTTTAGACAGCCTCGTATAAATATGATGCCTTTTTGAAGTGTACCAATATACAATGGCTCCTCTGTTTTATTTAGGATGGAATTTATGCGAACAACCCCAAAAAGAAAACCCCTCCCAGTTCTACCTAGAGGGGTTTTTGCTTTAATGGCTGTGGCTACAAGGCCACAGGAGAGAGTATATTCTTTGCTACTAGAGCAGCTTAATCAGAATCGTAAGTATTGAAATTGCTACCGAGGCGCCACTCGCCCAAGTGAGCATTTTGATGGGTGCTTGAGCGATACAAAGTGCGTTTGCTGTTACGCCTACCGCTACTACTGTGAGGAATAGCGCGAAGTCTTGCGGACTTTCAGAATGCAAGGTGTACATCACCGCAATGGCACCTAAACAGCTTTGAAGCAAAATGGCGATCACCATGATACCGTAGCGGTTGAATTCCATTTTGTCCCAGAAGTCTGAAGTAGACTTGGCTGCGGTTGTCTTAAGTATTGTAGGACTCGGATGGGTTACTGATGGATTTTTCATTAGATGTGATTTAGTACCACTAAGTTCCCCCGGAAGTCGTCTTCTATTTATGACCTAGGTCAGGATTTGAGGTAACATTCATTACGTTCTCAGTTGAGTTGCGCTGGAGTACTTTGTAACCGTGGGTCAAAACTTTACGAGTGTTAGCGATGCTCACAGGCTTCCGTTGTACTTTGAGCACTCCTTAGCATTAAACTAAATCAGCTTCGTATTGACGGAGATCAAAAGACCCGCTCTTAGGCGGGTCTTTTTGATTCAATACTATTCAATGACTTCAACTACCATGGGTTCTTCACCCTTCTTTTTAATGACTGGTTGGTAGTAGGTGACGGTCTCACCGGTTTCCGGGTCGATCATCAAGAGCGGTCGAAGATCTACGATTTCATAGTCTGCGAGCTCTTTTGGCCCTTGCATCGGCAGGGTCTGCTGATCAAAGGTTTGATGATTCGTCAGTAAAATCCGGTCTTCCGTGAATGACCAATATTCTTCTCCGCTTCGCATGGTTGGTGACCACCCACCTTCTGTGCGGATGGTAGAGGCAAAGCGATCAACAACGTATGGTGGCGGATCTCCAACCCAGAGGTCAGGATCGTTCAATTCAAAATTTTGCATCATACGTACGTCTTCGAAGATCCACTCTCCCACGCCATTGGCTTTGAACTTGGCACCGCCAGGCACGTATGCCCAGTTGCTCAGTTTTACAACGCTTCTTCCGGCATCAACTTGCACGGTGCGTCCTGTTTGAGAATAAATACCGTCGAGGTGTACAATTCCGCCATTCTGTTCAGCGTGAATAAGTGCTTTCGTGAAGAGCGTGTCAAAAGGATGCTCAATATGAATGTTCCGCATGAACAGGTAGGTACAAGTTGTTGAATTGCGATCATGGTAGTCTACACTGTATCGCGGTGCGAGTCCTTCAAATACCGTATTGGTGACACTCAAGCTGTTTGAGCCATAATTGCGAATGCAGGCATGGGCGTGCAGCTCACTAAAGAAGCGACAACCATCAACCGTCACCATATTGGATTGAGAATTCGAGCCGGTTGCATCCCGCAGGTATTTGCTTTCTCCTGTCATAGGGTCTCCTTGTGCTGATCGCACGAGGAGCTGCTCCACTTTTTGGCGGGTAAACTGACAATTCACCACACGGGCCATAAGGCAGAAAACAAGGTCTACACCTCGGTTTCCAGAGACGAATTCACAGTTACTGATCTCGCTATTCAAGGTGGCGGCCAAACGTAGCTGTGTATCTCCACCTTCGAAGCTCAAATCACGCACAACAAGCTTGTCCATTTTCACCAGAGCTTCCTCCACATCAGCGTCGCGATCGGCTTTTGGGGTAAGCAGATCGAATTCGAGTCCTACAGCCTTAATCGTGGCGTGATTTCCATCGATCATGGTGCGTCTGCGGTTGCGCTTAGAGTAGAATACCGTCTTCTCAAAGAGGTATTGACCGGGCATGAGTTCAATGACCACATTCAGCTCGTTCTTTGGGATGGCATCAAACATGGCCTGGAAGGCCTCATCGTCTGGTAAACCGTCGTCAATCACGGCACCGAAGTCTTCTGGCTTCAGTAAGATGGCTTCCGCCTGAAAAGGCGAAAGAAGGGCCATAAAGAGGGTACAAAGGAGGAGGTAGAACGTTGAAAGTTTCATGCTTTTCCAGGTTTAGTTACCCCTACAAGTGCAAGTTGAGTGCCATTTTTTCGCCGAGGCTTCCCAACCACTCGTCGTTGAAGTCGTTCTGACAGTCGATTTATTCCACTCCTGCAAGCGTTCGGCACGTATTCGGACAAGTGCAACGCTCGATTCCTACGGTACAGTAAGACATCGGCCTACTACAAAGCCATGGACCTCTATAGAGATTTGTACACGCTGTATTAAGAAAAGACAGAAACGAATGAAAACCTCTCTTATTCGCCACATCGCGATCATTGCCGCCCTGGTATTCGGCGCTAGCCAAGTACAAGGCCAAATGATCATTGCCGACTTAAGCGGTCCGTCAGAGAACCTTATTAATGAGGAAGTCTGCTTTGACCTCACCGCTTGGAACACCGGAGAAATCGGTTACCAGCCGTACATCCGACTTTCCCTCCCACCGGAAATGCCCGCCTCTTCATTGAGCGTGTCGTTTCTCGATAACCCCATCTCAAGCATCATTGAGGTCGGAACTTTTGCGGGTGATCCCCTGGAAGATCCGAACCTTATTGTGGAAGACCCAAACCATTTAATTAATGGTCAGGTTGGAAACACCTTGGTGATTGTCAACCTACCTGTAGGTTCGTTGATCGCAGGTGGTGTCAACGTGGAAGTGGAATTGTGTGTCCGTATCAACGGAGATGGAGTGGCCGTTGGTTCTCCTATCCAATTAGAAGCGCAGCCTGTCTACCGTTATGGAGACACGCCAACAGGGCTTAACGGATCCATTGCAGGTGCGGTATACTCAGCAACGGTAACACCTACGCTTTATTCAATCTCCCATGTGGTGAATCAAGGAGATGTATTAACTGGAAACTGTGTTCCATTGGAGTACAGCGTGAATGTTAACATCGCCGAGCAGGAGATTGTAACCGGTCTTGATATTACAGCCGATCTCCCAAGTGGGATCAATTACATTGACGTACTGGCCGTGACACCTGGATGTGTCGTAATCTCTGAACCGCCTACGGATTCAAATGGTCAGCTTCTGGTGACATGTAACAACGCGAATGGTACGGAAGATCCGGTCGATGTAGAGGTAACATACTTCGCTTATTTAGGAGATGTACTCGACCAGAACAGCTGTGACAGTAGTTATTATGTGAGTCAAGCCGCGGTAGCTTCGAATGAGGTGCCGTCTCAGATCGACAATGCCATTGTTACGGGTTACCATATCCTCTTTGATCCGGTCAACCCATCAACCAATATCTGGCCTGGAGAAACAGTAATTCTAGGGCTTCAGTACCAAGTAGCAGAACACGTGGAAGGAATCGACAGCCTCTGGGTTGATTTGATCATTCCTGATGGATTGGCGTACCTAGGTAATGCGACAGTAGAAGGATTTCCTTTGACTGCTGAAACGGTCACCGACTTAGGAGACGGACGAACAGCTGTTTCGTTCAACCTACATGACGCCTTAGGAGCTGACGTGCAGCCTTGTGAAGTGGGTCAATTCCTCTTCGAGGCGGAAATCCTAGAAACATACTTTGATGGAGATTACTTGACAGCACGTGACCGATTGTACGCCTCTGGTTTTGCTAGCTACTCGCTGGTGAACGGAGTCGAAGGATGTGTCCGTCCTGTAGCTACCGGTTACAACCTACCTCCAGCAGAAGTAATTAAAGAATTGATTAGTAGTCCGGCGAATGGATTTGGATACGTACCTGGAGAGCAGGTGGTATACCGTCTTCAAATGTCCATCCCATCAGGAGACTCTAAGGACGTGGTATTTGAGGATCTGTTCCCAGTGCCAGTCCATGATGTGAGTGACTTGAACTTGACGTTCGGTGTTGACATTACGCATTCACCAACGGATAACATCGGGGCCACTCCACTTGATATTTCGATTGATACCGACAAGAACAGTTTGACCATTGATTGGGGTTCCATCACGGGAGTAAGTAACGGCACTCCAACGGTCATCGCGGTTGACATTGCCATACCGATTACCTCGGAACCTTTCGCCGATGGTCTGGTCCACACGAACTTTGGACGATTCTATAGTAACAACAGTCTCCTTGAGGCCAGTGTAGATGTCGATCTGACAACGATTAACGTTGGTGCACCTGAGTTGATCATGTTCAAGGGTATTCTAGAAACAGATCAACCTGATGCGGAATTGGCTCCGGTCATGGTTCCTGTGAACGCCAATGCTACAAACATTGATGCATGGGATTACGTGACCTACCAAATCACATTGACGAATGCCGGTTTGGCACCAGCGTATGACGTGATTGTCACTGACTTCCCTCCGTTCCCTGAATTGGGTAACTGTGTATTAGAGAGCGTGAAAAACGGTGAGGGAGATGACCTTCCTTACGTTGGTTCGCTCTTCACCATTGGATTGGTGCTAGACTCCATTCCAAAAGCAGAGCCAGGTTCCGAAGCACACCGAGTATACATCGATTACGAATGCCGAGTACAGGATGAAATTAGTGCCGGTGATTACGCAACGAACACAGCAGAGGCCACTTGGGCAGCCGTTCCAGGTGGAACCGAACTCTTTAACCCGATTACGGAAAGTGCACAGCTGTTCTTCGCTGAGCCGCGTATTGAGATGAATGTGTTAGACATCACCCCAGGTTACCAAGCACCAGAAGGTGTTCAAGTAGGTGAGTTGGTTGAGATGGAAGTACGCGTAGAGATTCCAGAAGGATTTACGCGTGATGCCACGATTCAAGTAACGCTTCCTGAGGGATTGAGTCTGGAAGAAATCACGAACTACGAGCACCCGGATGATATGTACTTCTCAGCAGGTTCTTCAACGCAGGTGTACAACGCCATCACGGTGGAGGCGCTTGGTCAAGGAGAAGAAAATGAAGGACGTGTCATTACGATGTACACGGGTGATATCGATAACGGATCTTCAGA
The DNA here is from genome assembly GCF_030845195.1 of Sanyastnella coralliicola. GTDB lineage: Bacteria > Bacteroidota > Bacteroidia > Flavobacteriales_D > Sanyastnellaceae > Sanyastnella > Sanyastnella coralliicola. The sequence continues at coordinate 3,845,080 of NZ_CP132543.1, forward strand.
TAACGATGAAGCAGAGTACCTCGTGTTAGGTTTCACGGCCACTGTGTTGAACTCTGAAGTCAACCAAAACGGGTACCTACTGTCTACCCTCGGAACCATTGAGTATTTGAGTCCGATTAATGGTAGTTACACTACAGAATATGACAACGCCAACCTCGAACTACGTGAACCTGAGCTAGACGTTTCGATTGAGTTCTTTGAGCCTGAACTCCTTCCAGGAGGGCAGACCTTTGTAACGATTACCATCGAACACGCAGAGTCTTCACTCGGACATGCCTACAACGTAGACATCGTGAACGACCTTCCGCTTGGTCTGCAGTTCGTGAATGGATCGTTCCTTTCAGAATGTGAGGAGCTATTGACAGCACCTCCTACGAATAGTTTCGGATCGATCACGTGTGAATGGGATAGTATTCCATTGGGTGTAACCTGTGAGCTTGTTTACAGCGTGCAGGTGGTGAATGGGTACCCTCCGTGTACGCAAGCGGTGAATGACATTGAGCTTCGTTACACGAGTGGTTTTGAAGCCCATTATGATACCCTGACCTATGGTCCGGTGAACAGTTTCGGTGTTCGTCGTACAGGTGATCCAACAGATATTGGAGGTGACCTCAATGACCATTTGTCTATTGATTCTTCTGTGCTAGATGTTGTGTCTGGTACATTGAATCAGCCAATCATTGTAGGTAATGATGAATTTTGCGCTGGCGCGGAATTGAATATCCAAATCCCTGAATACGCGGGAACATTTGTTGAGTACCACTGGGAAGGACCAGGAGTACCTGACGGATACAACTCAAATCAATTGATTCTTCCAAACCCTGATCCGGATGATTCTGGTGAATACACCGTGTACATCCAAGTAGGTCAGTGTTTGAGTCCGATTTCAGATCCATTTGAGGTGAACATTTTGGAGAACCCAACCGTGGTTTTTGAAGATGTGGATGTTCCATGTATCTCCGGAGTTGATGATTTAATCCTTGAAGCAGATGTCAGTGGAGGAGTTGGACCTTATGACTTCGTTTGGAGTGGACCGAACTTCTTGTCGTCAGACAGTTTAGCGGTCATTGAAAATGCCAGTGAAGACAATACAGGTGTTTACAGCTTGATCGTTACTGATAGTCAAGGTTGTGCATCCATTGAAGAGATGGCGCAGGTGAGTATCAGTACGGCACCTCCAACCCCTGAAATTGAAAACGGAGCTGAGCTTTGTGAAGGATTGAACTTCCAACTGGAATGTGGGGTGTACCCCGGAGCGATTGGATATCACTGGATCACACCTACGGGTGAGATCGTTACCGAGACGCCATTCCTCAATGTGAGCGATGCCGATCCACTCGGCTCAGGATCATACACCGTATGGGTAGAATTCGATGAATGTTCGACTGATCCATCGTTCAGTGTTGAAGTGATAATTCATCCAACCCCAGGGTTACCGGTGATTGACGCGAATTCAATCGAACTCTGTTCAGGACAGGACTTGGTACTGTCTACAGAAGCAGATGGAGACCTCTACACGTGGAGTGGACCTGACGGATATGAATTCTCTGGTTCAACACCGAACCCACCAGTGATTGAAGACATTAACCTTCTCGAGGCTGGTACCTATGAATTGACTGTAACTGACGGAATCTGTTCTTCAGAGACCGCAGAGATTGATATTATCGTCAATCCAACGCCGAACGCACCTGGATTGGCAAGTAATAGCCCGTTATGTGTGGGTGACCTCCTCTTATTGACAACCTCAAGTAACGCAAGTGCTTATGAATGGACTCTTCCAGACAATAGCACAGAAACAACGAGCAGTGGTTCCTTGACCATTCAAGAAACTACAGTGGCTGATGCCGGAGACTACCTACTATCGGTATTCGATGGTAACTGCTGGAGTGAACCTTCGCCGATTGAAAACGTGGTGGTAGATGTGGTGCCTTCGGAACAAGCCTACGCCGGAGCCAATGTTGTGGCCTGTCAAGATGAGGCAGTCCTCGTACAGGCCTCGAACGACGAAACACTCACAGGATTCTGGGAATCACCAGATCAAACGCTACAGTTGGCGAGTCCGAACAATCAGACGACGGCTGTAACGGGTGCGCAACAAGGTGAGACTTATACACTGACATGGTCGCTGTACACCGATGGTTGTGGTGTCTACTCAGTGGATCAAGTGACAATCTACGCACCGGTAGATCCAATTGCGAACGACGACGTCTTTGAGATGGTGGAAGGAGAGTCGGAAGACATCTTCGTCATCGAAAATGATGTTCCTGGTCCAGTGGATTACACGATTGAAATCGTTGACTTCCCTGACAACGGTACGGCGCAGGTGGCCGAAAACATATTAATCGAATACCGGCCTGATGTGGACTATGATGGTCCGGATGAGATCATCTATGAGATGTGTTTGAATGACTGTCCAACGATGTGTGATACAGCCATCGTTCGAATCATGGTCTTCCCATACCTCGCGATTCCAGACATCATTACTCCAAACAATGATGGAGCCAACGATATGCTCGTGATTGAGGGTATCGAGCGATTCCCAGAGAACGAGATCTACATCTACAATCGATGGGGACGCAAAGTCTTCTCAAGCGAAAACTATAAGAACGATTGGGACGCGACCTTCCGAGGAAAGCCGCTGCCTGATGGAACCTATTACTATGTATTCAACAACCGAGCAACAGGCGAAAACCTGGGCACCGGTTACATCACAGTTCATCAATAAGAAATGACGATTATGAAGCCAAAGATGATGATAAGAATGGCCCTTGTGTGCCTGGCTGTGATGACCGCGTCGCAGACCTTCGCACAACAGAATGCCGGCCATACCCAGTATCTCTGGAATCAGCTCTCTCTGAATCCAGCCTATGCGGGGTCAAAAAAATCGCTAGCCACAGGGCTCTCGTACAGAGCACAATGGTTAGGTATTGAAGGAGCTCCTTTAACTGAGAACTTCTTCGTGCACAGTCCGCTGTCGCATGGCCAATTTGGTACAGGACTCAACGTTATGCGTGACCGATTAGGAATCACGAATAACCTGAATGCTCAAGCCTCTTTCGCCTACAAGATGAATTTCGACTTCGGAACCATCTCGGTCGGAATGAGTGGAGTAGTAGACCATACCACCTTGCAATGGACCTCAGTTGACCCGACAGATCAAGTCGATCCGTCCATCCCGTATGCGGATGTAAGCCAACTGGATTTCAACGCCGGGTTCGGACTACACTTCCAACGCGAAGAGATGTTCTTCGGACTCTCTGTTCCGCGATTGCTGGAAAACGAAGTGGGCTACCCGGTACCCGAAACCAATGTGAGTGCGCTCCTCCAAGGAAGAAGACACATTCACGCCATTGGTGGATACATGTGGCAAGCCAACCGATACATCTGGGTTCAGCCCTACTTCATGACGAGGTACGTGGCAGGAGCACCCTTCCAACTTGACCTTGGATGTTTGGTTCAATTCAATAAAACCGTTTGGGTGGGTGGAAGCTTCCGCTGGGGTGACTCAGTTGACTTCTTGCTCAACTACAATCTTTCGAAACAGCTGAAGCTGGGCTACTCTTTTGATTTCTCGGTAACGAAAATCCAAGGACATGCCGGTTCGCACGAGCTCTTCCTCGGCTATGAACTGAGAAAGAAAAAAGACGGATACAATCACCCTCGATTCTTCTAAACCATGAGAGTTATCAGATACACCTTAGTTTCCCTAGGTATGGTACTCCTTGGATTACCATCGATGGGTCAGATGAAGAAGGCGAACGATGCCTTCGAACACCACCATTATGAAGAAGCGATTGGATTCTACGATAAGGAGATCCGACGTGACCTTGATAATGACGAAGCGATCACCAAAATGGCGATCTGCTTCTGGAAAACGAATCAATTACCTGAAGCTGAATACTGGTTTACTCGTGCAGCGTTGATGAACGATGACCCAGAAGTGAAGCTGATGTACGCCCAAGTACTGATTGCGAATGAGAAGTACGCCAAGGCACAGGAATGGCTTGACAAGTACGTAGCCATTGTTACTGATGAAGACAAAGTTCACCACGCCCACCAGCTGGTTGAATGGGCTGGAGCGCTCTCGAATGGAGCCTTCCAACTTCAGAATTGTAAAGTGCAGCCGGTGAATGTGAATTCATATGCACTCGACTTCGCCCCTCAGTTGATTGGTAACAAGCTCTATTTCATTACCAACCGAAAGGGAGTAGTCAGCCGCTCAGGTGTGTACGATCCTTGGACCAATGCACGATTCACTGACATTTATGTTGCTGATCGTGTCGCTAACGCGGAATTTGGTGAGGTACGTCCGGCGACAGAAATCCCATTGAGCGCCTTCCACGAAGGTCCGATGTGTATGAGTCCGGATAGCTCAGAGTTGTACATGACCATGTCAGACTTCAATGAGAAACGTCGTGAGTTTGACAGTGAGAATAATACACGTGTGAAAGTAGTGCGTTTGGTGAAAGGTGCAGATGGGAATTGGGAGCGAACAGCCCCGCTATCATTCTACTCGAACCAATACAATACGGCCCACCCAGCCATTTCACCTGATGGCAACACCATGGTCTTTGCCAGTGACATGCCAGGAGGTCAAGGTTTGATGGACCTATACGTAACACGCCGTAACCCTGATGGGTCATGGGGTGTTCCAGAACCGCTTCCACCACACATCAACACCCGAGGAAACGAGGTCTTCCCTTCGTTCCATAAAGATGGTGCGTTGTACTTCGCTTCAAACTGGCACGCCGGTTTCGGAGGGATGGACATCTTCCGTTGTCCACCAGAAGCAGATGGTTGGGGAATTCCTGAGAATATGGGTCTCCCGATAAATAGCCCACGTGATGATTTTGGTATTTGCCTAGAAGAAGACGGCCAGTCTGGATTCTTCACTTCCAACCGAGGAAACGAAGACAAGGATGATATCCTTTTCTTCAAGACATCGTATGGAATGAAGATCGAAGGAACGGTGGTGAATTGTAAGACACGCATGCCAATTGCCAATGCGCAAGTAGAGCTCCGTCGTCAAGATCACTACCGTGACTATAGCTTCTCTAATAGCGAAGGACGATTCAGCTTTATCGTGAAAGACAATGCTGAGTACATGATCTTGGCTCAACACGATTCTTACCTCGAAGATGAAGGATGTACAGGAATCGAATGGACTGACACCTTCGGGATGATCGAGGGGCAGAAAGTTGAGATTGATGTGGCCTTGAGTCCTGAACCTGCTGCGAAGCTTGATCAAGTGTATGTCTGTGGTAACATCTACCACGATGACTACCTCAATCCGTTGAGTGAGTGTGACGTTACATTGGTAGATCCTTCAGGAGAAGAAACGCACTTGAATACCGCTGGATTAGGTTCATTCTATGTTCCAGTAAGTCATGATCAACCCTATGAAATGGTGATTCGCCGCCAGGCATTCTACGAGTTCCGCCAAACACTTGAAGTGGCTGCAGGACTTGACCAGTGTCACGCGGTAGACATTCACCTGGTACCAGATCGAAGCCAAATCCCACCTCCACTCACGCTTGACGTTGTGGTTGAGAAGGGAATGGTACTTGAGCTCTACCACATCTACTTTGATAAAGATGAAGCAGATGTGCGTCAAGACGCCATGAAAGATCTGGAGACCTTCTATGAACTGCTCATGAAGTATCCTTCGATGAAGGGTGAATTGATGGCCCATACTGATTCTCGCGCTAGCGCGGAATACAATATGCAGCTATCACAACGACGTGCTGAATCGGTACGAAACTACCTGATCAGCCGTGGGATCGATGGTGATCGATTGATCGCCAACGGTTACGGAGAAACGCAACTAGTAAACCTTTGTTCTGACGATGTTGAATGTACAGAGGAACAACACCAGCGAAACCGCCGAGTGGAATTCCGTGTCATTGATGTCGATGAAGATGTGGATGTAAAGAGTAAGCACAAGTCTGGATTATCAGACTCGGGCAAGCCTTAAACGACCACATTCACAATACGTCCAGGAACGACGATCACTTTACGCGGCTCTTTACCTTCGAGGTATTGAGCCGCTTTTTCATGCGCCAATACTTCCTTCTCTACTTCACTTGGGTTAAGGTCTAGTGACAAGTCAATCTTAAATCGAACCTTACCATTGATCTGAACTGGGTAAGCAAATGCCTTCTCCACCAAGTGATCAGCGTTGAATGCTGGCCAAGATTGATCAACGACAGCGTCAGTTTTTCCTAGTCGTTCCCAGAGTTCCTCTGCAACGTGAGGTGCATAAGGCGAAAGCAACACAGTCAACGGCTCAAGAATTGAACGTTTGTTGCAGTTGAGTTCACCCAACTCATTCACAGCAATCATCAAGGCACTCACTACGGTGTTCCATGAGAATCGATCGAGGTCTTCTGATACCTTTTTGATGGCTTTGTGAAGCGCTTTCAGTTCATCCGCTGTGGCAGCATCATCTGAAAGCTGAACGTTGTTATCACTATCGTGGAATAGGCGCCAGAACTTGCGCAAGAAGTTGTGTACACCACTGATTCCTTTGGTATCCCAGGGTTTGTGCTGCTCAATTGGTCCAAGGAACATTTCATAGCAACGAAGCGTGTCTGCACCGTACTTTTCTACAAGTTCATCTGGTGTTTGAACGTTGTACTTCGACTTCGACATCTTCTCGATCTCAGATCCACAGATGTACTTTCCATCATCGTTCAAAATGAATTCCGCGTTAGTGTATTCAGAACGCCAATTCTTAAAGCCTTCAGTATCTAGTACGTCGTTATCTACCAACGAAATGTCAACGTGAAGACGCTGCGTTTTGTATTCTTTACGCTTGTCGAACGAAACGAACTGCCCGGTTTCAACCACGCGGTAAACGAAGCTCGAACGTCCTTGAATCATTCCCTGGTTGATCATGCGCTTGAACGGTTCATTGAACTCAATGTAACCACGATCCGCAAGGAATTTCGTCCAGAAACGGCTGTACAGCAAGTGACCTGTGGCGTGCTCCGCACCTCCCATGTAAAGATCAACTTGTCCCCAGTAAGCGGCCTTTTCTTTCGAGCAGAACTCAGCTTCATTCTGAGGATCCATGTAGCGCAAGAAGTACCAGCTTGAACCGGCCCATCCTGGCATGGTATTGAACTCCATACGGTCGCCTTCCCAGATGTTCCAATCTTCTTGCTTAGCGCGAGCCAATGGCGGCTCACCATCTTCTGTTGGAAGGTATTTGTCTACCGGAGGAAGCGTCACTTGCCCTGTCTCAACCTCATAAGGAACTCCGTTTTTGTAACAGATTGGGAAAGGCTCACCCCAGTAGCGTTGACGGCTGAATACCGCATCTCGCAAACGGTAGTTGATCTTTCCTTCTCCAGCACCAATTTTCTCGAGCTCTTCAATGGCACGCGCAATCGCGTCTTTACCATTGATGCCGTTCAAGAATTCAGACTCGCAGATTGGAGTCATCTTATCTGTATGGGCTTCGTCGTCAATGTTGACTCCCTCAAAGATGTTTGGAACTGGAATGCGGAAATGGCGTGCAAAGTCCCAATCACGCTGGTCACCACAAGGAACGGCCATCACAGCCCCTGTTCCGTATGATGCCAATACGTAATCTCCAATCCAAATTGGAATCTTCTTACCAGTGAACGGGTGAAGCGCATAGGCTCCAGTGAACTGACCTGAAATCTCTTTCGTATCGCTTTGGCGGTCACGCTCCGAACGCGCTGCCGCTTTCTCAACGTAAGCCTCTACTTCGGCTTTGTATTCACTTGTCGTGATCTGTGCGACCAAGGCATGCTCTGGAGCCAATGTCATGAAACTCACTCCGAAAATCGTATCAGGACGCGTCGTAAACACTTCGATCATATCATCATGGCCATCGATACCGAAGAGCACTTTCGCTCCTTCAGATCGACCAATCCAATTGCGCTGAATTTCTTTGATGGAATCAGTCCAATCAATCGTGTTCAAGTCGTTCAATAGACGCTCAGCGTAAGCCGTGATGCGCATCATCCACTGACGCATGAGCTTCTGCTCTACAGGGTGACCACCTCGTTCTGAACGTCCGTCTTTGACTTCATCGTTGGCCAGCACCGTACCGAGTGCTGGACACCAGTTCACCACTGAATCAGCGAGGTAAGTCAGACGGTAATTCATCAGAATGAGCTGCTGCTGCTTCTCAGAAAGGCTCTTCCAATCTGTAGCGGTGAATTCCCCAGCGAAGTATTCTCCGAACAACGGGAATTCATCCATGCTCAAGTGCTTGTACCACTCTTCGTCAATTGATGCATTGACGTTGTAGGTACCGTTCTCCTCGAACTTAGCTACCAAGGTGCTGATTGATTCTGCTTTGTCAGTATCGAGGTTGTACCATGAATCAAACAACTGAGCAAAGATCCACTGCGTCCACTTGTAGTATGAAGGATCGCTGGTGCGTACCTCGCGGCTCCAGTCGTAGCAGAAACCAATTTGGTCCAGCTGCTGACGGTAACGCGCAATGTTGTTCTTGGTTGTGATCGCTGGGTGTTGACCTGTTTCAATGGCATACTGTTCTGCTGGTAGACCGAACGAATCATAACCCATTGGGTGGAGTACGTTGAACCCTTGGTGACGCTTGTAGCGCGCGAAGATATCTGAAGCGATGTACCCCAGCGGGTGACCTACGTGAAGTCCAGCACCTGAAGGGTACGGGAACATATCAAGCACGTAGAATTTCTTCTTAGCGGGGTCTTCTGTGACGCGGTAAGTCTCATTTTCATTCCACTTGGCCTGCCACTTCCTTTCGATCGCATTAAAATCGTACTCCATCTCTGGTTTTTTTAGAGACGCGAAATTACGAATTCACGCGGCAAATGACATGAAATTGAGAGGGATGTGTTGCTTACCAGCGCACAGCCAATTTGCCAGTGGTTCTTCGGTACTCCAGATCATCATGCGCTTGAGCCAATTCATTGACCGAATATTCTCCTCCAGACTGTGGTTTGATCACACCTTCTTGGTAGAGTTTAACAAGTTCTTCTAACGCTTCTGCAATGCGTTGTGGACGATGATCAGCGATCTTCAGCATATTCACTCCAATCAGCGCTTGGCTTTTCGCCATACGAAGCAATGGAATCAGGAGCCCCATCTTTCGAAGCATATTGATAGTGGCCCATTTACCTCCTTTTTTTCCAGCGCGTTCAGCCGCGCCGTAGATGACTACGCGTCCACCAGCGCCAATTAAGCGCATGTCTTTCTTAAAGGTGCTTCCCGCGATAGCGTTGAAGGTCATGTCAAGACGTTTCTCACCAAGAATCTTCTTGATTTCCTCTTCGTAATCTTGAGTGCGGTAATTAATGACGTGCTGTACACCTCGATCTTTGAGCAGTTGGATTTTTTCATCGCTTCCAGCAGTGGCGAAGATTTCGCATCCTTTCCACTGTGCGAGCTGAACCAAGGCAGTTCCTACACCACCTGCTGCTGCATGGATCAGCACGCGTTCACCCGGGTTCATGTTGGTCGCTTGAAACGCCGCGTACCAGGCGGTGCAATATTGAGTCCCTAAGGCGCAAGCCTCCGCAGCTGGCATATCATCTGGGACCACTGCCACACCGCTTGCTTGAGTAGCGCAGTATTCAGCGTAGGAACCAAAACGACTCATCCCCGCCACGCGTTCGCCGATGAGAGAAGTATCTACTCCGCTACCCACGGCCTCTACTTTTCCTACCAAATCATACCCGATGACAGAAGGCAAGGGAGGAGCTTCGCGGTATAGACCACGACGTGCCATTACATCAGCGAAATTGAGCCCAAAGGCCTCCACTTTGATCAATACTTGGCCTTCCTGAGGTGTTGGTTTATCAAGGTCACGGATCTCGAATGAATCAAAGGCATTGCCATTGGTCGTGAGTACAGCAGCTTTCATGCGACGAAGATAAATGACTCGATCTTGATTTATGGGCAATGGGAGGTTGATTTCTTTCTGTTCTTGAAACCAGCGTTTGGAGGCACTTCCGCTATCTTTGACACGATGTATCTCGCCAAAACCCCATCCATCGTAAAGCCGCTTGCCGGTGATTTGGTTTGGGATATTCCTACCTCTCAGCGCGAAGTCTTTCTGACCTTCGATGATGGCCCGGTTCCCGAGGTCACGCCACAGGTCTTAGACATCTTGGATGAATATGGCGCCAAAGGAACTTTCTTTTGTGTGGGCGAAAACGTAGAACGTCACCCTGAAATCTTCCTCGACTTATTAGATCGCGGGCACTCAGTTGGTAACCACACTTGGTCTCACGAGAATGGTTGGAGAACCTCTCAGATGAGCTACCTCAAAAGTGTATTGCGCTGTGAAGAGTTGGTCAATTCGAAATTGTTCCGTCCTCCTTATGGTCGAATCAGACGTCAACAGGCGGAGGCCCTTCGCAACAGATTCCACCTCATTATGTGGGACGTACTCGCTGGCGATTGGGATGAGAACCGATCGGTAGAGCAGTGTGTTGATACCTTGATTGAGTATACCCGACCGGGTTCAGTGGTAGTGTTTCACGATAGCATCAAGGCAAGAGATCGCGTCTTGCAAGCCTTGCCTGAATACCTCCGGTACCTAGAAGTAGAAGGGTATACCTGTAGTTTATTAACCGAAGAGAATACGAAGAGTCATGGGTGATCTACCCTCAACATACCGCGCGTTAGTAGCGCGTGAAGCCGTAGACGGCACGTTTAGCCATCAGATTGAAGAGCTTGATTTTGACTTTTTACCTGATCACGAAGTCACGATCAAAGTGCACTACTCAGCGTTGAATTATAAAGACGCACTTTCTGCTTCTGGCCACAAGGGAATCACTCGCAATTATCCGCATACCCCAGGTGTTGATGCTGTAGGTGAAGTGGTTGAAGACAAGTCAGGTAAATGGGCTCCTGGAACCGCTGTTCTTTGCACTTCGTTCGATTTAGGAATGAATACAGCAGGTGGCTTCGGACAATACATTCGTGTTCCAGCTGAATGGGTAGTGGCGTTGCCAAAAGGATTGAGCATGCCTGAAGCTGCGGCATACGGTACAGCAGCGTACACAGCGGCTTTAGCGCTTCACAAGATGGAGGCGTGCGGTCAAATTCCTGAGATGGGCCCCATCGTGGTTACAGGCGCCACGGGCGGAGTAGGAAGCATGGCAGTGGCTCTATTGAAACATGCCGGCTATGATGTGCATGCTGCCACGGGTAAAGCTGATAAGCACGACTACTTGCGTTCATTGGGCGCGTCGCAAATCTTAACGCGTGAAGAAGTGGATGATCAGAGTGGTCGTCCGTTGCTTCGTAGCCGTTGGTCTGGTGCGATTGATAACGTTGGGGGCAATACGCTTGCTACTTTGATTAAGGGGTGTGCACGCAATGGCAGTGTGGCTACCATTGGTTTAGTCGCTAGCGCGGAATTGCATACGACGGTCTATCCATTCATTTTGAACGGTGTGAATCTGTTGGGAGTAGATAGCGCTGAAACACCGATTCGTCTTCGTCATCAGCTCTGGGAGAAGTTAGCTACCGAGTGGCGATTCCCGCTCAATCAGTCGAGTGTTTCTATCGTCGGACTCGACGCTATTCCTTCCGCGATAGCGCAAATATTAGAAGGAAACACCACAGGACGCGTGGTTTGCCGCATGTCTTAATTCCGCGCTACATAGTTGTCAGAGAAGTCCTACAGACAGTAGAGCATCATGCTTACCTCATTCTCTAAGGTCTCCATATACATTTGGAAACGAGAATGAGAAATATGAAAACAAAACTATTATTGATTGACGACGAGGTCATCACGCTACGAATGACCAAAATGATGCTAGTTCAACACGACTTTGATGTTGAAACGTGTCTCACGACGTCTGAAGCGATTTCCGTTCTTACTACTACAGATATTGACTTGATCCTGCTTGACATCAGTATGCCTACGATCGATGGATTCGATTTTGTGAAACTGATGAATAGCTTATGCATTCGTGTTCCGGTAATCTTCCTGTCAAACAAAGAAGATGACTACACGAAATCGGTAGCCCTTTCGGAAGGGGTGAAGCGTTGCGTAAGTAAGAGCAAGCAGTTGGCCGAGTTGCCCCAGATAATTAACGAAGTATTGCAAGAAGCATGACAGGTTCCCGTCCTATGGCCCTACCAAATCATCCAGCGAAAAAAGGCCTGAAAGCTCCCGAAGGAGCGTACGAACGCTTTCTCTACAGTGTATCGCACGACCTTCAGGAACCGCTGCGTATGATCAGTTCATTTCTGAAACTGCTTGAGACGAAAACTCAAGGGCAGTTAGATCCAGATGCACAACAGTACCTAGACTACGGTATTGAAAATGCAGAGCGCATGAAGCGTATGATCTATGCTCTAGTAGAACTCTCTCGAGTGGCAAGAAATACGGAAACACCTCAAGTGGTTTCGTTGAATGAGGTGGTTGATGATCTCAAAGGAATGTTCTCTGGTGAGACCGATAAGGCGGGAAGCGATATTGTTCGTGGCAACTTGCCACCAGTATTGATGCCACCAAGTCAGGTGGTGAATCTATTTAAGATCCTATTTCAGAATTCCTTCGATAATCCAGGAGAAGAGCCGATGCAAATCACTGTAGAGGCACACCAAGTGGAAGATCGCGCATTGATCGAGGTTCGTGACAACGGACGTGGAATAAATCCGGTATATTTAGACAAGATCTTCGAGATGTTCAAACGTACTGACGCGAGAAGTGAGAAGATTGGAGCTGGATTAACCATTGCTCGGGAGATCGTACAGAAGCACGGAGGAGAAATTAACTTAGAATCTACCCCTGGCGAAGGAACGACGGCTTACCTGAGTTTGCCATTGGGTGTTCTATGAGTTACTTGAAGACGCGTATCCTCGTTGTTGAGGATAACTTGCAGGATTTTATCATTTTCAAAGAGGTCTTGAGTCAAATCCGAGACTTCTTTATTCAGATCGAACATGCCGAGACGATGCAGGATACCCTGCAAAAGCTCGAATCGAATACCTACGACATTGTTTTTCTTGACCTCTTCCTCCCTGATAGCTTCGGGAAGGAAACCTTCCAGCAGGTGGCGTCAATTATCAATGCCCCGGTAGTTATCCTTTCGGGATTGAGCGATAAGAACATTGCCCTTGAAATCGTAAAAGAAGGAGCCCAGGATTACATCGTAAAAGGTGAATTCGATGCCAATCTTTTGGAGAAGGCGATTGTTTATTCCATCGAACGTAAGAAGTACCAAGAACAGATTGAGCAATCGGAGAAGAATCACCGTGCCATCTTCCAATCTGTAGGTATTGCCATTGGTGAATATGATTACACCGAGCTTAATGAATTCTTAGAGCAGAAGAAGTCTTCTGGAGTAGATGTAGAATCTATTCTTGGTGGTTCCCTTGATGAGGTGCTTGCGCTTCGGAAAAAGATGAAGGTGCTGAACTTGAACCAAGAGGCTCTGCATCTATACGGTTGTAACACCTTAGAAGAGTTCATTGATCGCCACGAGTCATTCTACACCAATGAATCCATTGGGTATTTCAAACGCGCTATTCGCGGAATCTGGGAAGGCGAACAAGAAATTGAATATGAGCTCCCACACCGCACAAGTGGTGGAGCAATGATCCATACCCTGAAACGCTGGCGCTTCCTAGGAGAAAGTGGTGGCGTTTACAAGCTGCTTATTTCAACGGAAGACGTAACGCGAATCAAGCAAAACGAAGAGAAGATTTTCAAGCAATCTGTGGTGATGGAAAGCATCGCAAAAGCTTCCACATTGTTGCTCGAGGAGAACGACTTCAGAGAAAATGTAGACAAAGCAATGGAACTCGCAGGTACAGCCTTAAATGCTGATGCGATGATCGCTTATGTCTATGATATGACAGACCCTGAAGACGTTCAATACAAAGTAACGGGTAGATGGAGACTAGACGATACAGTGAATATGGGCGTGACCGATGGAGCCATTGGAGACTATGATGCGCATGGGTTAATTCGAAGCCTCGAGAATGGAATTCCAATTGAACTGTATTCCTCGGCTGCTAACGAGACCTTGAAGAAAACACTTGAAGAAAGAGGAATTGAGCAATTGGTGCTCGCGCCGATCATTGTGGGGGAAAAGCTTTGGGGTTCTCTAGTAATAGGAAACAAAAAGGAACGACCTACCGATGAACATGTCTTCAACGGGATGATGACCTTGGCAGGGAATATTGGCTCTGCGCACTCCATGCGTGATGCACGTAGTAAGCTTGAGTTGATGAATGAAGAACTTGAGCAACGCGTGGATGACCGCACCTTCAAGATGCGTCAGGCAATTAAAGAACTCGAGTCGTTCTCCTATTCAGTATCACACGATTTACGTGCTCCTCTTCGCGCTATCAGTGGATTCTCCGGAGCACTGAAAGATGATTACCAAGAGAAACTAGACGAAACCGCGCAGCACTACCTCAATGTGATTTGCAAAGGAGCAGGGGAGATGTCTCAACTCATTGATGACCTTCTTGACTTCTCGCGCATTGGTCGTAAGCCAGTGAGCTTCGGAGAGGTTGATATGCAGGCACTGGTCGCAGATGTCATCAAAGAATTGAGTGCACAAGTACCGGAGCGAAACATCGTCTTCAAAGCAGAAAGCCTACTTCCTTGTAAAGGAGATGCGAACATGATTCGCCAAGTGCTTGTCAACTTCATTTGGAACGCTGTTAAGTTCACCGCACGTGAAGAACAAGCCATCATCGAAGTTACCTCTGAGGCTCAGGACGATATGGTGGCCTACCAAGTTAAAGACAATGGGGTAGGGTTCAACATGAATTACGCGAGCAAGCTCTTTGGTGTGTTCCAGCGATTACATCCGCATGAGGATTTCGAAGGCACCGGAGTTGGACTCGCTATTGTACAGCGCGTTGTGACACGTCATGGTGGACGTATCGAACCTTATGGTGAGGAAGGAGTAGGAGCTACTTTCCGATTCACATTACCGTCTGTAGAGAAAGAGATCGAGCCTGAGCTAATGAAGCCAAGCGAGGTCGAATTCAAACTCTAATCAGTCGTTAAATAGTCGAAGCTTTTCCTTGATCTCAGCGATCTCATCTTCTGCTGTACGAATCTTGCGTTCGAAATCTTTCTTGAGGTCGTCAGCACCTGGTCCGGTGAAGAAGCTCATGTTGTTTTCGTACTGCAATACACGTTGCTTCAGACGGTCAATCTTATCACGCAACAAACGCTTTTCACGACGTAACTCGCGATCTCCATCGTCCTGTCCTTTCATAGAATCAAGACGATCTTTGTAGCGTGTCATTGAGCGGTCACGACGATCCATTTTCAGTTGATCGTACTTTCCGTCGATGGCTGAGAAGTAAGTTTCATTCACCGTTTTGATTGCTGATTTCGGCACGTAACCGATACCAGACCAACGGTTCTGGAATTCGCGAAGCGCTTGAAGGTCTTCATTGCGATTTCCTGAAAGCTCGAATGCTTTGATCTCTTCGATCAAGGCTTCTTTCGCTTTTTGGTTTTCTTCCTGACGGGCACCCATACCAGCGAAGTGCTCTTTCTTCGCATTGAAGAAATGATCACATGCTGCACGGAATTTCTGCCACAGCTTACGTTCTTCACCAGGAGCAGCTGAGCCAATGCTCTTCCACTGCTTCTGCATGTTTACCAATGCCTCTGTTGCAGACTTCCAATCAGTGCTTTCTTTGAGTTCATTGGCCTTTTGAACGAGCTCTTCTTTTTTCGCCTTGTTGCCTTTTTGTTCAGACTTACGGCTATCGTAGAAGGTGTTTTTCTTTTCAAAGAATAGGTCACATAACCCACGGAATTCTTGCCAAACCTCTTCGTTCTCTTTCTTTGGAGCGAAGCCAATCATCTTCCAGTCTTTCTGTAATTGGATGATTTCTTCCGTCTTCTTTTGCCACGTTCCGTGGTTGGAGATTTCCAATGAAACGATTTCACGCAGCTTGTCAACAAGGGCGCGCTTCTTCGTAAGGTTCTCTTCGTATGAACTGCGAAGTGAGTCGTAGTGAGCTTGAACACGGCTAAATGCCTCACGCACGATCCCGTAGAACTCATCTCCAAGTTCTTTCCAGTTTTCTCGCGGTGAAGGACCAATCTCAGACCATTCCTTTTGGTAGCTACGTGTCAACATCTCGATTTCCTTGATGTCAGCCACCGCTGCCAAACCTTTGGCCTTCTCGATGAGGTCTTCTTTCTTCTTCAAGTTGATCTTCAGGTCATTTTCCTGAAGCTCTTTGTAGATATTGATGTTGTAGTAGAAGTCGTCTTTGAGGCGCGTGTGTTTCTCTCGGAGATCGTTGTACTTGTCTCCAGGAACATCTCCGATCGTCTTCCAACGTTCGTCGAGTTCTTTCATCGTAGCGAATGCCTTGCCCACGTTCTCTTCGTCTTTCACGAGAGACTCCAGCTCTTTCAGGATGTCTTCCTTTGCTTTGAGGTTGGCACGCTGCTCCTCTGCGATTTTCTGACCGTGTTCCTTAACGCGTTCGCGGTAAGTGGTCATCAACGCATCGAATTGCTCATCTTCCGCCGCTGGCGTGTAGTTGAACTCTTCTCCTTCTTCATGTTCTTCGCCTTGCCATTTCTCTAGCTGGATCTGCCGATCTTTAGCATTTGCTGCTTTAAAGTCGGCCAGCAGATCTCTTACACCTTGTTTGATCGATGTAATGTCATCTGTCTGTAGCAGGCCCTCCAGTTTCTCTACGATTTCCGCTTTCATAACTGTTGTTAGTCCTTATGGGAGCACAAAAATACAAATAATTCAAGGGTAGCCGCGAAATGCGCGGCCTTCTCCGACAAGAAACGAAGGCTTTCAGAAAAAGTTGCGCTTGAAGGGGTTGGGCTGCAATTGTCATATTTGCGTTATGGAAGCAAGAGGGGAATATGAAGCATTGATTGCCCGCATGAGAAACTGGTGCGCACGCCGTGACCGAAGCACATCCGAGGTTGAACGGAAGCTTCAGGAGCTTGGCATGGGTGAAAAAGACTTAGCCAAGGCCATCCAACAACTCACTTCTGAGCAATATTTAGATGACGTAAGATTCACAGAAAGCTTCGTTTCTGGAAGGGTTCGAATCAAGAAATGGGGCCGCATTAAAATCAAGCATGCCTTGAAACCTCATCAAATCAGCGATTCCTTGATTTCCGCCGCATTCCAGTCGGTCATCAAAGAAGATGAATACGAAGAGAACCTCCGATCAGTTTTGCACTCAAAGGGGTGGCGCCCAGGTAAAGACTTGAGCTATGAACAACGCCAAAAGTTGTTGCGCTATGCTTACCAACGAGGCTACGAAAGCTCGTTGATTAATGCTGTACTTGATGATCGAGGTTTCGCTTAAAGCGAGGCTTCTTGCTTATTCCCAAGCCCAACAATATCAGCGTATGCTCCCAAGATGAGGCATTGCGATAGTGGCATCGTGAACAGCAATCCGACGTAACATGCGAAGGCACCTGCTTGGCTAATCAAGCTGACTACAAACGCAAACAATAGAATCCACCAGAACTGCTTGCGAGCAATTTTAGCACTCCACTTAATCGCGTCCATAGTCCCAAGACCTCCAATAACAATCAGAGGGACAGAGAAAAATAGAAAGGCTTGAATCAAGACACTAATCACCATGATTAGAATCTGAAGTGGCCCAAGCATGATTGCTGAAATCGCTTCTATGGCTTCGGAATTTGCAGCGTCAGCTATCGCCGAACCCATCCCAAAGATGAGCGCGAAAGGAACAATAAAGACAAGTGAAAGCAGCACCATAATCAATAGATAGCCCAAGAGAGGTCCAAAGAATTTAAAACCTTCGAAGAACGTGTTGAATTCGCGTGTCTCTTTTTTGAGCGCGTAGCTTCCGTAGATCATGACACCGGCTGAAAGTGGCATTGCGATGAGAATCGGTCCAACAATCGTAATGAGACTGGCGATGATGATCACAAGCATGACCAAGGTGTACAAAATGTACTGCCCAATGTCATCTTTGAAGGCCGCCCATCCTGTTTCAAAGGCTCGGCTAAAATCAAATTTGTAGCCCTCGGCATCAAGTTGAGACAATGAAGGTCCGTCTTGCTGATTGCTTTCGTGCTGAATGTCAAGAATATCTTCCATGGTGTTTTGGCTGTGCCCATGAAATTAGAAAATGATCTTTAATTCGCTAGCGCGGAAGCGATTTTCCGTTCCTCAGAATAGGCAATTGCATTACCTTTGCCGCCATGATCACAAGTGATAACGTAGCAGCATTAGCTGGGCGCCTGGAAGCGCTAAGGGGGTATCTTTGACGTCGATAAGAAACTGATCGAGATACAAGAAGACGAAAAGCTGACGCAAGACCCTGAATTTTGGAACGATCCCAAGAAAGCAGAGGGTGTGATGCGACGCATTCGTACCAAGAAATCATGGACAGACAGCTACGCAAGTTGTACACAAGCCGTAGACGATTTGAATGTCCTTTACGAGTTCTTCAAGGAAGGAGAAGCCTCAGAAGATGAGGTGAAGTCATCATACAATGACGCCATTACCAAGATCGAAGAACTTGAATTCAAGAACATGCTTTCCAATGAAGAAGATGCCCTCAGCGCCGTGATGCAAATCACCGCCGGAGCAGGTGGAACCGAGAGTTGTGATTGGGCTTCAATGCTCATGCGCATGTACTTGATGTACGGCGAAAAAGCCGGATACAAAATCCGTGAAATTGATATCCAAGAAGGAGATGTTGCCGGGATCAAGCAAGTAACGCTTGAGTTCGATGGTGAATTCGCTTTTGGAATGTTGAAAGGAGAAAATGGAGTGCACCGATTGGTGCGTATCTCGCCTTTTGATTCGAATGCGCGCCGTCACACGAGCTTCGTTTCTGTTTATGTCTACCCATTGGTAGATGATTCTATTGAAATTCATGTGAATCCAGCTGACATCTCATGGGAGACCTTCCGATCTGGAGGTGCCGGTGGACAGAACGTGAACAAGGTAGAAACTGGGGTTCGTCTTCGTCACAAACCAACAGGTATTGTCATTGACAACACAGAAACACGTTCGCAGCTCGGAAACAAAGAGAAGGCGATGCAGTTGTTAAAATCGCAGCTCTATGAAATGGAGATTGCGAAACGCAACGAAGCACGAAGCGAAATCGAGGCAGGCAAGAAGAAAATCGAATGGGGTTCACAAATCCGTTCGTACGTCATGCAGCCTTATAAACTCGTCAAGGATAACCGCAGTGCCTACGAGAGCTCAAATGTTGATGGTATCATGAACGGTGATATCGAAGACATGCTCAAGGCCTACCTAATGAGCGCAGGAAGTGGCGCCAAAACCGAATCAGAGGAAATTTGATAACCAAACCAGCAATGGAATACCGCATAGAAAAAGACACCATCGGACAGGTAAAAGTACCTGCCGATAAATACTGGGGAGCACAAACTGAGCGCTCTCGTAATAACTTTAAGATCGGACCGGTGGCTTCCATGCCAATGGAGATCGTTCAAGCCTTCGCATACCTGAAGAAGGCCGCAGCATATACTAACGCTGAATTGGGCGGACTCGCCGAAGAAAAGCGTGACTTGATCGGACAAGCATGTGATGAAATCCTTGCGGGGAAGTTGGATGACCAATTCCCACTGGTAATCTGGCAGACAGGTTCTGGAACGCAGAGCAACATGAACGTGAATGAAGTGGTGGCCAACCGCGCACACGTGTTGAACGGAGGAAAGCTAGGTGAAGGCGAACGTCCGCTACACCCAAATGACGATGTCAACAAGTCTCAGTCTTCGAACGATACCTTCCCAACTGCAATGCACATTGCCGGGTACAAAAAGGTTGTAGAAGTGACCATCCCTGGAGTAGAGAAACTTCGTGATACACTTCAGAAGAAATCTGAAGAGCTTGATAACGTCGTAAAGATTGGACGTACGCACCTGATGGACGCTACGCCATTGACGCTAGGCCAGGAGTTTAGTGGTTACGTTGCTCAGCTAAATTTCGGATTGAAAGCACTGAAGAATACCTTGGCGCACCTGTCACAGTTGGCTCTTGGTGGTACAGCTGTTGGAACAGGAATCAACACACCAAAAGGATACTCGGAAACAGTTGCGAAGTACATCGCTGAGTTCACGGGGCTTCCGTTTGTGACGGCAGAGAATAAGTTCGAAGCACTTGCAGCGCACGATGCAATGGTAGAAACGCACGGTGCACTGAAGCAAATTGCTGTGAGCTTGAATAAGATTGCCAACGACATTCGCATGATGGCGAGTGGTCCACGTTCAGGAATTGGCGAATTGATCATCCCAGCGAATGAGCCAGGATCTTCAATCATGCCTGGGAAAGTCAACCCAACACAATGTGAAGCCATGACCATGGTTTGTGCACAGGTAATGGGTAATGACGTGGCTGTTTCTGTAGGTGGAACCCAAGGTCACTATGAACTGAACGTGTTCAAGCCCATGATGGCAGCGAACTTGCTTCAGTCGGCTCAGTTGATTGGTGACGCGTGTGTGTCATTCAACGATCATTGTGCTGCTGGTATCGAGCCGAACACCAAGCGCATCAAAGAATTGGTAGATAATTCATTGATGTTGGTGACAGCATTGAATACAAAGATTGGCTACTACAAAGCAGCTGAAATTGCAGGTAAGGCACATGCTGAAGGGAGCACACTGAAAGCAGCGGCACTTGCACTCGGTTATCTAACCGAAGAAGAATACGACGAGTGGGTTGACCCGCTCAAGATGATTGGACGCTAAACGTAGTCCTCTTCCTTGCTGGTCTTCAAATCGTTCACGATGGACTTGATCTTCTGTTCATCTGACTTTTTGCAGATCAGCAAGGCATCTTTGGTATCCACCACGATGAAGTCGTTCAATCCTTGAAGAACGACAAGCTTATTTGGTTGACCGTAGACCACATTGTTGACCGCCTGGTAAGCCATACAATCACCGACTACACCGTTTCCTTGATCGTCTTGATCTAGGTGTGTGTACAGTGACCCCCAAGTTCCAAGGTCGCTCCATCCGAAGTCGCTCAATACCACTTTCACGTTTTGCGCTTTCTCCATGATTCCGTAGTCGATGGAGATGTTCTCGCATGAACCATAGATCTGCTCGATCGCGGTTGTCTCATCGTTTCCGCCGAAGGCGTCATTCTTAGACAAGAACAATTCGTACATCTCAGGCAAGTGATCCTGGAAAGACTGCTGGATGTTCTCCAAACTCCAGATGAAGATTCCTGAATTCCAGTAGAAATCACCAGAGTCTAGGAAGCTTTGAGCCAGCTCTAAGTTTGGCTTTTCTGTGAACGTTTTCACGTTCATGATGCGGTCAGAATCCGTGTCTTGATCTTCCTCAAATTGGATATAGCCATAACCTGTGTCAGGACGATGCGGCTTGATTCCAAGTGTGACGAGGTTCTTTGAAGTAGACGTTTCTTCAAGGGCCAATTCAAGGGTCTCAATGAACCCTGATTCATCAGTAATCAAGTGATCAGATGGGGCCACTACGATGCGTGCCTTCGGATCACGTTGAGCGATGCGGAAGTTGGCATAAGCGATACACGGGGCAGTGTTTCGCATGAATGGTTCACATAACACTTGGTCAGCCTTCATTCCTGGAAGTTGTTCCAAGACCAAATCGCGGTAACGTTCGTTGGTCACAACGAAGATATTTTCCTCTGGAGTCACCTTTGCCAAACGATCAAAGGTCATTTTGATGAGGGTTCTTCCTGTTCCTAGAATGTCATGAAACTGCTTCGGGAATGAAGCGCGTGACATTGGCCAGAATCGACTGCCAATTCCACCAGCCATGATCACTGCGTAGTTATGTGGATTCACCATTGGTATCGTAGTTTAAACGTTAACAGGGCTCAGCTTTGCTCGCAATGCGTCAAATACTTCAGCAATGCTTGCTTCAGAGGCTGTTCCCACCGAAAGACGGAACCAAACCGAAGTCTCTGATGCACCAAATGCATAGAATGGGACAATCGCCAATCCTACTTCGTTGATCAAGAAAGAAGCAACTTCTTTCGTAGAGTTCATTACGGTTCCGTTGTATTCAAAACCTTTCAGGTCAATCTTCACCGTGAGGTAGATCGCACCTTGAGGTTTGATGGCATCTACAGGATAGCCATCTGCTTTCATGGCTTGGAATCCTTGGTAGAATCCGTTGAGGCGCATTGAAAGGCGTTCTTTAATATCTGTGAGGTAGGCTTCTACCTTATCTTCTTGTTTGAGGTATCGCTCTGTTGCCATCTGTTCAGCCTTTGGAGACCAAGCTCCAATGTGACCTAGAATAGCACGCATCTTTGCGATGATGTGTGGAGGTCCAAAAGACCACCCAACGCGAACTCCAGTTGCGGCAAAGGCTTTGGAGAGCCCATCAATGAAGATGGTGTACGGGCGCATTTCTTCAAAGAGACTCACTGGATCAACGTGTGCTGTTTCACCGTAACAAAGCATCCAGTAGATCTGATCGTACAATACGTACAATGGGTCGTTCTCTCCACGCTCTTTGTTGATCTCTAGCACCACTTCACAAATGGCTTCTAGCTGTTCTTTGCTGAAAACAGTTCCAGTAGGGTTCAGCGGTGAACAAAGCGCCAACATACGAGCGTCTTTGAGGTGCTCCTTCAATTGATCAGCGGTAGGCATGAAGTTCGACTCAGGAGAAGTCTCGATCATCACACGTTCGGCGTGAGCCATGTGCGTGTAGTGATTGTTATTCCATGAAGGAACAGGAAATACGACTTTATCACCTGGATCAACCAATGCTTGGTATACTGCGTGAATAAGCGGACGAGCACCACCAGCTACCAAGAACTCATCTGGGCTGTATGATAGGCCTTGGTTTTTCTTAATGAAACGAGCAAGCTCTTCTCTAAGCCCTTGCATTCCGTTGGCAGCAGGGTAGTTGGTGTGACCTTCACGAATGGCTTTAATCAACTCTTCTTCAAGTGCATTCGGAATCGGGAAGATCTCAGGATTGAAATCTCCAATTGTAAAGTTGTGTATGCGTTGTCCTTCGGCGATTTTGGCCTTGATTTCACCAGCAAGTTTGATGATCTCTGATCCAACGAGGTTGGCAGCCATGTTTGATACCTTGGTCATGTAAGAAGAGAATAAGCGTTCGTAGTGCCACTTTTTGGCCGTGCAAAAGTACAAATTTCACTGTGGCTCACCGACATATACCCGCACCAAAGGTTGAAAAATATATCGTCTCTGGTCTCGTGTACGAATGACACGAATCCTTTTGCGCAAGGGTTGCTCGACTTCGTATTCCTCATTTCTAAAGTGAAATCGTTGACCTATTGATAACGTACGAATCTCTGTGCCTTCTTCATCTCGTTGATCTAGGACATAACGATACAAGGCCTGGTCAGCACTGATATTTGCCCGAGGGTTTTGCATGTGTCGGACAATGAGCGGGAATAACGTTTTGCCTAGGCTGTCTTCGTTCAAGAAAGGCAACATCAGTGAGCGAAAATTCATCTTCCACTCAACGCCATGTGGGGGAACTTTCCTTCCATAGTCTCGCGTGGTTTGATGATGGGCGAACTCATGCAAAAAGGTCATGAGGAAAAGAGGAGGCTCAAGATTTCGATTGACAGTGATGGCTGGTTGAATGGAACGACCAAAGCGATAATCACCCCATTTGCTCGAACGAGGTCTGCTCAGCTTAAAGGCAACATCCGATTCCGCCAATAGTCGAAAACAATATTCAAGTGCCTCACCAGAGAGCACAGATGCTAAAGAATGATAACGAGGGTCTGTGGTCACTCAGTAGGGACTTCTATCTGATCTTTCCAGACAGGACAGGTGTTACAGCGATTCTTTTTACGGAATGCGGAGCAAGAAGACATCGACACTGAGAACAACACAGCGAGGATGATAAGCGTTGGAAGAAAAAGTCGTTTCATACGTAGATCATTCCCTTTACATACAAAGGTCATGAAAGATACAGAGAAATTCATGCACTCTCAGTGCTTTAACAAACTGCCTTTATCGAACGGCAAACCTTGAAAAGTTATTTCTGGCTTAGCATAGTACCTGTTGTCTTGTTCTAATTTAGCTCTCACCAATGCAGATATTCTTCCACATAGGTAGATTCTTCCTTTTGATGCGCACCACCTTCCGTAGGCCGGAGAAGTGGAAGCTATTCTTCCGTCTGATGGTCACTGAAATTGACAAGATTGGGGTGCAAAGTGTGGGGATTGTTGCGCTGCTCTCCTTGTTCATGGGAGCGGTGATCTGTCTGCAAACAGCGGCACAGATTGAATCTGGATGGATTCCGCTCTACACTGTTGGTTTCACCGTACGTCAAACCATGATACTCGAGTTTGCTCCTACCATCATTCCGGTGATTATGGCTGGGAAGGTCGGGTCGAACATCGCTTCGGAGATTGGAACGATGCGCATTACAGAGCAAATCGATGCCCTGGATATTATGGGGGTGAACTCTGCAGGCTATTTGATCTTGCCGAAAATCGTTGCTTCGGTGATCATCTTTCCCTTCCTGATTATTGGTTCGATGTTCCTGGGAGTCACGGCAGGGGCCATTATCGGTGAGTTGGCCAATGTCATTCCCGTAGCAGACTACGAAGTCGGGATTCAATATGATTTCAACACCTTCCAAGTAGCGTATGCTTTGATCAAGACGACGGTATTCGCCTTTATTATCGTTTCGGTTTCAGCCTACCACGGTTATCATACGAAGGGAGGGGCGCTAGAAGTAGGTCATTCGTCTACACAAGCCGTGGTATACAGTATTGTACTGATCATGGTGACCAACTTATTACTCACTCAATTGCTCTTGACATGATCCAGGTAGTTGATGTGAATAAGACATTTGGTGAGCAGCATGTCCTCAAAGATGTGACGGCCACCTTCCAGACGGGTAAAGTGAACTTTATCATTGGTCGTTCGGGTAGTGGAAAATCGGTGACAACGAAATGCATCGTTGGTCTGCTTGAGGTTGATTCCGGGCAGATCCTTTATGATGGACGTGATTTCACGTCGATGAATAACAAGGAGCGCAAAGAGATCCGGAAGGAGATTGGGATGCTGTTTCAAGGCAGCGCGTTGTTTGACTCGATGACCGTTGAAGAGAATGTTGGTTTTCCTCTGCGGATGTTCGGTGGTATGAGCGAGGAAGAAATGCAAGAGCGTATCAATTTCTGTTTGAAGCGTGTGCAGCTCGAAGGTTCGAACAAGAAATTTCCTGCTGAGATTTCAGGGGGTATGCAGAAGCGGGTTGGTATCGCGCGCGCCATTGCTATGAATCCAAAGTATTTGTTCTGCGATGAACCGAACTCTGGACTCGATCCGCAAACGGCCATTGTCATCGATAACTTGATCCATGAGATTACTTATGAGTTCAAAATGACCACCGTAGTCGTATCGCACGATATGAACTCTGTGATTGAAGTAGGTGATAATATCAACTTCGTGAATAAAGGAATGATTTGGTGGACTGGCAGCAAAGACGACATCCTCCATTCCTCGAATCAAGAGCTAAATGACTTCGTTTATGCTTCTGATTTCATGAAAATCGTCCGTAAGAACCTCTCATAGGTTTTCTCGCTAGCGCGGAATCGTTTAATTTTCGTGATAGCATCCATCAGCAATATCCGATATTGCATTCCACTATTAAATCATTAACCATGGCTGAAAGCAGTACGTTCATCCCGTATCCGGGAGTTCAATTCGAAGAGGAGGAAATGATCCGCCGCAGTAGAGAATACTACGAGTTCATGAACAAGCGCCGCAGTGTGCGAACATTTAGTGATCGACCAGTGCCGAAAGAGGTAATAGAGAATATTCTTCGTACCGCTGGAACGGCACCAAGTGGAGCTCACAAAGAGCCATGGACTTTTTGCGTGGTACAGGATGGAGAGCTTCGGAAAGAAGTTCGTCGATTGGCCGAAGAGGAAGAGTACCGCAACTACAATGGACGAATGAGCGACCGTTGGCTAAAAGATTTAGAGCCCTTCGGAACAGATCATATCAAACCCTTTATAGAAGTAGCACCTGCGCTGATTGTAGTGTTCAAGCATTCATATACCACAGATGAAGCTGGAAAACGCGCCAATAATTACTACGTCAATGAATCTGTAGGGATTGCGGTGGGTATGATGCTAGCGGCCGTGCATAACGCTGGTT
Source organism: Sanyastnella coralliicola (assembly GCF_030845195.1). Lineage (GTDB taxonomy): Bacteria > Bacteroidota > Bacteroidia > Flavobacteriales_D > Sanyastnellaceae > Sanyastnella > Sanyastnella coralliicola. The sequence goes on from NZ_CP132543.1 coordinate 3,871,183, forward strand.
TGGTCGCGCTGACTCATACACCAAGTCCGATGAATTTCTTGGAGAAGGCGCTTGATAGACCCCCGAATGAAAAGGCCTATTTGAACATTCCAATCGGATATCCAGCAGAAGGTACTGAGGTGCCTGAACTCACACGCAAGGGGCCAGATAAGCTCATTAAGTGGTATTGATACATACCGAAAGATTATTAAACGCCTGATACACAGAAAATTAAATCAATTGGTGGTAAGAGTAAAGTTTATTTACTTTGCACCGAATTTTTAAACAAATCAATATGTCTGACGTAAGTTCAAAAGTTACAGCGATCATTGTTGACAAGCTAGGAGTAGATGAAGGAGAAGTTACTTCTGAAGCAAGCTTCACAAATGATCTAGGTGCAGACTCTCTGGATACTGTTGAGTTGATCATGGAGTTCGAAAAAGAATTCAACATCGCTATTCCAGATGACCAGGCTGAAAAGATCAATACTGTTGGTCAAGCCGTAGAATACATCGAAAATAACGCTAAGTAAGGGTACGCCTATATGGAGCTGAAGCGCGTCGTTGTCACCGGAATTGGGGCACTCACACCGATTGGAAATAATGCCCAGGACTACTGGAAAAATCTAATCGATGGTGTTAGTGGTGCCGCACCGATCACGCATTTTGATGCTTCGAAGTTCAAGACTCAGTTTGCGTGCGAAGTAAAAGGATTTAATGCCCAAGATCATTTTGATCGTAAAGAGGCACGAAAACTTGACCAGTTCGCACAGTACGCATTGGTTACTGTTGATGAAGCAGTAAAGGATGCGAACATTACTGAAGATCTTGATCGCGATCGTATCGGGGTGATTTGGGGTTCAGGTATTGGTGGGTTGAAAACATTCCAAGATGAATGTATCAACTTCGCTAATGGTGACGGAACACCGCGTTTCAATCCTTTCTTTATTCCGAAAATGATCGCAGATATCGCCTCAGGGCATATCTCGATCAAATACGGATTCCGTGGCCCTAACTTCACAACCGTTTCCGCTTGCGCTAGTTCTACTAACGCACTTATTGATGCCTTCACTTATATCCGTTTGGGTAAAAGCGATATCATCGTGAGCGGTGGTTCTGAAGCAGCCGTTAATGAAGCTGGAATCGGCGGATTCAACGCACTTAAAGCCCTATCTACGAACAACGAAAATTACGCTACGGCATCTAGACCATTTGATGCCACTAGGGATGGGTTCGTTTTGGGTGAAGGTGCAGGATGCGTGATTCTAGAAGAATACGAGCACGCGAAAGCTCGTGGAGCGAAGATCTATTGTGAACTCGTTGGTGGAGGTCTCTCTGCCGATGCACACCACATGACAGCTCCACATCCAGAAGGTCTAGGCGCTTCGAATGTAATGCGTTACTCGTTGGAAGATGCGGGAATGCAAGCAGATGAGATCGATTACATCAACGTTCACGGCACAAGTACACCACTTGGAGACGTAGCGGAGACAAAAGCGATCCAACAAGTATTCGGAGATCACGCGTACAACCTCAATATTTCTTCGACTAAGTCAATGACTGGTCACTTGCTCGGTGCTGCAGGTGCGATCGAAGCGATCGCCTGTATCCTCGCCGTGCAGAACGATATTGTTCCTCCAACAATCAACTTCGCCAACACTGACCCTGAATTGGATGAGAAGCTCAACTTCACATTCAATAAGGCACAGAAAAGAGAAGTGCGTGCGGCCTTGAGCAACACATTCGGTTTCGGTGGACACAATACATCAGCGATTTTCAAGAAAATCTGAGCATGGGAGTAGGCCGTTTTTTTCAACGATTCTGGAAAAAACAAACCAACGACCCTCGCATCGCTGATTACATCCAGAAACATTTCAATTACCGCCCAGGTGATACCACCTTGTACACGCAAGCATTGCGTCATAGCTCTGCCGTGAAACGAGGCGCTACTGGTGTGCATGGTTCCAACGAACGATTAGAGTTCCTTGGTGATGCGGTGCTGGATGTTATTGTAGCTGAATATCTCTATCAAGAACACGAAGGACTTTCAGAAGGAGAACTCACCAAGATGAAAGCCAAAGTAGTGAGCAGAAAAATGCTCAACATGGTAGGTGACAAACTTGAGATCAGCGAATACCTCATTGCCCGTCTTGGCAAGCAGCCGGTGCACCGATCAATGATAGGAAACGCACTTGAAGCGCTTATTGGAGCGATCTACCTCGATAAAGGGTATGAATTCACTGCAAAGAAGGTGTTGGCCCTGTTGAAAGACAACGGTATAGACAAACGCGTTCATACAGTAACAGATTTTAAAAGTAAACTGCATGAATGGTGTCAAAAACGAAAAGTCTCGCTTAGCTTTGAGGTGATCCGCGAGAACCCGATAGTTGACGCCCCCGATCGCTACGAGATCGTGGCTTTTGTTGACGGCGATGCACTTGGTCGAGGTAAAGGAAAATCGAAGAAAAGTGCTGAACAACAGGCCGCTAGAGAGGCTTGTGAGGCAATTGCGGAGTAACTAAGTGTGCAAAATACACTTAGGTGCTTTATCTTTACATTATGAAATATAAGCTTGACTTTGAGTTTGATTACAGCTTCCTACTTTTCGGAATCAGTTGTCATGACTCGAGTCACCGCTTGTGCTGGTACCTCAATAAGGAGCTCGACCTGAAGTTAAGTATGGAAGGAGAGCACGAGGTACCGCAGCGCTCAGGAAAGAGCAGACATGTGTTATACCAACACGTAGCAGAAGACGAATTGCAGGTGTGGTCATTGATCGCAAACCATAGTACTGACGGGCCGTTAATCCCTGAACTAAAGCAATTCGATTATTTGCTCAAGATCGAAGAAGGTGACCATCTGAATGAAACAGATATTTCGAACCAGATTCGCTCGCTTTCACCGGTAATCGCATGCTTCCCTCTTGACGCTGCAGGGTTGAAACACAAAGACAACCTGATTTTTGAATAAGGAACTGACGATGAAAAGAACCAAAGTAGTAGCTACGATAGGACCAGCGAGTTCTCCGAAGGATGTACTAAAGCAAATGGTACAGGAAGGAGTGGACGTTGTCCGCTTGAATTTCTCTCACGGCGCACATGAAGTGCACAATGAGGTGATCAAGACCATCCGAGAAATAGACGTTGAATTGGGTACGCACACCGCGATCCTCGCTGACCTTCAAGGTCCGAAGTTGCGTGTGGGAGAAGTAGAAAACAACGGAGTAGATCTCGTAGCTGGGAAGCAATTGAAAATCACAACGAAGGAAATGGTAGGAACAGCTGAAAAGGTGTTCACCAACTACGAAGACTTCGCTAAGGATGTAAAGCCAGGTGAATCTGTTCTTCTAGATGACGGTAAGCTGGTGCTACGAATCGCTTCCACGAATGGTAAAGACGAAGTGGTATGTGACATCATCCATGGAGGTGTATTGAGTTCGAAGAAAGGGATTAACCTTCCAAATACGAAGATCTCACTACCATGTTTGACGCCGAAGGATTTGGTTGACCTCGAGTTTGCGCTCGAGCAGAATGTTGACTGGATTGGGTTGTCATTCGTACGTTCAGCGCGAGATATCATTGAGCTGAAGCACATCATTAAAGACAAGGAGAAGCACGCTCGTGTTATCGCCAAAATCGAAAAGCCAGAGGCAATGGATGAAATCGATGATATCATCCTTGAAACTGACGCGGTTATGGTAGCACGTGGAGACCTTGGGGTAGAGGTGCCAATGCAGAACGTTCCGTTGATCCAGAAGTCGATTATACAGAAGTGCATTAGCAACTCGAAACCTGTCATCGTGGCTACACAGATGATGGAGACGATGATTACCAATATTACTCCAACACGTGCCGAAGTAAACGACGTTGCGAATGCGATGTTAGACGGCGCTGATGCGGTGATGTTGAGTGGAGAAACTTCAGTAGGTAAGCACCCAGTTGAAGTCATCAAGGCCATGGTGAAGATTATCGACGAAATTGAGCGCCATGATCACATTTACTACCACGAAGAGCCACCAGCAGAATCCAACGAAGATCGTTTCGTTTCTGATTCTATCTGCTACAATGCGTGCCGTCTAGCGAAACGAGTAGAAGCCAAGGCCATCGTAACCATGACATTCTCAGGCTACACTGGATTTAAGGTGTCATCACAGCGCCCTAGAGCAAGAACCTTCGTCTTCACTGGAAACCGCAAGATTCTCACGCTAATGAACCTTGTATGGGGTGTAAAGGCCTTCTACTATGATAAGATGGTCAGCACAGATCACACGATCGCTGACATCAAGTACATTTTGAAGAAACAAGGGTATCTGCAAGAAGACGATTTTGTCATCAACATCGCTTCAATGCCGATCTCAGAGCAAGGCATGACCAACATGCTGAAGCTGTCAAAAGCATAAAAAAGAAAAGGGGCCCCAAAGGCCCCTTTTTTATTCTCATTCTACCCCTAGTTAAGGATGCACATGTGCATCCTTAACCTCTTATTCTTCCTTCTACTCTTCCTCTAACGCAGTCGGATCTCCCGCCACAAACAAAACCTCCACTCTTCGGTTGAGCGCGTGGTCTGCTTCGGAACATGGTTGTCCTTCACAGTCGATAAACAACTCGCTTTCTCCTACCCATGCAATTTTGAATCGCGATTTGTCGATGCCGTACTTTGCTAAGTACTTCTCGATACTCTTCGCTCGGCGCATCGAGAGAAGGAGGTTGTAGTTTTCATCTCCACGAGAGTCTGTGTGGGCTTTGACGACCACGTTGACGTTCGGATCATTCTCCATGATCTCGATCAATGCTGTTGCTTTTTCGCGCTCTGAGCGACGAATAGCATAGCTATCGAACCCGAAGTAGATGTTATTGAGCTCGTACTGTCTCAATTCAGCATTTTTCGCTTTGACGACTTCGTCTTGTTCTAAGACCAGTCGATCCAATTCGGAGTTGTCAATGAGTTCACTGGACGTAAGCTCGTCGAATTCAGTATTGGATAAGAAGTGGGTTTCATCCCGCAATCGCTCCAAGAGTCCCCTGATTTCTGCTCCTTTCTCTGCCGCACCAAGAGAGTCCCCTTCCGCGATAGCGAGTTGAAGCTCAATTACCTCTTCAATCAAACCAGCGTCAATCAACGCTTGCTTGGAAACTTTGAATGTTCCAAGATCTACAAAGGTCTCAGTGAGCTCTTCATCAATCTCAAAAGACAGGATAGGCTCACTGCTCATCGTCTCGCCCTGACCCATGAATACTTCGAAGCTATGTCCGGCATCTAACAAGGCCTGGAAGCTTCCGTTTTCGTCAAGTCGAATGACAGAATCTTCTTCCATGGTCAATGAACGAAGGGTCACGAATTTCCCGGCCATCAAAACGTTTTCGTCAGTCTCAAAGTTCAAGGCAACAATCTGTTGCATGAAGCGAACGGTGCTGAATCGATAGATGTTATCCGATCCTTGTCCGTTTCGGTTTGAAGAGAAGTAACCCATCTCTTCTATCTCATTGTAATGGATTCCAAAATCGTCTTTCGACGAGTTAATCGGGTAACCAAGGTTGATTGGTTCCGAATAACCTTCATCGCTAATCTCAGCAACGAAAATGTCAAGACCACCAAGACCAGCATGACCATCTGAAGAGAAATATAGAATTCCTTCATCTGAGATGAATGGGAACATCTCGTTTCCTTCAGTATTGATCGCAGGACCAAGATTTACAGGCTCCGTCCACCCATTTTTAGTGTAGCGAACCTCGTATAGATCAGTTCCACCGTACCCACCCAACATGTTCGATACAAAAATCATACGAGTTGACTCGATATCGAGCGTAGGGTGTCCGGTGGAGAAATCGTCAGAGTTGAATGGCAGTCCTTCAGCCTTACTCCAGTCGCCGTTTTGAAGACGCATCGCATAGATTTGAAGATTGGCCGTACCAGACTTATCATAGACCGGACGACCACCTTTCATGTTATTACGCGTTACGTACATGACCTGGTAATTCTCGTCAAAGAATGCTGGTCCGTCGTGATATTTACTGTTTACGTTACCGTTCAATCGTTCTGGATTGATCGCTTCTCCTTCTTCATCCAGATCACACGCATAGACGTCGAGGAAGGGCACCTCATCAAAGGCGTCTTCTTCTAGAAAGGAGTTGTTAATTCCTGCGGAGCAGAAAACATAACGACCATTAAAGCGACACATACCAAACGACGGCTTATCACTGTTGATCTCTAGACGGTGAATCTCATATTTCAGGGAATCAGCCCACAGATCTCGGAAATACTGCGTGTCTCGAATGTGTTTTTGAGCTCTTCTATCTTCTGGCCTATCGGCCGAATAGCGTGCGTACCAGAACACAGACTTGGAATACTTCATCTGAGCCTTCAATGACTCAGCGTAGTACAGCTTGTCTTCGGGAACGTCACTGCCCATGTCAATGGCTTTGAGGAACCACAGACCACTTTCTTCCATCATTCCCAGTTTACGCATACACAAACCAATGTGCCGCACCGAATAGATAGATGTAGAATCTTCCGCGAAAGCGTCTTGATAATAGTAAAGCGCTTCGCCATAATTGAATTTGTCAAAAAGCTTATCACCACGTTCGATCAGGGCTTCCTGGGAAACCGCGGACATAGCGAGGCCTAGAATGAACAGAACGAGCGTTAATCGTTTCATAGGGTGGGTGTTCATTAGAAGTAGCGAGGGTACACGATACGCTTACGCTTCGCTTTGAGCTGATAAGACGCCATGATTTCATGGCTACCGAAGTTTGTCGTGATCGCGCGGTGTGCAAAGACATCCACAGAGTATCCGAACTTCAGCTTCTTATTCACCTCATATTGGATGAAAGCGCCGGCCACCTCTTTATAGTAGTAGTATGCACCTACCTTGAACGTATCTTGTATGAAAAGGTTCGCATTCGCGCCAATTGATAGCGGTGCATTAGCTGTAGCACGCATCATTAACGTTGGCTGAAACTTGAACTGACGGTCAATCTTCCAGATTTTTCCTGCCATCAAGAACGCTGTAGGCTGCACAACACCTTCACTAAAAGCGTAGGCATCAGAGTTCTTTTTGTCAAGCTGATTCTCCAACAAACGCGGTACAGAAACACTTACAAAGTGCGCACGGTCATGGTAGAAGAATCCGAAGCCAATGTTTGGCATGAACACGCTTTGCGGGTTGTTCGAGAAGAAGTCATCCTGCTGATCGTAGTGCGTAGAAGTCAACGTTACGTCAGAGAAATTCGTCTGGAACATTGATGCTGTTGCCTTCAATCCGAAGCTCATGAATCCAGTACGGTTCACTTGCACTCGTGCTGTAGCATCCATCATCAACGACAACTCGCTAGTCGGTCCGATCTTGTCGTGATTGATCGTACCTCCCCAAGCGAATTTACCGCGCTTGATAGGCATGTCGAACGACAAGGTCTGCGTGCTTGGAGCGCCTTTGAAACCGACCCACTGTGAACGGTGGAATGCGGTAAACACAGCGGTCTCTTTGTATCCCGCATAAGCAGGATTGACACGCAACATATTCATTAAGTTTTGAGCATGTCCGGCCTCTTGCTGCGCGTTGGCAACGCAAGAGAAAATGAACAATGCAGCTAGGGTAGTTAGTATCTGGTAACGCATATGCGTAGGTTTTTCTTATCGGTTGAGGTAAACGTATCCTTTCACTGGGCGGAGTGCTCCGTTCTCCAGTTCAAGTACAATGAAGTAGGTTCCTTCAGGAAGGGCTCCTGACCCTAGAGTCAAGGCATCCTGTGATGTTCCATCCCAATCGTTCTGGTAGTCTTCTGATTCGTAAACCAGACGTCCCCAACGGTTGTAGATGCTTAGTCGGTTAACTGGGTAGTCTTCCAGTCCGATGATCTCGAATGTATCATTCACTCCGTCGCCATCAGGTGAAATACCTTCTGGGATGATGAGGTCAATGAAACACTCAACTTCTACGACGATCTGTGCCGTATCGCAAGCCATGAATGGGTCGCAGATAACGTAAGTGATCGTATCAGTTCCACACCAGTCAAGGAATGGATCGTAGTTGATTCCTCCAGCGCTGTTGATAGTCACATCACCGTTCTGTGCTTCCACATAAGTGATCGTGATATCATCGCCGTCTGGATCGTAGTCGTTATCTAGTGGGTCGATGTTGATATCATCGTCTTCCTCGAATACTTCTGCTGTATCATCTTCAGCTACTGGAGGAGTGTTCACCAAGATCGTGAAGCTACAAGTGTCAGCATTTCCAGCAAGGTCAGTTGCTACGTATACAATCTCAGTGTATCCGTGAGGGAATTCGCTTCCACTTTCCATTCCTTCAAGAAGGATCAAGTTCGCTTCACAGTTGTCAGTGAAGAATGGCTCGTCGAAGAATACCACTGGGTCAATCTGTGTGATGTCTTCCGGGCAAAGGATCACTGGAGCTTCTGTGTCTTCCACTGTTACAATGAAGCTACAGTTGCTCACATTTCCACTTCCATCAATCACCTCGAAACTCAATACCGTCTCACCTACCGGGAAGAGTTCTCCTGAAGGAATTCCTTCAAGCATTACTACTTCACCAGCTTCACAGTTATCAGTTACTGTAGGTAGTGGGTAGTTCACGAATGCTCCACAGATGCCAGTATCGTTTGATACTGTCATGTCACCAGGACAAGTAATTGTTGCTTCCTGTGTGTCGTTCACTGTTACTGAGAACGAGCAGTAGCTTGTGTTTCCAGCCTCATCAGTGAATGAGTAAGTCATCTCTGTAGTTCCAAGTGGGAAGAAGCTTCCAGGCTCCAATCCAAGTTCAAGAACTACAGCAGTCACTGCACAATTATCAGTGGCAGTTGGCAATTCAAAGTCAACCACTGCACCACATTCATCCAGGTCGTTTTCAACCACGATGTTCTCAAGACATCCGTCTACTACTGGTGCAAGTGTATCAGTGATCTCAACATTGAAGCTGCATGTGTTTACGTTTCCGTTGACATCGATCGCTTCGTAAGTCACTGTGGTGATTCCTACTGGGAATACTTCTCCTGAAGCCAACCCTTCAATCATATTCACTTCCGCGATAGCGCAGTTATCAGAAGTCGTAGGCAGATCGTAAGTCACTACCGTACCACATTGATCAGCATCCGCGTTAGCGAAGATATCTGCAGCACAAGTGATCGTTGGAAGCTCGTTGTCAATCACCGTTACAGTGAATGAACAGTTAGCTGTGTTTCCGAATCCGTCAGTTACTTCGTAGCTCACTACCGTTTGACCCACTGGGAATACTTCTCCAGAGTTCAGTCCTTCAGTCAATACAAGAGATGCTACTGTACAGTTATCATCCGTTTCAGGAAGGTCGTAGTTCACAAGTGCACCACATACTCCAAGGTCATTGTTCAACTCGATGTCTGCCGGACAAACAATCGTTGGTGCGATGAAGTCTTCTAGGATCACTTCGAACTGGCATAGTGAGAAGTTTCCGTAGATATCTTCTGACATCACTGTGATCGTTGTGTTTTCGAAGATCTCAGTGCCTGCAGCCGGACTTTGCGTCAATGTAACATCGCTACAGTTATCGTTGCTCTCTACCATTGACAAGTAGTCAGGAAGAGTGAATGAACAGTCATCACCAAGTGGCTCAATCTGATCTTCTGGACAAACGATCATCGGAGGTGTGCTATCGATCACGTTGATCTGGAACGTACAGCTCGTTTCGTTTCCGTCTGGGTCAACAGCTGTGATTGTTACATCATGAGTTCCAAGTCCTACGATGGTACCTACTGCTGGAACTTGTGATAGCACAGGCACACTACAGTTGTCAGCAGCTACTGCCATTCCAGTGTAATCTGGAATCTCGAAGTTACAGTCACCGTCTACAATCTCAGTTTGGTTCTCAGGACAAACAATCGATGGAGCGATCACATCATCCAAGGTGATGTTGAAGGCACACGTTGTGTTGTTCCCGCTATCATCCGTAGCCGTGATTTCAATCACCTGCAATGTTCCGGATCCTGAGATTACAGTTCCTGGTGCTGGCACTTGAGTCAAATCAAGGTCAAGGTCACAGTTGTCTGAAGTGACTGCAAGCGCAGTGTAATCAGGGATGATGAATTCACATGCATCGTCAACCAACTCTACCATGTCTTCAGGACAAGTAATCACAGGCACTTCGTCATCAGTTACTGTTACAGTGAATGCGCAGATTGAAACGTTACCGTGGATATCAGTCACTGTGTACGTCACAGTCGTTGTTCCAACTGGGTATACATCCGAAGCATCCGCAGTTCCGTTGTAATCATTCACAATCGTGTCAACCGCACAGTTATCAGCCGTCTCAATCGCAGGGATTGTAATTACTGCCTCACACACCCCAGCGTCCGCTGTCTGGATGATGTTTTCAGGACAAGTAATAACTGGCGCTTCGTCATCAGTTACTGTCACGTTGAATGCACATTCAGTTACATTTCCGTGGATATCCGTCACTGTGAATGTCACCGTTGTTGTTCCTACTGGGTACACGTCAGAAGCGTCTGAAGTACCGTTGTAGTCGTTCACGATCGATGCGATATCACAGTTGTCTGTTGCTGCTAGCGCAGGAACGCTAACGCTTGCTTCACACACTCCAGCATCCGCTGTTTGGTTGATCTCAGCCGGACAAGTGATGACTGGTGCTTCATCGTCAGTTACTGTTACTTCAAACGTACACTGCGTTTCATTTCCAGCATTATCTACTACAGTATAAGTCACAACTGTTGTCCCTACTGGGTATACATCAGACGCATCTGCTGATCCGTTGTAATCGTTTGTTGCGCTCGCCACTCCACAGTTATCATCTGTGAATGGAAGGTCAATCGAGATCATTGCTTCACATACTCCAGCATCTGCTGTTTGAGTGATGTCTGAAGGACAGTTAATCACTGGAAGTTCGTCGTCAGTAATTGTTACTTCGATCGCACACGTTTCTGTGTTTCCATGGATATCAGTGATCGTCCATGTTACTGTTGTAGTTCCGATGGTGTAGATGTCTGAAGCATCCGCAGTACCGTTGTAATCGTTCACGATAGACGCTACACCACAGTTATCATCACCTGTTGGAACTGGAATCGATACTACAGCGTCACAACCACCTGCATCCGCAGTTTGAGTGATTGACGCAGGGCAGTTAATTGCTGGTGCTTCGTCATCAGTTACTGTCACTGTGAACGCACATGTTGAGACGTTTCCGTGGATATCAGTTACTGTGTAAGTCACCGTAGTTGTTCCTACAGGGTAGACATCAGAAGCATCTGCAGTACCGTTGTAATCGTTCACGATTGATGCGATATCACAGTTGTCAGTTGCTGCTAGCGCAGGAACGCTAACGCTTGCTTCACATACTGTAGCATCCGCCGTCTGGTTGATATCAGCAGGGCAAGTAATTACCGGAGCTTCATCATCCGTCACTGTTACAGTGAATTCACATGTTGAAACGTTTCCGTGGATATCAGTCACTGTGTACGTCACCGTAGTTGTTCCAACTGGATACACGTCAGATGCATCCGCAGTTCCGTTGTAATCGTTCATGATTGATGCGATATCACAGTTGTCAGTTGCTGCTAGCGCAGGAACGCTAACGCTTGCTTCACATACTGTAGCATCCGCTGTCTGGTTGATATCAGCCGGGCAAGTAATTACCGGAGCTTCATCATCCGTCACTGTTACAGTGAAAGCGCATATTGAAACGTTACCGTGGATATCAGTCACTGTGTACGTCACCGTAGTTGTTCCTTCTGGATACACGTCAGATGCATTAGCAGTTCCGTTGTAATCGTTCACGATCGATGCGATATCACAGTTGTCAGTTGCTGCTAGCGCAGGAACGCTAACGCTTGCTTCACATACTGTAGCATCCGCTGTTAGGTTGATATCAGCAGGGCAAGTAATTACCGGAGCTTCATCATCAGTTACTGTGACAGTGAACGCACATGTTGAAACGTTACCGTGGATATCAGTCACGGTGTACGTCACCGTTGTTGTTCCAACTGGGTACACATCAGAAGCATCTGCAGTACCATTGTAATCATTCACGATGGATGCGATATCGCAGTTGTCAGTTGCTGTTAGCGCAGGAACGCTAACGCTTGCTTCACATACTGTAGCATCTGCCGTCTGGTTGATATCAGCCGGACAAGTGATTACCGGTGCTTCATCATCATTCACTGTGACAGTGAATTGACATGTTGAAACGTTACCATGGATATCAGTCACTGTGTAAGTCACTGTAGTTGTTCCAACTGGGTACACGTCAGAAGCATCCGCAGTTCCGTTGTAGTCGTTCACGATCGATGCGATATCGCAGTTGTCAGTTGCTGCTAGCGCAGGAACGCTAACGCTTGCCTCACATACTGTAGCATCCGCCGTTTGGTTGATGTCACCCGGACAAGTGATCACTGGTGCTTCATCGTCAGTGATTGTCACTTCGAATGAACACTGTGATTGGTTTCCAGCGTTGTCAATGATTGTGTAAGTCACAGTTGTTGTTCCAACTGGGTAAACGTCTGTTGCGTCGTTTGAACCGTTGTAATCGTTCGTTACGCTCGCGATACCACAGTTGTCAGAAGTTGGAGGAATCGCAATCGATACCAGCGCTTCACATACTCCAGCATCCGCCGTTTGGTTAATGTCGTCAGGACAAATGATCGCAGGATCTTCGCTGTCAACGATGGTTACTACCATTGAGCACTGCGCTTCATTTCCATGAATGTCCGTTACAGTCCAGATTACTGTTGTGTTTCCTGGAGGGTAAACTCCAGAAGCGTTATCTGTACCGTTGAAGTCGTTCTCTACAGAAGCTACTGCACAGTTATCGTCAGTTGTTGGTAGTGGTACGATTACCGTTCCATCACATGAGCCTGCATCTGCAGCTTGAGTGATGTTCGCAGGGCAATCAATCGTTGGGTTTTCGTTGTCAGTCACCGTTACAGTGAATGCACACGTTGAAACGTTACCGTGGATGTCAGTTACCGTGAAAGTCACAGTGGTAGTACCTACCGGGTATACATCTGAAGCATCGTCAGTACCATTGTAGTCATTCACGATGGTGTCTACTGCACAGTTATCGTCTTCTGCGATCGCAGGAACGCTAACGCTTGCTTCACATACTCCAGCGTCAGCTGTTTGTGTGATGTTCGCAGGACAAGTAATCTCAGGCGCTTCGTCGTCAGTGATTGTCACTGTGAAAGCACATGTTTCAATGTTCCCCGCTGCATCAGTTACCGTGTATGTTACTGTTGTCGTTCCTACTGGGTAAGTAGCAGAAGCATCATCAGTACCTGTGTAATCATTGATTACAGAAGCTACCGTACAGTTGTCATCTGTTGCAGGAACAGGAATTGCGACGAACGCATCACAGCTACCGTTATCAGCAGTTTGTGTTAGGTTGGCAGGACAAGTGATCTCAGGGATCTCGTTGTCGGTAACCGTGATGTCGAACGCACAAGTAGTATCGTTTCCGTGGATATCCGTTACAGTGTAGATTACTGTAGTTGTACCCACAGGGTAAGTGTCAGAAGCATTGTTTGTGTTGTTGTAGTTGTTGACTACAGAAGCCACCGCACAATTATCATCCGTAGTAGGAATAGCGATTGTGATAGCCGCGTCACAGTTTCCAGCGTCAGCTGAAACCGTGATATCAGCAGGACAAACAATCGAAGGCGCTTCGTTATCAGTTACTGTTACAGTGAATGAGCACATTGCTGTGTTCCCTGCAACATCAGTAACAGTGTACGTCACTGTTGTCGTTCCTACTGGGTAAGTAGCAGAAGCGTTGTCAGTACCTGTGTAATCATTGATCACAGAAGCTACCACACAGTTATCATCGGTTGAAGGAACTTGGATGGTTACTGCAGCGTCACAGTTGTTCGCGTCAGCAGTTACGGTGATGTTCGCTGGACAATCAATCGTTGGGTCGATGTCATCAAGTAGCGTCACATCGAAGGTACACTCATCCGTGTTTCCGTTGTCGTCAGTCGCAGTCAAGGTCACAGTGATCACTGTACCGTGTCCAGCGAATGAAGTACCAGGAGCAGGAGACTGAGTGAAAGTAACATCCGTGTCACAGTTATCAGTAGCCGCAGCTAGCGAAGTGTAATCAGGAAGTAGCGCTTCACAATCACCATCAACGTTGATAGTAGCATCTGGAGCACAAGTAGTGATCACAGGATCCGTGTTGTCTTCAACAATCAACTGGAAAGTACAGCTGTTGCTGTTCCCAGCATCATCAGTCGCAGTAACAGTTACTGTTGTTGTACCCGCAACGATGTCTCCAGGAGCTGGAACTTGAACTAGATCAAGTGAAGTATCACAGTTGTCATCTGCTGATACCATCGCCAAGTAGTTTCCTACTGTGAAGGCACAGTTGGCGTCAGCTGATACGCTAATATCAGCAGGACAATCAATTGATGGAATTTCATCGTCAGCAACTGTCACTGTCTGTACACATGTTGCAGTGTTACCCGCGTTATCAGTTACGGTCCAGGTAACGTTCGTCGTTCCGATTGGGAATGTTGCTGGTGCATCGTTAGAAACGTTCGCAACACCACAGTTATCATCAGTAGTTGGTGTACCTAGCGCAACTGTCGCGAAACAGTCGTTATCGTCAGTACCAACAGAGATGTTCGCTGGACAATCGATCGTAGGATCTTCATCATCAGCAACAGTCACAGTCTGAACACACGTTGCAGTGTTACCCGCGTTGTCAGTTACAGTCCAAGTAACGGTTGTAGTTCCTAGTGGGAATGTAGCAGGCGCATCGTTTGATACAGAAGCTACCGCACAGTTATCGTCAGTCGTTGGTGTGCCAAGTGAAACTGTCGCGAAACAGTCGTCATCGTCAGTACCAACAGAGATGTTCGCTGGGCAATCGATCGTTGGATCTTCGTCATCAGCAACAGTTACTGTCTGCACACAAGTAGCAGTGTTACCTGCGTTATCAGTTACAGTCCAAGTCACGTTTGTAGTACCGATAGGGAATGTAGCAGGCGCATCATTTGATACAGAAGCGACCGCACAGTTATCATCCGCAATTGGCGTACCTAGCGCAACTGTTGCGAAACAGTCATCATCATCAGTTCCAACAGAGATGTTCGCAGGGCAATCAATCGTTGGGTTTTCGTTGTCAGTCACTGTAACAGTGAATGCACACGTTGAAACGTTACCGTGGATGTCAGTTACCGTGAAAGTCACAGTGGTAGTACCTACCGGGTATACATCTGAAGCATCGTCAGTACCGTTGTAGTCATTCACGATGGTGTCTACTGCACAGTTGTCATCTTCTGCTAGCGCAGGAACGCTAACGCTTGCTTCACATACTCCAGCGTCAGCTGTTTGTGTGATGTTCGCAGGACAAGTAATCTCAGGCGCTTCGTCGTCAGTGATTGTCACTGTGAAAGCACATGTTTCAATGTTCCCCGCTGCATCAGTTACCGTGTATGTTACTGTTGTCGTTCCTACTGGGTAAGTAGCAGAAGCATCATCAGTACCTGTGTAATCATTGATTACAGAAGCTACCGTACAGTTGTCATCTGTTGCAGGAACAGGAATTGCGACGAACGCATCACAGCTACCGTTATCAGCAGTTTGTGTTAGGTTGGCAGGACAAGTGATCTCAGGGATCTCGTTGTCGGTAACCGTGATGTCGAACGCACAAGTAGTATCGTTTCCGTGGATATCCGTTACAGTGTAGATTACTGTAGTTGTACCCACAGGGTAAGTGTCAGAAGCATTGTTTGTGTTGTTGTAGTTGTTGACTACAGAAGCCACCGCACAATTATCATCCGTAGTAGGAATAGCGATTGTGATAGCCGCGTCACAGTTTCCAGCGTCAGCTGAAACCGTGATATCAGCAGGACAAACAATCGAAGGCGCTTCGTTATCAGTTACTGTTACAGTGAATGAGCACATTGCTGTGTTCCCTGCAACATCAGTAACAGTGTACGTCACTGTTGTCGTTCCTACTGGGTAAGTAGCAGAAGCGTTGTCAGTACCTGTGTAATCATTGATCACAGAAGCTACCACACAGTTATCATCGGTTGAAGGAACTGGGATGGTTACTGCAGCGTCACAGTTGTTCGCGTCAGCAGTTACGGTGATGTTCGCTGGACAATCAATCGTTGGGTTGATGTCATCAAGTAGCGTCACATCGAACGTACACTCATCCGTGTTTCCGTTGTCGTCAGTCGCAGTCAAGGTCACAGTGATCACTGTACCGTGTCCAGCGAATGAAGTACCAGGAGCAGGAGACTGAGTGAAAGTAACATCCGTGTCACAGTTATCAGTAGCCGCAGCTAGCGAAGTGTAATCAGGAAGTAGCGCTTCACAATCACCATCAACGTTGATAGTAGCATCTGGAGCACAAGTAGTGATCACAGGATCCGTGTTGTCTTCAACAATCAACTGGAAAGTACAGCTGTTGCTATTCCCAGCATCATCAGTTGACGTCATCGTTACAGTAGTAGTTCCAGTAACCACAGTTCCTGGAGCCGGTGATTGAGTGATGTCAAGTGATAGGTCACAGTTATCATCCGAAGTCACCATGCTGATGTAGTTACCTACAGTGAACGCACAGTTGGCATCTGCAGAAACGTTGATGTCAGCAGGACAATCGATTGATGGAATTTCATCGTCAGCAACCGTTACAGTCTGAACACATGTTGCAGTGTTACCAGCGTTGTCAGTTACAGTCCAAGTAACGTTTGTTGTACCGATTGGGAATGTTGCTGGTGCATCGTTTGAAACAGAAGCTACACCACAGTTATCATCAGCAGTTGGTGTACCTAGCGCAACTGTCGCGAAACAGTCGTTATCGTCAGTACCAACAGAGATGTTCGCTGGGCAATCGATCGTCGGATCTTCATCATCAGTCACAGTCACTGTCTGCACACAAGTAGCAGTGTTACCTGCGTTATCAGTTACAGTCCAAGTAACGTTTGTAGTTCCTAGTGGGAATGTAGCTGGTGCGTCGTTAGAAACGTTCGCAACACCACAGTTGTCGTCAGTTGTTGGAGTTCCTAGAGCAACTGTCGCGAAACAGTCGTCATCATCAGTACCCACTGAGATGTTTGCTGGACAAGAGATCGTTGGGTTCTCGTCATCAGCAACTGTTACTGTCTGCACACACGTTGCAGTGTTACCCGCATTATCAGTTACAGTCCAAGTGACGTTTGTAGTACCGATTGGGAAAGTAGCAGGCGCATCATTCGATACAGAAGCTACCGCACAGTTATCATCAGTAGTTGGCGTACCTAGCGCAACTGTTGCAAAACAATCGTCATCATCAGTACCAACAGAGATGTTGGCTGGACAAGAGATCGTAGGATTCTCGTCGTCAGCAACTGTTACCGTCTGCACACACGTTGCAGTGTTACCCGCGTTGTCAGTTACAGTCCAAGTAACGTTTGTAGTTCCGATTGGGAAAGTAGCAGGTGCGTCATTCGATACAGAAGCTACACCACAGTTATCGTCAGTCATTGGAGTTCCGAGAGCAACTGTCGCGAAACAGTCATCATCGTCAGTACCCACTGAGATGTTTGCTGGACAAGAGATCGTTGGGTCTTCATCATCAGCAACCGTTACTGTCTGAACACACGTTGCAGTGTTACCCGCGTTGTCAGTTACAGTCCAAGTAACGTTAGTTGTTCCTAGTGGGAATGTAGCAGGCGCATCATTCGATACAGAAGCTACACCACAGTTATCATCAGTAGTTGGCGTACCAAGCGCAACCGTCGCGAAACAGTCATCATCGTCAGTACCCACTGAGATGTTTGCTGGACAAGAGATCGTTGGGTTTTCGTCGTCAGCAACCGTTACTGTCTGCACACAAGTAGCAGTGTTACCCGCGTTGTCAGTTACAGTCCAAGTAACGTTCGTAGTTCCGATAGGGAAAGTAGCAGGAGCGTTATTCGATACTGAAGCAACACCACAGTTATCATCAGTTGTTGGCGTACCAAGCGCAACTGTTGCAAAACAGTCGTCATCGTCAGTACCAACTGAGATGTTTGCTGGGCAATCAATCGTTGGGTTTTCGTTGTCAGTCACTGTAACAGTGAATGCACACGTTGAAACGTTACCGTGGATGTCAGTTACTGTGAAAGTCACTGTTGTTGTTCCTACAGGGTAATCGTCAGAGGCATCATCAGTTCCGTTGTAGTCGTTAACGATAGTGTCAATGTCGCAGTTGTCGTTTGCTGCTAGCGCAGGAACGCTAACGCTTGCTTCACATACTCCAGCGTCAGCTGTTTGCGTGATGTTCGCAGGACAAGTAATAACAGGCGCTTCGTTATCTGTTACCGTTACAGTGAAGCTACAAGTTGTTGTGTTCCCAGATCCATCAGCAACAGTGTACGTTACCGTTGTTACTCCTACAGGGTAAGTGCCCGTAGCGTTGTTGGTTCCTGTGTAATCGTTGATTACTGAGGCAACGCTACAGTTGTCATCTGTAGTTGGAATAGCGATTGTAACAAGAGCACTACAGTTACCGTTGTCAGCGGTTTGTGTCAGGTCGGCAGGACAGCTAATAGTTGGGTTAATCACGTCAGTAATGATCACTGTAAATGAACATGTACTTGTGTTCCCCGCTGAATCAGTGGTGCTTAATGTGACAACGGTATCTGAAGTAACTACAGTTCCAGGAGCTGGAGACTGTGTGATGATTAGAATAGGGTCAGTGTTATCTGTGGCAGTTCCCAATCCTGTGTAATCAGGAAGAGTCAATGCACAGTCAGCGTCAAAGTTTTCTGTTTGATCTCCAGGACAAGTAATCTCAGGGGCTTCGTCGTCGCTGATGTTTACAGTTTGAACACAAGTAGTTGTGTTTCCTGCAGCATCAGTTACTGTCCAAGTGATTGTTGTAATACCTAGAGGGTAGGTTCCTGAAGCATTATCAGTACCTGTAATGTCGTTGGTTACTGAAACAACCGCACAGTTGTCATCAGTAGTTGGAACAGGAATAGTCACCGTTGCGAACGACTCTCCGTCATCAGCAGGCTGTGTGATGTTTCCAGGACAAATGATCGTGGGATCCTCGTCGTCAGCAACTGTTACTGTCTGAACACACGTTGCAGTGTTACCCGCGTTGTCAGTTACAGTCCATGTAACGTTCGTTGTACCGATCGGGAATGTCGCTGGTGCGTCGTTAGAAACGTTCGCCACACCGCAATTATCATCAGTTGTTGGCGTACCAAGAGCTACAGTCGCGAAACAGTCGTCATCGTCAGTTCCAACAGAGATGTTCACTGGACAAGAGATCGTAGGATTCTCGTCGTCAGCAACTGTTACCGTCTGCACGCACGTTGCAGTGTTACCCGCGTTGTCAGTTACAGTCCAAGTAACGTTTGTAGTACCAATAGGGAAAGTAGCAGG
The DNA here is from genome assembly GCF_030845195.1 of Sanyastnella coralliicola. Taxonomy (GTDB): domain Bacteria; phylum Bacteroidota; class Bacteroidia; order Flavobacteriales_D; family Sanyastnellaceae; genus Sanyastnella; species Sanyastnella coralliicola. Next base: position 3,890,520 of record NZ_CP132543.1, read on the forward strand.
AGCATCATTCGATACAGAAGCTACTGCACAGTTATCGTCGGTAGTTGGCGTACCAAGAGCCACTGTCGCGAAACAGTCGTCATCGTCAGTTCCAACTGAGATATTCGCTGGGCAATCGATCGTAGGGTCTTCGTCATCAGCAACGGTTATAGTCTGTACACAAGTAGCAGTGTTACCCGCGTTGTCAGTTACAGTCCATGTAACGTTCGTTGTTCCGATTGGGAAAGTTGCAGGTGCATCGTTTGATACAGAAGCTACACCACAGTTATCATCAGTAGTTGGTGTTCCAAGAGCCACTGTCGCGAAACAGTCGTCATCATCAGTACCAACCGAGATGTTTGCTGGACAAGAGATCGTTGGGTTCTCGTCATCAGCAACTGTTACTGTCTGAACACACGTTGCAGTGTTACCTGCGTTATCTGTTACTGTCCATGTAACGTTCGTAGTACCGATTGGGAAAGTAGCAGGCGCATCGTTTGATACAGAAGCTACTGCACAGTTATCATCAGTAGTTGGAGTTCCTAGTGCAACTGTCGCGAAACAGTCGTCATCGTCTGTTCCAACCGAGATGTTCGCTGGGCAAGAGATCGTTGGGTTTTCATCATCAGCAACTGTTACAGTCTGTACACAAGTAGCAGTGTTACCCGCGTTGTCAGTTACAGTCCAAGTAACGTTCGTAGTTCCGATAGGGAAAGTAGCAGGAGCGTTATTCGATACTGAAGCAACACCACAGTTATCATCAGTAGTTGGAGTACCAAGCGCTACCGTCGCGAAACAGTCGTCATCATCAGTACCAACCGAGATGTTTGCTGGACAAGAGATCGTTGGGTTCTCGTCATCAGCAACTGTTACAGTCTGTACACAAGTAGCAGTGTTACCTGCGTTGTCAGTTACAGTCCAAGTAACGTTTGTCGTTCCGATAGGGAAAGTAGCAGGCGCATCATTCGATACAGAAGCTACTGCACAGTTATCATCAGTAGTTGGAGTACCCAATGCTACGGTTGCAAAACAGTCGTCATCATCAGTACCAACAGAGATGTTTGCTGGACAAGAGATCGTTGGGTTCTCGTCATCAGCAACTGTTACAGTCTGCACACATGTTGCAGTGTTACCTGCGTTGTCAGTTACAGTCCAAGTAACGTTTGTAGTACCGATAGGGAAAGTAGCAGGAGCATCATTCGATACAGAAGCTACTGCACAGTTATCGTCGGTAGTTGGCGTACCAAGAGCCACTGTCGCGAAACAGTCGTCATCGTCAGTTCCAACTGAGATGTTCGCTGGGCAATCGATCGTAGGGTCTTCATCATCAGCAACTGTTACAGTCTGAATACATGTTGCGGAGTTACCTGCGTTGTCTGTTACAGTCCAAGTAACGTTCGTTGTACCAATTGGGAAAGTAGCAGGTGCATCATTCGATACAGAAGCTACTGCACAGTTATCATCAGTAGTTGGAGTACCAAGAGCAACTGTTGCAAAACAGTCATCATCATCAGTTCCAACCGAGATGTTCGCTGGGCAAGAGATCGTTGGGTTTTCATCATCAGCAACTGTTACAGTCTGTACACAAGTAGCAGTGTTACCTGCGTTGTCAGTTACAGTCCAAGTAACGTTCGTTGTACCGATTGGGAATGTAGCTGGTGCGTCGTTAGAAACGTTCGCAACACCACAGTTATCATCAGTTGTTGGCGTACCAAGAGCAACTGTTGCAAAACAGTCGTCATCATCAGTTCCAACTGAGATATTCGCTGGACAAGAGATCGTTGGGTTCTCGTCATCAGACACTGTCACCGTCTGAACACATGTTGCAGAGTTACCTGCGTTGTCAGTTACAGTCCAAGTAACGTTCGTTGTACCGATTGGGAAAGTAGCTGGTGCGTCGTTAGAAACGTCCGCAACACCACAGTTGTCATCAGTTGTTGGCGTACCAAGAGCAACTGTTGCAAAACAGTCGTCATCATCAGTTCCAACTGAGATATTCGCTGGACAAGAGATCGTTGGGTTTTCATCATCAGCAACTGTTACCGTCTGAACACAAGTGGCAGTGTTTCCAGCATTGTCAGTTACAGTCCAAGTAACGGTTGTTGTACCGATTGGGAATGTCGCAGGCGCATCGTTCGATACGGAAGCTACTGCACAGTTATCATCTGTAGTTGGCGTACCAAGAGTGACTGTTGCAAAACAATCGTCGTTATCCGTTCCAACCGAGATGTTCGCCGGACAAGAGATCGTAGGATCCTCGTCGTCAGCAACCGTTACAGTCTGCACACAAGTTGCTGTATTACCAGCATTATCTGTTACTGTCCATGTGACAGTTGTTGTTCCAAGTGGGAATGTAGCAGGAGCGTCATTTACAACTGATGCAACCCCACAGTTGTCAGTTGTACTTGGCGCTCCTAGCGCTACAGTCGCAAAACAATCGTCGTTATCCGTTCCAACCGAGATGTTAGCAGGACAAGAGATTGTCGGATTTTCGTCGTCAGCAACCGTTACCGTTTGAACACACGTTGCAGTATTACCTGCGTTGTCTGTTACAGTCCAAGTAACGTTTGTTGTTCCGACAGGGAAAGTAGCTGGTGCATCGTTCACTACAGATGAAACCCCACAGTTATCATCCGTAGTTGGAGTACCAAGCGCTACCGTCGCGAAACAATCATCGTTATCCGTTCCAACTGAGATGTTGCCAGGACACGAGATTGTTGGATTTTCGTTGTCTGATACCGTTACTGTCTGTGAACATGTTGCTGAATTACCAGCGTTGTCAGTCACAGTCCATGTAACAGTTGTTGTTCCAAGAGGGAATGTAGAAGGTGCGTTATTCGTTACAGAAGCCACCCCGCAATTATCATCAGTAGTTGGCGTACCAAGCGCTACCGTCGCGAAACAATCATCGTTATCCGTTCCAACTGAGATGTTGCCAGGACACGAGATTGTAGGATCTTCGTCGTCAGCTACTGTCACCGTCTGCACACAAGTAGCAGTGTTGCCAGCATTGTCTGTTACGGTCCAAACAACATTCGTTGTTCCTACAGGGAATGTCGCAGGAGCATTGTTCGATACAGAAGCGACACCACAGTTATCATCAGTTGTCGGAGTTCCTAGAGCTACTGTAGCGAAACAGTCATCAGTGTCAGTTCCAACCGAGATGTTCGCCGGACAAGAGATCGTAGGATCTTCGTCATCTGCAACAGTCACTGTCTGAACACACGTTGCAGTATTACCAGCATTGTCTGTTACGGTCCATACAACGTTTGTTGTTCCAATTGGGAATGTTGCTGGAGCATTGTTCGATACAGAAGCCACACCACAGTTGTCATTCGTTGTCGGCGTTCCTAGAGCTACTGTAGCGAAACAGTCATCAGTGTCAGTTCCAACAGAGATGTTCGCCGGACAAGCAATCGTAGGGTCTACGTCGTCAACCACAGTTACTGTCATTGAACAAGTAGCCGTGTTTCCGTTGTAATCTGTTACTGTCCAGTTTACAGTTGTTGTTCCTACTGGGTATGTGCCAGAAGCATCAGATGTACCTGTGTAATCATTTACGATTGATGCGATTGAACAGTTGTCGTTCGCTGTTACTGGAGGTACAGTTACTGAAGCGTTACATCCTGCAGCACTTGCTCCTACTGAAATGTTTGAAGGACAAGAAACTGTTGGAGGAGTGTTGTCAATATCAGTGAGAACTACTGTTCCTAGAGTGATTGGACATTCATTGTTACCCCAGCGAGCAAGCAATGTGTATGATCCAGGCGCCAATCCATTGTAAGTAACAGATCCAATATTGTCAGCTACAGTGGTTTCGTATGAAGATCCTCCGTCAATGCTGAATTCGATACCTGTACGGTTTGGATGATCGGCAAAGTTGAAAGTGATTGATCCGTTGTTCAATCCACATGTTGGATCAACCGTAGTGTATGTTGCGTCTGGAGTTGACTCCACAGTCACAGTTACTTGATCTGTAGATGTACATCCGTTCGCGTCTGTTACCGTCACGTTGTACGTGAAGTTTTCGTTGGCATAAGCAGAAGGAATAGGAGACACCGTATGCGATGCTCCTGTTCCAAGTCCGCCATCCCACAAGTAGTTGAACGGACCAGAACCTGTAGCAGAAGCTGTCAGGGTGGTAGACTCTCCTTCACAGATGGTCACGTTCGTTCCAGCGTTAGCTGAAAGGTTGTTAGTAACAGTAATATTTTGAGTACATGTTGCTGTGTTACCTGCGTTGTCAGTCACAGTCCATGTAATAGTCGTTGTACCTACCGGGTAATTGTCATTGGCGCTTGCTGTACCGTTGTAATCATTCGTTACAGAAGCAACAGAACAATTATCAGCTGTAGAAGGAGCAGGAACCGTTACGTTCGCAGTACATCCAGCAGCATTTGTATTTACACTAACATTCCCCGCACAAGAGATCGTTGGGTTTTCGTCATCAGCTACGGTTACCGTCTGTGTACAAGTAGCCGTGTTACCCGCGTTGTCAGTCACAGTCCAAACAACGTTAGTCGTTCCGATTGGGAATGTAGCTGGAGCGTTGTTCGATACAGAAGCAACACCACAGTTGTCATTCGTTGTCGGCGTTCCTAGCGCAACAGTTGCGAAACAGTCATCAGCATCTGTACCCACCGAGATGTTAGATGGGCAAGAGATCGTAGGGTCTTCGTCATCAGTAACAGTAACTGTCTGTGTACAAGTAGCAGTGTTACCTGCATTGTCAGTTACAGTCCATACAACGTTTGTTGTTCCGATTGGGAATGTAGCTGGAGCATTGTTCGCTACAGAAGCCACACCACAGTTGTCATTCGTTGTTGGCGTTCCTAAAGAAACAGTTGCGAAACAGTCATCAGTGTCAGTTCCAACCGAGATATTCGCCGGACAAGCAATCGTAGGATCTACGTCATCAACCACAGTTACCGTCATTGAGCAAGTAGCCGTGTTTCCGTTGTAGTCAGTTACCGTCCAGTTTACCGTTGTTATTCCTACTGGGTAAGTGCCAGAAGCGTTTGATGTACCTGTGTAATCATTTACGATTGATGCGATTGAGCAGTTGTCGTTCGCTGTCACTGGAGGTACAGTTACCGAAGCATTGCATCCTACAGCACTTGCTCCTACTGAAATGTTTGAAGGACAAGAAACTGTTGGAGGTGTGTTGTCAATATCAGTGAGAACTACTGTTCCTAGAGTAATTGGACATTGGTCGTTACCCCAACGCGTTGTCAATGTGTATGAACCAGGAGCAAGTCCGTTGTATGTCACTGTGCCTGCATTGTCTGCAACAGCTGACTGGTAAGACGAACCTCCGTTCAAGCTGAATTCAATTGAACTGCGATTTGGGTGATCAACAAAGTTGAAAGTGATTGATCCGTTGTTCAATCCACATGTTGGATCAACAGTAGTGTATGTTGCGTCAGGAGTTGACATAACTGTTACAGTCACCTGATCAGTATCTGTACATCCGTTCGCGTCTGTTACTGTCACGTTGTACGTGAAGTTTTCGTTGGCATAAGCAGAAGGAATAGGAGACACCGTATGCGATGCTCCTGTTCCAAGTCCGCTATCCCACAAGTAGTTGAACGGACCAGAACCTGTAGCAGAAGCTGTCAGGGTGGTAGACTCTCCTTCACAGATGGTCACGTTCGTTCCAGCGTTAGCTGAAAGGTTGTTAGTAACAGTAATATTTTGAGTACATGTTGCCGTGTTACCTGCGTTGTCAGTCACAGTCCACGTAATAGTCGTTGTACCTACCGGGTAGTTGTCATTAGCACTTGCTGTACCGTTGTAGTCATTCGTTAGAGAAGCAACAGAGCAGTTGTCAGCTGTAGAAGGAGCAGGAACGGTTACGTTCGCAGTACATCCAGCAGCATTGGTCGAAGCAGTAATGTCAGCTGCACATGTGATTGTAGGTGCAATGTCATCAATGATGGTGATGTTTGCTGTGCAAGTTCCAATGTTTCCGGCATTATCTTCAACAATCAGATCTACGGGAACCGTATTTGAAGGCATTACAACAAATGTTTCTGGAATACCAGGGCCGGAGATTTGAATAGTAATGGTATTGCATCCTAAAGATTCTGGAGTTGCAGTTGCGCAATCAGAATCGCTATTGTAGCTGTTAGCAGAAGTAACACTCCCTGAACCGCCTGAATTAGGAAGATTGAAGAAATGATTCGCAGGGTCACATCCTATTGTTCCTTGAAGGGTGTAGAGGTTAGAAGGGATATTCACACCAGAGAAAGACACATCATAGTCTAATTCCACTGTGTAGTTATATCCCCACGGACACGACACTGTTGCTGGATTTATGCTCACCGCATTAACATCTATAATGACATCGTAGCCATTTGATGAACTCACAATAAGAGGAGCAGATAGATCAGAACAATCGAATGTGGTTTGACTTAGAGAGACATCGGCAATACCACAATTATCAGAGGAGCTTACTTCTATGTCAGAAGGGTTCAATGACGCTTGACCTGAAGCATCAAGGTACAGGGTCACGTCTTGACAAGTTGCAGTTGGGTCTTCTGTATCAGCCACGATGACGTCGTGCGAACAAGTAGAACTTGCACCTGCAGTGTTTGTCACAGTCCATGTTACCGTTGTAGTACCAAGCGGGTAAATGCCAGAGGCATCGTCCGTTCCAGTGTAGTCGTTGGTAACGGTCATACACTCCATCACAAGATCAGAGTATACCCATGCCGTGTTAACGTCCATGTTAACGAGTGCACCGTTATTCCCGTTTGTGCTTACATCTGAGGCTTGAGCGCTCCCTGCACCATCTTCGAAATCTAGGTTCGTTACAATGTTGTTTGGAACAGCCGTCAGATCACCACAAGCAATTTCATTCACTGTAGTTGAGTTCAATCGCGTGTCGTAAATACGGAAGTTGTCGATCAAACCGTTGAATTCGTTCTGAGGAACTACATAAGCAGACCCATAAGTTCCAATGCGTGGAAGCTCGTAAGTCGTTGGCTTGGCAGAAGCATCTGTATCGTCAGATCCTGCAAGTGTTCCGTCAATGTACAGTTGGTGTTGGTCGTTCGCTCCGAATGTACCTACAGCTACAATGTGGTACCAACGTACTTCGCTGAAGTCGTAGTTCGCATCGATTTGAATATCCGCATCGTCATCTGATTCGAAGGCGAAAGTCATTCCACTGTCATCACCTGAGATGTAGAAGTAACGCTGGTTTGAACCTTGAGCCGCGTTGTCTTCTGACATGTCAAATAGTGTTCCTGACCAAGATGAAGCCTCAGGTTGGAACCAGAATTCAATTGAGAAATCACCGTTTGGAACGATGTCTTGTAGTCCAACGTAATCTCCGGTTGCTTCGAAATCAAGAGCGTTGAAGCCAAAGCAAGTACTCAATACACTTGGTTGAGGAACCGAGACGGTGCCGTCACATGAACCTGCGTCAGTATTTGCAGAAACAGCTGGAGGACAAACAACAGCTGGTGGAGCTGAGCAGTTACAGTCAATGACATTCACCGTAAGGTCAACAACTGTTGATTCAGGAGAAGAGTTATTGTCTGTTGCAGTGAAAGTCAAAAGGTAAGTGCCAACGGCGTCACCGTTCAAGGTAAGATCGATCTGACCTGGGTTACCAGGTGTGTTACTGTTTACAGTCACGCCGCTCCAAGCGTAGTCGTTCATGCTGATAGAAACAGTCTCAGCAAACTCAGGACCTGTAAATCCGAGCGTAATGTCTTGTGTTTCTCCGTAACAAACGTTGATGGTGTTTCCTTGAGGGAATCCTTGAGCAACGGGAGGGAAGTTTGTTGCGCTTGACACATCAAACTCAAGACACTGGTCTTCTAGCCAGTTTACCCCGTCGTTGTTTCCAGCAGGACCATCGTAGTCATCCGTGTCAGAATCAAACATACCCATGAGGATGTAATCGACACCGTTACCTGCGTTGATACCTACAGTTGCAGGAGAACCACCGAATCCGTTTGTACCACCTGAGGCACTACCCGTTGTCCAATCCATGTCACCATAGAAGAACGCAACGTTATTCCCAGGGGCTAGAACCGAACCTGAACCGTCACTCATTACAAGAGTGAAGGTGTCTTGAAGGTCATCGTGTGCAGCTGTACCTGCGTAGTAAGGACCAACATTCATCCAAGTCACGTAAAGTGCGTCTGGAGTTACGTTGTACCATACTTCACCTTGGTAACCGTTGGCGAACCAGTCACGTGTATCAACATCGCCCCAGAATGGTGCTACCATTGGGGTTGTGATCGGGAAACCAGTTGAAGTGTACCACCAGTAAGGGTTGTCAAATGAGACGTTACCGTTGTTGTTGATGTAAACACTGCTGTATGTAGTTCCATACAAGTCGAAGTCGAATGGAAGTGCAACCGGACCTACAGAACCATCATCGTTTGGTGAAATCTGTGTCCACGTGTATGGATCGAATCCAATCACACAGTTGTCAAGGCTCCCCTGGTAGATCAGTTCTACCGTTACTTCATCGATCATACCTGCCGCCGGACAAGTTGGGTTGTCTGACAAGTAGTAAGTGAAGCTGTCGATTCCTGTGAAATCCGCATCCGGAGTGTAAGTGATCGTGTTGTTTGCGTTGACTACTGCTGTTCCGTTTGAAGGACCAGTTCCCAAAGTCGTCATCACTGTAAGTGGGTCTCCATCTGGATCGCTATCTACACCGTTGCCATTATCAGCGATGACGTCAACAGTGATCGTCGTATTCTCAGTGTAGTAAACGATGTCGTTTTGCCCTTCAGGTGCATTGTTGGTAGAGGCTGCCGGAGCAATCTCGTACAACTGGTACGCGTAGTCTGCTGGACGAATCTCTTCGTTGATCTGTAGACGTTCTTCACCAACGATATTTGGGTAAGAAGCCTGAAGGATGTAGTAATCTGCAGGACCATTTGGAAGACCAAAGTGGATACGAGCCACATCTTGTGTACCGTGTCCATTTCCTCCATTGATCTCGCGGATTCCTGAAATCACATTCCCTTCACAGTCAACAAGACGAAGAGTAGCTCCAAGTGCATCGCGCTCCACGCCTGAAGGCATATTTGCGCTCGCACGGTTTTCCTTGATATCTACAAAAAGGTAGTTGTTAGAAGGAGTTCCAGAAAGTTGGTTGATGAACAGACGGTTATTCCCATTGCGAATATTCACATAGAGATCCAGGTCACCATCGTTATCAACGTCTACAAAAGACGACCCTTCACCGTCGCCGCTGTAGAATGTGTAAGAGTCTTGAACAAAAGTCATCGGAGTACCAACATTGGCTCCGAGAATTGGGTCGTTAATCTGGTTGATGAACAAAATTCCTGTTTGGTCACCCGCGAGGAAAATATCGATGTCACCATCGTTATCAACGTCTCCACAAGTCATACCGTCAATTCGGTTGCTGCTAAAGCCTGTTGGAATACCGGTTGCAGTTCCTAGTGCGACAAAGTTACCGTTGTCGTTTTCAAAGATTTGGTTGTCATCATTCTCAGTCCAGAATAAATCAAAGTCACCGTCATTATCGAAATCCGAGAAGTTAACCGCACCCTTGTTTCCATTGCTAGCTTGTCCAACGTCAATGGATTCGTCGAAAGTACCTCCCACATTTCGGAAAAAGTCAACCTGATCTCGTTTACGAGCAATGAAATCAACCCATCCGTCATTGTCGTAGTCGGTTGTTGATCCGTAGTCACCGTCAGTAGCTTCTTGAGCTAATCCTAGAGGCCAGCTCGCTGGATTCCACCATTGGTAGGAACCTGTGATGGCTGTTACATGTGTGAAATGACCGGTTCCGTCATTTTCGAGCATGTCAATACCATAGTTGTGGTTGTCGAAAATGATGTCGAGGAATCCATCACCGTTGTAGTCCAGGAACCCCATCCCTTCACTGTTTACACCGTCAGCAACGTAGAAACTACCCGAAGCCGACCCATTGTAATCTTGAGGCGTGTTTCCTCCAGTTCCATCACCAAAAGTGTTGGTGGTTGGATCTTGGAGGTAAACCTCGATTCCATCGAAGGCGGTGTTTCTAGCGAAATCAGGCCATCCATCGTTGTTCAAGTCTCCCCAAACAACGCAACGTTCACGTCCGTCCCACGCTAGCGCAGGAGCTACTGAACTTGTTACATCAGTAAATGAACCACCGTTGTTGCGGTAGAAGTAAGATCGGTTGTTGCGATTAACAACAAGGTCAAAATCTCCATCAAGATCATAATCGCAGAAAGCAAAACCACCATCCTTGTTACCACCGAGATCGATGTTATAACCGGATGCGTTTTCCGTCCATGACGTTTGAGCAAATGATGGGAAAGTAATCGCGAAGGTCAATAGGGTGAAGACCAATTTACTTGCACCAATTTGTGCAATGCGATGTGCGTAACCGCCTGGTGTAGAGGCGTTATGGCGGTTTGATCCACCAAAAAATAGAGACAATATTAGACTAGACATAACTTGTGGGAGTTATGGGTAAATACTTAGTAAGTGCGTGTAACGCTATGTAATCAGGGTGTGCTTAACGCTTTTGACAGGACGGTTGTGAGTCAAAAAAACGTACCTGAGATTCAGGTTTCTTGCAGTGATCTGTAGTTAGCGTTCTCATCGGGTTCTAAATTGTATTTAGTCAGGTTAGATAGTGTGTGTTGTCGTAGTTTTCATATCCTTTTACTGGAGGACTACACAAAAGGTTATGTTTTGAGGGCACTTTTTTCAGAATTGTCCTACAAGCCTTGTCAGACGCTGACTTTCAAGACAAAAAAAATGTGCATCCAATTTAGATGCACAAAAAAAGGCCCCGACTTTCGCCGGGACCCGAGCCAATTGTATGGCCAGCCTTAGTTGTTCGGTACGATCGTGCCTGGAATGATCAAATGGATCTCCGCACGTCGGTTCAGTCTATGTTGTGTTGAATTACAGTCGACACCATCAAAACAGTCGTTTACTGGTTCTTCTTCTCCAAGAGATACAATCTTGATGCGAGAGGCATCAATGCCCATGGAGGCGAACTTTTTCTTGGTGCTTTCTGCTCGTCGTTGAGAAAGTCGTTTGTTATAGGAAGAACTACCTCTTGAATCGGTGTGTGCCCGAATCTCCATTTCCATCTCAGGATGTGAGATCATTTGTTGGGCGATTTCTTCGACTTTAAATGCTTCTTGTTCCGAAACGGTACTCTTGTCGAATCCAAAATAAAGGTCTTCTGCGTGCACGATGGTTGAACTACCTGCCACGCGTATGTCTCTACCCTCTTCGGCGTAAGCCAAAAGCTCACCAGCATCTTCAGCTGTCACCACTCCACCTTCGGTGGAAGCCATCAAGGCGGCTACCAAAGTGACTTCGGTATCAGTATTTTCCTCCATTTGAGGCTCTTCGTTGAGCGCCAAATTCCAGTTGTCTGCCGGTTGAAGGAATCGCAGATGACCTTCATCATCTGTAACGTATCGCGTTTGTTGAACTCCGTCGGCATCTTTCCATGTCATCGCCTGCATGTGCCCAGGAGCAATCTTGAATTCCGCGCTAGCGTCTTTCGTATTGAAAGCTTTGACAGAACCTGTTTCCAAGTCTTTAATGAATACACGCGTACCAGGTGCAGGACAATGAGGTGACAATGGATTCCACTGCGCCATCAAGTATTGCTCGCCTTCGGCTTCTTCCGCCGGATAGTCAGCATGGTCAGTCAAATTCTTGTCTTGCCAATATTTCGTTGGGATCTTCTTTTTACGATAAGTGCCGGTTCGGTAAGCGTTCAATTCCGCATCAGCGAGGAAAGACTCACGATTTGGACTATCATAAACGTACTTCAAACCATAAGGTGTCTCTTCAGGTTTGCAGTGCATGACCATCGGATTTCCATCTTGCTGCCATGTAATTTCATAGGTGTCTTGACCATTGAATTCTGCCTGGAAATGTCCGCGCATTGCAGATTTTACCGCTAACTCATCTGTTGTCAAGTTTCGAACTTCTACCCGCTCAGGGTAAAGCGGATTACCACTAGGATCCATCAGTACAATTTCAGCTTCAATGATCTCATTCATCTTTTCCCAGAAGAAAAGGTCATCTCCACCGAGCGTTACATCACGATTAGAAGTAAAGTATCCATATTCTCCACCCATGTACACCAGACCGAAATCATCATCACGGCTATTGACAGGCATTCCAGGGTTGGTTACCACCATCGGATTCATGTTGATGTCTGCAAAGAAAATGTCCAAACCACCAAGGGTAGGGTGTCCATCTGATGCGAAACAGAATGTTCCATCAGGAGCAAAGGAAGGGTAGATCTCATTTCCTTCGGTGTTTACCTCCATGTCAAGCGGACGAGGAGTATCCCAGCGATTGAATTCTTCGAGCCAATCGCAGTAATAGATGTCCATTCCGCCCATTCCACCTTTTCGGTTGGAACTAAAAAATAGCTTCGAACCATCTGGAGAAATCGCTGGGTAAGCGCAACTCGTCAGGTCGTCATTGTGCTCAAAGACAGGGACTTCCATCCAAACGCCTTCGATCATCTTATAACTCAAGATCATTGAAAATACAGCACCTTTCTCATCAAGCGCAGGTTCGCCTTTCTTGGCGAGGAATTTCGTTACATACAACACTTCGCGTTCAGCATCAAAGCATGAAGGACCTTCATTGAAACGTGAGTTTACTTGTCCTTTCAATGGCTCAGCTGATACAAGATTGAAAACGTCATCTACAGTAGTTTGGTAGAGGTCATAGTTCTGTAGAAAACGCTTGTGTGGGTACCATCCTTCGTCAATACCCGTGGCAATAGGTACAATCAATAGATCATTGTACTTCGTTGGACTAATCAAGGCGCGTTGCTCGTTGGCCCCAATGCCTTGCACTTGATATTCATGCTTGTCGATCTCAAGGTCGGCATAGTACTTCGGGTCACTCATCACGCGTTTTGAACGGGAGTCACCTGGGATTTGAGTCTGATACTGCTGCATCCAATACGTTGCAGCTTCATATTCGCCCAGGCTACGATGAACCTCACTACAATAGTAGTAATCCAAGGCGTCGTATGAACCCATGTCTACAGCCTGTTTATAGTACTCCTTAGCTTCTTCAGGAACGCCCATCAAACGATAGCAATCGGCGATTCTACGAAGTACAAAGGCACTTTCAGGATGTTTTTGATGAACACGATTGAACTCTTCAAGAGCATCGAAATAATCGTACTCAATGAAGAGAATCTCACCCTTTCGGGCCCACTTAGGAATGTCTTCTGCTGCGAATGTCGAAACGCTGAGCAAAAGCAATAGGATGGCGCTTAAGTGTTTCATAATTATAGACTTCTACAAAACGAATGTACTCTCAGTGTTGCGCCTGGTTGGTAAGCTGGAGGACGATGCCTCTGTGGGGAAATTCTGACATCCTGATGCTTTGAAGAATCAATCTTCGCAAGATGCTTAGACGTTAAAGTGTGTCAATATCCTAGAAGCACTGTGAGCGCTGGCTTTTCACGCTGATCGCGGAAGCGGAATTCTAGCTCAGAATTCATTATCTTCGCACACTTTCAAAAAGCACAAAAATGTCTGCTAAGTACCCTGAATACAAGAACCTTGATCTCCCAGCAGTGGCTGAAGAGGTCTTAAAGATCTGGGAAGATGAAAAGGTTTTTGATCGTAGTATGACCACGCGAGAAGGGAAGGAACCATTCGTATTCTTCGAAGGACCGCCCTCTGCTAACGGTATGCCTGGAATTCACCACGCATTGGCTCGTGCTATTAAAGACATTTTCTGTCGTTACAAGACCTTGAAAGGTTACCAAGTAAAACGTAAGGCTGGTTGGGATACCCACGGTTTGCCGGTAGAGCTTGGTGTGGAGAAGGAATTAGGGATCACCAAAGAAGATATCGGTTCAAAGATCACGGTTGAAGAATACAACCAAGCTTGCCGAACGGCAGTGATGCGCTACACTGATGTATGGAATGATCTGACCCTGAAAATGGGCTACTGGGTTGATATGGATGAGCCATATGTGACCTACGAAAACAAGTACATCGAATCCGTATGGTGGTTGCTTAAGCAGTTGAGCGACAAGGGAATGCTTTATAAAGGTTATACCATCCAGCCATATTCGCCGAAGGCAGGTACGGGGTTGAGTTCACACGAGTTGAACCAACCGGGTACTTATCGAGATGTGAAAGATTCAACGATTGTCGCTCATTTTCTCGCTAGCGCGGAAGGGCGTACTCGCCTGCAGGAGTTGGCAACTGATGGCACAATCACAGACAAAACAGGTCTACTAGCCTGGACGACCACTCCGTGGACGCTTCCTTCGAATACGGCTTTGACTGTTGGTCCAAAGATCGATTACGTCATCGTCAATACGACAAATAAATACACTGACGAGCCGATCACCGTAGTGATGGCCGAAGCCTTGATGTCAAAGCACCTTCCAGTGAAGAAAGGTGTCGAGTTTGAGGTGATTGGAAAATGTATAGGAGCTGATCTTGTTGGAATCACCTACGAGCAACTCCTTGATTGGGCAACACCAATGGATGATGCGGAACAAGCTTTCCGAGTGATTCCTGGTGATTTCGTGACTACTGAAGACGGTACAGGTATCGTTCACACGGCGCCTACCTTTGGTGCTGATGATGCCAAGGTGGCGAAAGATGCCGGTGTTCCTCCACTGCTCGTTGATGATGGCACTGGAAAAGGAGTTCCATTGGTTGACCTTCAAGGACGCTTCATTGCCGGTCCTTACGAAGGCAGCTATGTGAAAAATGAATACTACGACGAAGGCGAGGCGCCAGAGAAGTCAGTTGATGTACTGATCGCCATTAGCTTGAAAGAGCGTGGCTTGGCCTTCAACGTTGAGAAATACGAGCACAGCTACCCACATTGTTGGAGAACAGATCGTCCGATCTTGTACTACCCATTGGATAGCTGGTTCATCAAGGCTACCGCGGTAAAAGACCGCATGGTGGAATTGAATAAAACCATCAACTGGAAACCGGCGGCTACAGGAACAGGGCGTTTCGGTAACTGGCTTGAGAACTTGAATGACTGGAACTTAAGTCGTTCACGTTTCTGGGGTATTCCAATCCCAATCTGGAGAACAGAGGACGGGAACGAAAGCGTAGTGATTGGTTCTGTAGAAGAACTGAAGGCAGCATGTGAAAAGGCTGTGGAAGCAGGAGTAATGGATGCGAATCCACTTGCTGATTTCACTCCTGGTGATATGTCGCAAGAGAACTACGACAAGTTCGACCTGCACAAACCGTACGTAGATAAGATTGTATTGGCTTCTTCTTCAGGAGAGCCGATGCGTCGTGAATCTGACTTGATCGACGTTTGGTTCGATTCAGGTTCGATGCCTTACGCGCAGTGGCATTATCCATTTGAGAACAAAGAACTCATCGATGAAGGGAAGTCTTTCCCAGCTGATTTCATTGCTGAGGGGGTTGATCAAACACGTGGATGGTTCTACACCTTGCACGCTATCGGAACTATGTGTTTTGATTCTGTGGCATACAAGACAGTAGTATCTAACGGACTGGTTCTAGACAAGAATGGACAGAAGATGTCTAAGCGTCTAGGAAATGCGGTTGATCCGTTTGAGACATTGAAGAAATACGGACCGGACGCCACACGCTGGTACATGATTACCAATGCGCAACCTTGGGATAACCTCAAGTTTGATGTCAACGGGATCACAGAGGTACAGCGAAAGTTCTTCGGTACGCTTTATAACACTTACAACTTCTTTGCACTGTACGCGAACATTGACGGCTTCAGCCTGAAGGAAGCGCCAGTTGCGATGGAAGACCGTCCAGAACTTGATCGTTGGATCTGGTCGAAACTGCACACCTTGATCAAGGAAGTTGACCAAGCGTATGCTGACTTCGAACCAACACGCGCCGGACGTTTGATTCAAGAGTTTACTGTAGATCAGTTGTCTAACTGGTACGTACGCTTGGCAAGACGTCGATTCTGGAAAGGAGCCTACAACAGCGATAAGATTTCAGCTTACCAGACACTGTACACGTGTTTGGAGACGATCTCTCTGTTGGCAGCACCTATTGCTCCGTTCTACTCTGAGAAGCTCTACCGTGACCTTGTGGCGGTAACAGGAAGAACAGAAGAGAATTCAGTGCATTTGGCTGATTTCCCTGAAAGCGACGCTTCTTGCATCGACGAGGCACTCGAAGAGCGAATGGATATCGCTCAACGTGTGACGTCTATGGTGCTCGGTCTTCGTAAGAAGGAGCGCCTTCGTGTACGTCAACCGCTTCAGAAGATCATGATCCCAATCTTGAGTGAAGGATTTGAAGAGCAGTTGAAGCAGGTAGAAGGATTGATTCTTTCCGAATTGAACGTGAAAGAGCTCGAATACCTGCACGACACTGGAGTGTTGGTGAAGCAGATTAAGCCGAACTTCAAGGCTCTAGGGCCGCGCTTTGGTAAGCAGATGAAGGAAGTAGCCGCAGCCGTTGGGCAGATGGATCAAGATGACATCGCTTCTCTCGAGAAGGATGGCAGTTTCAAGATCTCCATCTCAACTGGTGAAGCTGACGTCCACCTGAGTGATGTCGAAATCAGCTCACAGGATATCCCTGGTTGGTTGGTAAGCGCTGAAGGTGGGTTAACCGTAGCGCTAGATATTACGTTAACAGAAGAATTAAAGAACGAGGGAATCGCTCGAGAGATGGTGAACCGTATCCAAAACCTGCGTAAAGACAGTGGTTTGGAGGTGACCGATAAGATTGCCTTGTACATTGCGCGCACCGACGCAATCGAAGAAGCGGTGGCGAGCAATTTGGAATATATTTGCCAGGAAACTCTGGCAGGAAAATTGGAGATGGTTGATAGCCTAGACAATGGCCATCCGGTAGAAGTGAGTGATGAAATCTCTACCGAAATCTCTATTGAAACACTAAATTAATTGATGCAGCGATGGCAGAAGTAAGATACTCTGATAGCGACTTGA
This sequence comes from Sanyastnella coralliicola, assembly GCF_030845195.1. Lineage (GTDB taxonomy): Bacteria > Bacteroidota > Bacteroidia > Flavobacteriales_D > Sanyastnellaceae > Sanyastnella > Sanyastnella coralliicola. The sequence goes on from NZ_CP132543.1 coordinate 3,907,432, forward strand.
ACGAATTTGCAGAACTCATTAATGAGAAGCTGGTTCAAGCACGCCAAGATCTTGATCAGTTGAAAAGATCTCTATCACACGAAGACGATAATAGTACAGACGATACCTCACCAACTTTCAAAATGATGGAAGATGGTTCAGAGACAATGAGCCGTGAAGAAACAGCTCAGTTGGCAGCACGCCAGGAGAAGTTCATTCGTAGCTTGGAAAACGCTCTACTACGCATTAAGAACAAGACTTACGGTGTTTGCCGTGAAACAGGGAAGTTGATCTCAAAAGAACGTCTTCGCCTAGTTCCTCATGCTACTTTGAGCATCGAAGCAAAGAATCGTCAATAAATTTCTCTTTAAGTCGTTGTGTCTAGTGCACAACCTTTGCCCATGTTAAAACGCGTACTCCTCGTCGTTGGATCAGTCTTGCTGATCGACCAGATCGTCAAGATTTATATCAAGCTGAATTTTCGGATTGGAGAACGCTTCCCTGTACTCAAGGATATCTTTGAGATTCACTTCATAGAGAACAAGGGAATGGCTTTCGGAATGGAGATTCCGAGCGCATGGGGGAAAATCGCATTGAGTCTGTTCAGGATTGTTGCGGTGGTCGTCATCTCGCTGTATTTGAGACGAATCATCCGTGAAGGGGCCCACAAAGGTTTTGTGACCTGCGTGGCCTTAATCCTCGCGGGCGCCGTTGGGAATATTATCGATAGTGCATTCTATGGTATGTTGTTCAGCACGAGCAGCATCGTTCAAGCGGCTACCTTCTTACCTCCAGATGGTGGATATGCTCCTTTCCTTCATGGTGATGTAGTGGACATGCTCCACTTCACCGTCAAATGGCCGTCATGGCTAGGGGGTAATGGAATCAACGAAATCTTCCCACCGATCTTCAATATTGCCGATGCGGCGATCACAGTCGGTGTCATCTGGATTCTAATTAGACAGCGTGTCTACTTCGCTAAACCTGAAGAGGAGAAGAGCGAAGAGCCAGAAGTTGCTGGAAATCCGGAAGAAGGAGCGGTACAGACTTAATTCGGAGCTACCCAATCACCATGTTCATCGATCAGATTGATCAATTCTTGAACGGCTTCATCTTCAGGGACATTCTTTTTTACCACCTCTTTCTCCTTGTATAGACTGATCTTTCCTGGACCGGTTCCTACGTATCCGTAATCAGCATCGGCCATTTCTCCTGGTCCATTTACAATACAACCCATGATCCCAATCTTAATACCTTTCAAGTGGCTGGTGGCGTTGCGAATCTTCGCGGTGGTCTCTTGAAGGTCAAACAGCGTACGTCCACAACTTGGACAAGAGATGTACTCTGTCTTTGAGATGCGTGTTCTCGTGGCTTGAAGGATTCCGAATAGGGTGTCATTGACGAGCTTAGGTGCCATATCAGGAGCAAACGCCCATACCCCGTCTCCGAGTCCATCAATGAGCAAGGCTCCAAGATCAGTTGAGGCATGCAACAAGAAGTGATCCTTGTCGATGTTGTGATATGCTCGTTTTGTAATTACCGGAACATCGCATCCGCCATGCAATAGCTTGAAATATGCTGTGCGCTGTTCTACCATTCCATGTTGGTGGTCAGTTACCAAAACGAGAATAGCTGTTGGGTCAGCTTTCAGTTGACTGATGAATTGCTCGTTGAGGTCATTCAGTGAGGCCTCAATGAAATTGATATCAGCCGAAGCAGGGCCTTTTTCAAGGTAAGCTGCAGCCTTCCAGAGCGGGTAGTGTCGTGTTTTTGCCTCCCAATGGTCAGCGTCTACAATTACGCCTAAGGTTCCTGGAATTTCAAAGTCAAGCGAGCGCGTGCCTGCATAGACCAAATCACATGCTGCATCTGTCATGCTCCACTTGTCGAGCTTGATAGAGTACATGTATCCTCCGGCGAAAAGTGAGGCAGGAATGATTTGATCTTTGTGGCTTAAATCAAGAACAACAGCAGGCACGTGCGGCTTACCGAAGTTTAGAACTTCGCGTGAATCTCTTCGGTGGTATGAGAAAGGATCAATCGCCATCTCCATCGGTTCGATGGGTGCGTGTCCAGCTCTATTCATGTATCGCTCCGCGAGCATGCGTGCCACTGGAATTTCAGCTTCCGGCTCTTCAGTCAATGAAACACGAATGGTATCACCGATTCCATCTTCGAGCAAGGCGCCAATTCCGATGGCCGACTTGATGCGTCCGTCTTCACCGTCTCCGGCTTCAGTCACTCCCAAGTGCAGCGGGTAATTCATGCCTTCCTCTTGCATGGTTTTCACCAACAAGCGGTAAGCTTGAATCATTACCTGAGGGTTGCTGGCCTTCATACTGATCACCAGATCGTGATAATCGTTATCACGGCAGATGCGTAGGAACTCCATCGCTGATTCAACCATGCCAAGCGGCGTGTCTCCATAACGCGACATAATGCGGTCTGAAAGTGAACCATGGTTAGTTCCAATGCGCATAGCACGTCCGAGGTCACGGCATTTGATCACCAGTGGAGTGAATCGTTCGCGAATACGATCTAGCTCTTCGTTGTAAGAAGCGTCAGTGTAGTCGATTTCCTGGAAGCGCTTCTTGTCAGCGTAGTTTCCAGGGTTGACGCGGATTTTTTCAACGTAATCAGCAGCGAGTTCTGCTGCGTTTGGAGTGAAGTGAATGTCAGCTACCAATGGAGTATCGAACCCCTTGGCTTGCAAACCGGCTTTGATGAGTTCCAGGTTGGCGGCGTCTTTCTTACTCGGTGCGGTGATACGAACCAATTCACAACCAGCCTCAATCATGCGGATAGACTGCGCAATGGTTGCTTCAGTATCCATGGTGTCTGTGGTAGTCATTGACTGCAAACGGATAGGTTGATCACCGCCCATTTTCAGTTGACCAATACTCACTTCGCGTGTTTTGAAACGCTGATAATTGAAGGGATCGCTGCAGTACTGCATTGTAGCCGTTTTCACTTCCATATGGCAAGGTAACACCATGCCGCGGAAATTGTTGTATTCCGTGGGGATTCCTTAACGTTTGATCAAGATGATCTCGATGCGTCGATTCGCTTCGTTTTCCTTACGGTTCTTCGGATCTTTGTAGATCTTGTCGGTACCACCTTTCCCTTCACATGTGATGCGATCTTCCGATACACCTTGCATCACCAAGAAGTCGCGGATCGATTCCGCGCGAGCGAGAGAAAGATGCTTACCATTCTTGTAAGCCACCTTTTCAGGATTCGACTTGGCAGCGCGCTTGAGATATTTCTTACCCATGTGTCCGTTGACATGGCCTTCGAGAAGGATGTCGTACTCAGGGTGGTCGAGGAGGTACTGAGCAACATCCAGCAGCGTGCTTTCCGACTCATCGAGGTAGATAGCACTATTGCCTTCGAAAAGGATGTTATTGAGCGTGAAGCGCATTTCATCACCATTCTTGCGTGCCGTCATAGACGCGGGCAAGGTCTCTTCTTTAAACTCTTCAGGGAAAAGCGCTCGAGGCGGATCAACCAAAAATGGACCTTCCTTTTCAACGAAATACGCAGTAATGCGAACGCAGTCAGCCTTGGCGTGGCCTTCGTCATTTCCATTGAAAGGCTGCATTTTGATTTCGAAAACGCTTTGATTTTCTGGGAGCTTTTGAGTGAGGAAATCATAGACCACCATGCTGCGGTCTTGTGCCAATTTCATGGTGTAGTAATCCAGCTCCCCTGCCTCACAAAGGCTAGAGATGTCTACCTTTTCCACAATGAAGTCGTCGCTTAGGGCAAAGAATTCGCCCAGCGTCTTTCGCGCTTCTAGGGAAAGTTCGGTACTGTTTTCACCAAAATCGACCATGCGTTCCATCTTAATGGCCGCCAGCGATGAGGTGCTTAACAGTGCTAAACACAAGATTGACAGTACTTTTCTCATAACAAAGCTCAACAGGGTGGAGGATGTGAACTTAGTCAGGGTCACTCAGGTTAAATTTAAGAAGAATTAATATGCGCTGACGAGGCGAAATGCCGAACTTTCAACAAGCTATGCTTGGAATACGCTTTTCAGAACACACCCCCGAAAAAGATCAACGAAGTCGCTTTGAACGCCTGAAAGATATCTTCCTGGAGTTGGTAACGCACACCTCTGGAGATGTTGATGAGGCATTCGATTGGATGAAGCAATTGGATCAAGAATACTCGCTCTTTGATGACGAGTACACCTTTGATGATTTTGTAGACGAGTTGAAACAACGCGGTTACTTGCGTGACCCTGATCGTCAAGGTCAAGGACCTGGTCTATCATCAAAAGGGGAGCAAGAGATTAGACAACGTGCATTAGACCAAATCTTCGGCAATCTCAAGAAAGGAGGGAGCGGGCAGCACCGCACCCGACATATTGGAGGAGGAGACGAAGCCACAGAAGACCGTAGACCTTTCCGTTTCGGCGATAAGCCAGAACAGATTGATTTTGCAGAAAGCTTCAGGAACGCTCAAATCAATCACGGGTTAGATAGCAATATCTGGCTCACCGAGAATGATTTGGAGGTGGTTGAACGAGAGTATCGATCGATGACGTCGACGGTGTTGATGATAGATATCTCACATTCGATGATCCTCTATGGAGAAGATCGCATCACTCCTGCGAAGAAGGTGGCCATGGCCTTGAGTGAATTGATCATGCGCAAGTATCCGAAAGACACGCTAGATATTGTAGTCTTTGGAGACGATGCATGGGAGGTTCAGATTAAAGACCTGCCGTACCTGAATGTTGGTCCATATCACACCAATACGGTTGCGGGGTTGGAACGTGCTATGGATATTCTCCGTCGCAGAAAAACGGCGAATAAGCAGATTTTCATGATCACCGATGGTAAGCCTTCGTGTTTGATTGAAAACGGTGAATTCTACAAGAATAGCTGGGGCCTAGACCCATACATCGTTGGAAAGTGCTTGAATCTCGCGCGGCAATGCCGCAAGCTGAAGATTCCGATCACCACTTTCATGATCGCCTCAGATCCATACCTCCAACAGTTCGTGGAGGATTTTACAGAAGCAAATAATGGCCGTGCTTTCTTCACCGGCCTCCAAGGTTTGGGAGACATCATGTTCTCTGACTTTGAAAAGAACAGAAGAAGGAAGCTTTAAAACAGCATGGAAACAAAAGAAATGACCTCCATCACCACATTAGGTGAACTCAAGAATAGCGGATACGTGAGTAAAACCGTTCGCGATGAAATGCGTGACAATCTCATTGTTCGACTTCGTAACAACGAGCGCGTATTTAGCGGTATTCAAGGATATGAGGAAAGCGTGATCCCAGAGATTCAACGTGCAATATTGGCACGTCACAACATGAATTTACTCGGACTCCGCGGTCAGGCGAAAACGCGTTTAGCGCGCCAAATGACCGAACTACTAGATGAGTACATTCCAGTATTGGCGAGCAGTGACTTGAACGAAGATCCGCTCACACCATTGACCACTAAGTCGCAAGCGGAAATCGCTGAAAAAGGCGATGAGACTCCGATTCGTTGGATGCATCGCAGTGAGCGATACGTAGAGAAGCTAGCAACACCCGACGTAACAGTAGCAGATTTGATTGGAGATGTTGATCCGATTAAAGCGGCTAACCTACGTCTCGATTACAGCGATGAGCGTGTGATTCACTTCGGATTGGTGCCACGTGCGCACCGATGCATTTTTGTGATTAACGAGCTACCTGATTTGCAGCCGCGTATTCAGGTGGCGCTCTTCAATATCCTTCAAGAAGGAGATATTCAGATTCGTGGATTCCAGTTGCGTTTGCCATTGGATGTTCAGTTCGTGTTCACAGCGAACCCTGAAGATTACACGAATCGTGGGGCCATTATTACCCCATTGAAAGACCGTATTCAGTCGCAGATTCTGACGCATTACCCGCGTTCATTAGATATTTCAAAGACGATTACCCAGCAAGAAGCGAAGATCAATGAGGCGCAGCGCGACGCTGTACAAGTGCTTCCATTGATGGAGGATTTGGTGGAACAAGTTTCTTTCGAAGCGCGTGAATCTGAATTCATTGATCAGAAATCGGGGGTTTCAGCTCGATTGACAATTTCAGCTTTTGAAAATTTAGTCAGCACGGCTGAGTTGAGAGGATTGAAGAATGGTGATGCGAGCACGAAGGTTCGTGTTGCAGACCTGCTCGGGATTGTTCCTGCGGTCACAGGTAAAGTGGAATTGGTTTACGAAGGAGAACAAGAAGGACCACAAGGCGTAGCGCTGCATCTAGTCGGAAAGGCGATTCGAACGCGATTCCCTCAGTCTTTTCCTGATCCTGAACTCGCTAAACGCGGAAAAATCGAAGATCCTTATGTGAAGATCACGGATTGGTTTTCTGTAAACCAACTGGAGATCATGCACTCTGATAGCGACATCGCCTATCAAGAGAAGCTACACATGATTGATGGTCTTGAAGAGGTAGTAGATCGCTATGTGCCTGATGCCGGTGAAAGCAAACTGCTATGGATGGAATTCGTGCTTCACGGATTAGGTGAATACAGCCTGTTGAACAAGCACGTATTGGAGAATAAGGTCAGCTTCAGCGACCTTTTCAATAACCTATTCTCTCCAGGAGAAGAGGATTAAGACTTTTCAGGATATACGATTCGAACGGCCTTTGGGTCTTTCGGATCGTATTTCACTTCTACTTCCGTACCCACTGGATATTCAGGTTGACCCTCGCAGCGATCGTCGCTTGCATGCGTAATCTCCGTGCCTTCGTGATCAATGTATTTGATGATGGGCTTGTAGATGGTTTTCCCTTTTTGCTTCGCACTCATCCAGTTCACAATCACACCACGAACTTTTTTCGCTCGTCGATCAAAAAAAATGACAGGTCCGAGACGCCAAACGAGAATGGCCACTACGGCAACAATACATAGAATGCTTAGGATCCACTTTACTTCTTCGCTCATTATAATCTTCGATGCTTGGTGCAAGGTACTACATAGAACGCGGGGTGAAAAAGAAAGAGCTAACGCGTTCGTTAGCTCTTCCCAACCGAGTACATTAGTAAACCAAAATCAATGTACGACTATGAAGTCGTCGTCTCATCGACGTCGATACCTGATAAATGGATTATCAGTGTTTTCTGACATGGATTACGGGGTGTTTCCTTCAAAGTTTCAGGAGAGGGCAAAAAAAACAGGACAACCTTTCGATTGCCCTGCCTAACCTAACTTTAAACTATGTGCAAATGAATACTTACACTAGCACCTTGAATATTTTGAAAGCATGAAATGCCGTATGCTTCTGATTCCAAATGTAGTTGATGCACCTTCGTCCATATGCTGCACGCGAACTAGAAGTGAACAGAAAACTGTGGATAGCTTGTTGAAAACCTCTAGAGCCCTTGGTATACCTGCGTGAGAGCGATCGTCTTACATAGCATTCCGTACACAGACTCGAGTAGAATTGTGCGCATTTTTACCGAATCAAATGGTCTACGAGCCTATTTGGTTCGAGGCGTGGGGAAGAAAAGATCGTCTTCGAATGCGCTACTTCAGCCATTATCATTGGTTGAGATCACAGAACGTGAACGCAGTCGAGGTTCCCTGTATCAAATTGCAGAGCACAAGCGCGCCGTGGTGCTTACTCACATGAGCATTGAGCCGTACAAAGGCATGTTGGCCATGTTTATGGCCGAGCTGGTTCAACACTGCATCGCTGAAGACCACGCGCATCCTGAACTGTTTGATTACCTCTGGAATACAACTCAAATGATGGACATTGACGACCAGCCGGGTGTTTATGCCATCCTGTTAGCTGGCCGCTTGATGAAGTTTTTGGGGGTCATGCCTGATGAAATGCCACTGGGTTTCAAGCAAGAAGAAGGTTTTCTCGATTTGGCTTCTGGTCATTGGAGTTACCGTGCGCCCTTGCATAATGCCGTGATCGAAGGCCAATTAGGAAGTTATTTACGTAATAGCTGTGCTGAATCACCTGAGGCGTTTCGTAGGTATTCGCTAACGCGGAACGACCTGCGGTCTTTATTAGATGCTCAGGTAAAGTACCTTCAACTGCACATTAATGATCAAAGAGAATTGAAATCACTAGAGGTTTTACGCGAGGTCTTTGCGTGACGCTTCAATTGCTACTTTTGCCCTATGCTTTTTCGCGACGTCATCGGACAAGAAGAACTCAAGAGAGGATTGAGAGAACGCGCCCGTCAAGGGATGATTCCTCATGCCAATCTGTTTTTGGGGGAAGAAGGCGCTGGCCCATTCGCCTTGGCTATGGCGTTAGCGCAATACATGAGCTGTCTGCACAGAACGGATGACGATAGTTGTGGTGAATGTGATTCGTGTAAGAAGTTCACAAGCTTCCAGCATCCAGACATGCACTTCACCTATCCGATTTATACGAAGGGTGATGTTTCTAAGAATGTCAGTACCAGCTTCAATGAAGAGTGGCGAAACTTTATCATTGGAAAGCCCTACCCGACATTCACGTCATGGATTGAGCACCTAGATGCCGCTGGGAAGAACATGGAAGTCTTCGTTGGAGAAGCTGAAGTGATCTCAAGAAACATGGCACTCCGTTCGTACGAAGGAGGTTACAAGTTTCAAGTGATCTGGTTGGCGGAGTATCTCAGACCGGAAACCGCCAATAAGCTCCTCAAAACAATTGAAGAACCAACCGAAGGAACCATTTTCCTCTTGGTAGCTTCTTCTTCTGATCGCATGCTGTCCACCATCCTTTCGCGAACACAATTGGTGAAAGTGAACGCCATTGCCGACGAAGATTTGACGGGAGCGATTCAACAACGCCACGGACTAGATCCTCAGCAAGCGCGTGATTTGTCGCAATTCGCCGAAGGTGATTATGCGAAGGTGCTGGCTATGCTGAACAATGCTGAGGGACAAAAAGAACTTCTTGGCCAGTTCACCTCTTGGATGCGGGCCTGTTACAAGCGTGATGCTTCTGAGCTCGTGAATCTGTCTGCAGCCTTGGGAGGAGCACCCAAGCAATCACAACGTCAATTCCTTTCGTATGCCTTGCATTTTGTGCGTCAGTGCATCGTCAATAATTACGGTCAAACAGATTTGGCAAGGTTCACCAGTGAAGAAGGGGCTTTCGCTTCGAAATTTGCTCCGTTCATTCACCACGGCAATGTGCTACGCATTACTGAACTTTTGAATGAAGCAATGTCTGATCTCTTCAGAAATGCGAATGGAAAGATGGTCTTCATGGACCTTTCACTCCGTCTACACCACGAACTACACCGCCCTCAGTAGTATTCACGACAAAAGGTTAATCAAATCATACTTCGGCCTCATCTGAGCCGTTTGAGTTTATATCTTTGAACAAATAGGTGAGTAATCACCATAATACACCGCCGTATGGGATGTGAAAGTTGTTCGAACAATTCGAATGGCTTGCCGAAGGGATGTAAAAACAACGGAGCTTGCGGTGTTAGTGGCTGTAATAAGTTAGAGGTATTTGACTGGCTATCAGGGATGCAACTCCCAGACAACCAGAACCCTTATGATATTGTAGAAGTGCGATTCAAGAATAGCCGAAAGGGATTCTATCGCAATTCAGAAGGATTAGAACTCCATATCGGAGATGTAGTAGTGGTGGAATCTTCACCAGGCTACGATGTTGGAGTTGTGTCATTGACAGGAGAATTGGTGAAGATCCAATTGAGTAAAAAGAACGTCAAAGACAACCACGAAATCCGCAAGATACAGCGCAAAGCAAGCGACAAAGACATCGATCTTTGGCAAGAAGCCAGAATGAAAGAGAAGGAGACCATGATCAGGTCTCGAGAGATAGCGCAGCACTGTGGGCTTGCGATGAAAATCAGCGATGTTGAATATCAAGGAGATAGCGCGAAAGCTACCTTCTATTACACCGCTGAAGACCGTGTTGACTTCCGAGAATTAATCAGAAAATTAGCTGAGGCCTTCAAGGTGCGCATCGAAATGCGCCAAATCGGAATGCGTCAGGAAGCCGGAAGACTAGGTGGAATTGGATCGTGTGGGCGCGAACTATGTTGTTCCACATGGTTGACTGATTTCCGCAGTGTATCAACTGGAGCAGCTCGTTACCAGCAGCTAAGCTTGAATCCTCAGAAACTGGCTGGGCAATGTGGAAAGCTGAAGTGCTGTCTCAACTATGAGCTTGATCAGTACAAAGAAGCAGTGAAGGAATTCCCTTCTTCAAATGTTCGCCTTGAATTGGAAGGTGGACGCGCAAACCACTTCAAAACAGACATCTTCAAACGCATCATGTATTTCATGATTGAAGGTGAACGCGGTGGTTCTCCAGTAGCTGTTGGCCTGGATGATGTTCTTGAGATCATGGAGATGAACAAACGCGGTGAAAAACCGATGTCGCTGCAAGATTTCTCGATCACTCAAGAGGTTGAGGTAGAAGACGATTTCATGAACGTGGTGGGTCAAGACAGCCTCACACGTTTTGACAAGAAGAAGAAGCGCAAGAAGCGTCCATCGCGTAACAGGCGTTCAGGTCAACCTCAGAATAAGCAAGGAGGAGGACAGAAACCGAAGTCGGGTGGCGGCCAGTCAAAGGCCAGAAACGACAAAGGTGGAGCCCAAAATAAGGGAGGAAATACTCAGCAGAAGAGTAACAACCCCCAAAACAAAAGTAACTCTGGGCAACGTCCGAACAGAAACAAACGAAGAAGACCAAGCGGAAAAGGCAAAGGGCCGGCTCAAGGAGGTGGACCGAAAAAAGAAGGATGATAACTCGACTCCATACCATCTTAGCTTGTTTGACGCTCATCAGCGTGTTGTACGCTTGCACTCCAGCACCGTTTTATGAAGAAATGAAGACGGTGAATGGGACGTGGGATGCGAACGATCCTGGTGTGTTTGAATTCGAGATTTCAGACACTACACAGAAGTACACCATGCTGATGAATCTCCGTCACACGGAGGCGTATCCGTACAGCAATATGTATGTGTTCATGCAGCTAGACTTCCCCAATGGAAAGAAGTCCGTGGATACCCTTGAGTGTTTGCTAGCCGACCCTCGCGGTAAGTGGGGTGGAAGGAGTATGGGTGACCTCGTTGATCACCGCATCGGTTTACGACAGAAGAATGAACCCGTGATATTCCCGCTGAAAGGAACCTACAAGGTGACCATCACCCAGGCTATGAGAGAAGATCCCCTCAGAGAAGTGATGGACATTGGTTTTGCCTTGGAAGAGTGGGAATCAAACTGAGCCTTTTACTTTTAAGTAGAGCGCTCGAAAGAGCAATAACCAGGGTGTACCATGCAAAGCAAGGTCAGCCCAATCCATGAGTTTCATGCCTTCAGCTCCGCCAATGACCCATCGTAATTTCCCGATGAGATGTGGTTCTGGAACGAAAGGAGCGAGCCCCAGGGTCAAGCTCAATAGTAACATGAGCTTCCAGTTATTCAGCGTAGCCAGCATTACTTCGTCGTAGGGAATCCGCTATTTTTCCAAGCACGGTAGCCTCCGTCGAGATTGTAAACTTCTTTGAAGCCCATTTCGTGCATGATGTCCATGGCTTTACCGCTTCTGCCACCAGCTGCGCAGTACACGAGCACTGGACGAGATTTATCGAAACCTTCCAATTGAGTCTTGAAGTCGTCGTCATAGAAGTCTCTATGTTCCGCGTTAGCGATCATACCAGCATCAGCTTCTTCAGGAGTACGAACATCCAGTATTAGTGCGTTTGACTTGGAGTTCATCAACTCTTGAAAGGTGCTTGGGTCTACATCTTTCGTTATAGTTGCTGCTTCCGTTTGAGTCATCCCTTCTGAGATGTCGTTCGAAGGAGGTGGAGCTTCATTTCCGCCGCAGGCGAAAAGAAAAGCGATCATAAGAGCGCTGAGAAAAGTGTATTTCATGATGATGTTTCTAATCCTAATGTAGCCAAAGATCATGAGTATGGAACTGAGCTACAGTGATTGTGGTCACCAAAAAGAAAGTCCCGGCTTTCACCGGGACTAACACTAAACCTGCTCGCGTTCTTCCTGCTTACTTTCGGGAGGGGAAGCAGAAAGTTCGTACCAGTCGATTCCACGGGAAAGTCCCATGACGACAGCTAACACCGTGAAGACACCCAGACTACCAATCAAGAGAGAGTAGTGCTCCATCTGAATGATGGTGAAAATGAAACCATAAAGCACAACCAACACGCCCGTGGTCAGCGCCGCCAAACGCAAACTCTTGAGAACTGCTCGGGTGTAGAAGGCTATGAGGATCAGCGTCATAAGCGCCGACACGATGTATGCAATGTTGAAGAGTACGTACTCACTCAAGGAGAGGAGCAGCACATAGAATACCACCAAAGAAATTCCAACGAGGAGGTATTGAATCGGGTGTACGTGGATGCCCTTGATGACCTCCACGAAGAAGAACACCAAGAAGGTACAAGCGATGAAGAGGATAGCGTATCTCGTCACTCGGTGCGCCTTTGTGTAGTTGTCTACCGGCATTAATAGATCAACCCCAAAACTGCTTCCGTAGAAGTTAAACTCACCACCTTTCCATTGCTGAGGGAAGTGACGATTCAGGTGAAGAATCTTCCATTTGGCGGTGAATCCATCGTCACTTACTTGGCGTTCATCCGGTAAGAAATTCCCAGTGAATCCTGGATCAGCCCACGGGCTATTTAGCGTCAGTTGGGATGTTTTTCCTACTGGAACAAAGAACAGACGTTCGCTTCCTTTCAGGTCAAGTTGGAAACTGAAATGTTGCTCAGCGATAGCCTTGTCGAAGTTCACTGCAGCTTGAAGACCAGAGTTCACAATTTGTTGGGTACGAACCCCCTGTTCGAATCTACTGGTGTTTTTATTCCACTGCAATTCAATTTGTTCGTCAATTCCTTTAAGATCAGATAGGCCTACATTGAGTACCGCTTGATCATAGTGGATTTCAGTATTGGCGGTGTCTACTTGACCGAGATTCGGGGCAGTGAAGAAACCATCAATATTGATTTTGCTGCTGTAAACCACGGCTTCGTAAATCCCTCTGTTTCGTTGTTGAGGGTCGATGTCACCGGTCATATTGAGTTCTTCCGGCATGATGTGAAGGTAGAAGCGTTCCTTTTTGACATTAATGCGTCCGTCTCCCATTTTCGTGCGTTGGAGGATTTTGTCACAAGGGATGGTGATGAAAGGTCCAGAAATTGTTTGTTGCGCACCCCATTGAGAAGAGACTTCGTTTCGCGCTGATTGCTGAAGCATTTCGCGTTCGTTCACAAGATTCTGAACGAGGAGGGCAGGGAAAAGGAGTATAATGACCAGAAGGATCACTGTTAACACCTTGAATAACATGCGGCTAGTTTTCATTTGATTCGGTTTGATGTTCCAAATCTCTAGCCTAGAATTCTCTCAATGAAGGGGAAATAGTAAGCGCGTCGTCACGACAGGAACTCGTCGTGAATTCGAAAGTGTTAACAAGATTGATTACAAAGATCTAAGTCGAATTCCCGCGAATATGGTACGTGGCATCGCAGGACCGTAAACATAATTGCTGTCACGGTTTTTTCCGGTATCGAAATCGTTTTGATAGGCGTTGGTAATATTTCGTACACCTCCGAATATCTCTAGTCCACTGCTCTCGCTAACGCGGAATAGGTAGGAGCTTCTGATGCCTATTTCCGTAAACACTTCGGATGTCTCGTAGGCGTCTTCTTCTTGCTCAGGAGCTCCCGCAAAATGGGCAATTAACATCGAGCCAGTGTGCACGAGATTCACCGTTGTCTTCCATTTGTTTGATGGAGTGAATGTAAAAGTACCGTAGCCGTACGCATCCGGAGTTCTAAGAAATCTTGCCGTTGGTTCTAACCCCTCAATGACATCCACAGGGTTGTCAAATTCGCTTTGTTGTAGTGTGAATCCAACTTCGGCTTGAACCTTGCCGTCGTAATTTGCTCGTCCCTCTACCGTAATACCCTGAACTATAGCACCATCACCGTTTTGCTTCTCGAAACGAGCCCCAAAGTCATCGAACCCAAGAGGCGCAAGGAAGAAAGCGTCGTCGAGCTCCGTATAGAAGGCTTCAAGGGTGATTCCGACGATGGAGTTCATTCTTGGACGATCGTAATTGAACGAAGCAGTGAAACTATTTGACCGCTCTTCAATGAGGGTTGGAGCCAAATTCACGCGAGAAATACCTCCTCCGGCAAACGCAATATGAAGGTCAGTATCAAAGGCTTGAGGAGCTCTGAAGCCGCGACCCCAGGCAAACCGGAGCTGCGTGTATCTTTTGGGCGTATACATCAGTGAGACCCTTGGAGAGATAATCGCTCTGTCTACCAAATTGTGTTCGTCAATCCGGGCACCTGCTAGAAGGTTTACTTTTTCGCCCACCTTCCAGTCAGATTGTACAAACGCTCCGAAGTTCTTCGTCTGCTGATCAATCAAATAATTGTAGCTAGGAATTCTATCGTCGACATCGTCTAGTAAATATTCACCTCCAACTGTAATCACATTTTCGCCAAGTGGAAAGCTCCGGAAGCGATGATTGAGTTGCAGACCACCTTGCATAGTCGTTGTCAAAGATGTTCCGTAAGGAGGGTTGAGCAGAAAGGCAGTCAATTCATCTTCGTCATCGGGGAGAATGCCGGTGTAATGATCTCGATCGGTCCGTTGCCCGGCGACGTAAGCAATGAGCGAAGAATTGTAGTCTTTTGAATTAATCTGATAGTCGATGTTTCCCATCAATACGTTGTGGGTGCGGTCTTCCGCTTGCTGTGCTAGATGGGCCGGTCCATCGACCATTTCTCCACCATATCTCTGTTCAACCATACTGCTAAAGTTGATTTCCAACTTTTGATTGGTTGTAGGGAGAAAAAAGTAGCTTCCTCCAAACGCATTTAAGTCGAGGGAGGGTAGCTCAGAATAGTTGTCACCGTTATGGTCATACCATTCTCTTTGCCTGTGGTTGAGATAAAGGGCGACCCCTGACTTTCCCGAATTGCTCAGGATGGTACCATTGGCCATTGTCATCACATCATTGGCCTCACCATTGATGGAGCTGTAACGAGTGGAAATATCAAAAGTATTAGCACTTGGAACTTTCGTGATGACATTGACCGTACCACCAATGGCACTGGACCCATACAGAGCACTTCCGCCTCCGCGCACGATCTCGATACGCTCGATCATATTAGCTGGAAGTTGCTCCATGCCATATAGGCTAGTTAAAGGACTGAAAATTGGTCGTCCATTAATCAAGATTTGAGAATAACCACCCGCAAGACCATTCATCCGGAGTTGCGTGTAATTACATGTTTGACAGTCTGTCTCTACGCGTAATCCTGGTTGGAAGATTAAGCCGTCCGATAAGTTGCATGCCCCGACGTTCTCCAATTGAATATCATCTATGATATTGACAATTACCGGTGTTTCAGTCTGCCTCTTATTGGTTCTTGTGCCGGTGACTACGACTTGGTCAAATTCAATCACATCCACTTCAAGAGTTTCGGTGAGATGAACATGTGATTCCGAAGAAGGGATATATACAACGCGCTTCTTGGTTTTGTAACCTAGGCTGTGGAATTCCAGGTAAATGGAATCAACAGGAAGGTCAAAGATGGAAAAATTGCCCTCCGCGTCTGTCTGTAATCCTTGTTGTCCCGAAGATGAGGTAGACCAGAGCACACCTGCAAAAGGTAGTGGCTCTCCTTGAGATTGAATAGAACCATGAATCTGGCCTTTTTGCGCAAACAGCGAATTGGCTAATAACAGCGCAACGATGACAATCAGGTGCTTCATGAGCAGTTTTTTCCTATTGCAAAGATAGATATTTAGGTTAGTCTAAAAAATAATATCGAATACAGGAAAATGTTCTATTTGGGTAATAAAAAAGCCCCGCGTTAACGGGGCTTTCGAATATGTTGCGATGGATACTTACAGCTTCACAAATCGTGTGCTGATCATTTGTGTATCATCAGAGTAGTTCAAGAGGTAAGTACCTGTAGGTAGTTCACTCAAGTCAATTTGGATCATTTGCTGAGATGACTGCGCAGTCAAAACTGTACGTCCGCTAAGATCAACAATGGTGATCTGTCCGCCATTCAATGGCTGAGAACTCTTCACTGTTAATACTCCTTCTGTAGGGTTCGGGTAGGCGATCAATTTCGTTGCGGCTATTTCTTCTACGCTTACGAAGTCATTCACGATTCCTTGGAATGCTTGGTGGTATAGGTTCGCAATGCGCGCATCGTGAACGATGACCGTATTCTCGTCATTTACCGTTTCGGCAGAAGTAGACCAGTTGTGTGAACCTGTTACAACCATTGGGTCAGCCAATGTCTGAGAGTGATCGACGATAGCAAACTTGTGGTGCATCTGATTTGTAACAGCTGAGTGGTCGTATACAGTGATACCAGCGTTCACAAGCGTTTCGTATTCTGAACCAGTATTGTTCACTTGTTCCATCACAACGATTGGGTTGATGAAGATGCTTTCTCCCATTTCAACTACTGCTTCGCCAAGGTCGTTACGAGTGAACGAAAGTGTAGCGATCTCTAAGTCGTATTCTGTAGTTAGAATCGCGTTTTCGATCGCACGAGTTGTTCCGTCAGAAGGACTGAAGTACAGCTCTACATCAGAACCACCGATGATGAATTTCTCTGGTGTATTCACCAATTTATCTCCACCGAAACGAGCGTTACCTGCGTTTGGCTCTGGTCCGTCGGTTCCCCACATCTCGTTGAACTCAAGTGTGTATGCGCGAGCCAAACTTTGATCTTGGAAAATGATCAGGTTGTTAGGATCTGTAACCAGGTTGCTTGTTGTCAAGTTGGTAGATCCCGTCAATACAAACGCAAGGTCTGTGTAGTCAGCATCCATCACCAAGAACTTGTTGTGCATACCTGAACCTTCGTCATCCGGACGGAACAATACTGGAATTCCAGCATCGAAATCATCTACACCGATGTTCGCAGTGCCACTGTGGGCGATGTAACGTACTTGTACTCCGTTACTCTGTGCTTCATTGATGGCATCGACGATGACATCATTATTGATGTTGTATGCAGCGATGTCAAGTGTGTGCTCTGCTCGAGTGATGTAAGCAGCGATGGTATCGTTCATGTCAGCACCGATGTTCAGTGCGAGTTCGTCTGTTGCTACACTGTTGTCAACAGGGTGGTTGAAGTAAGCGAGAATGTCACCGCTCGATTCAGAAACGGTTGCAAAAGCCAACACGTTCGATTCAGTATTGTCTTCACCAGCCGCAGATGAAACACGACAGAAGTAAATAGTTCCAGGCATCAATCCTGATAGATCAATAGAGTGATCTGTAACCGCGTCTGCACTGTATACTTCGTCATCCAAGGCGTCTGGTGACAAACCGTACTCAACTTTCGAGTCACCAGCATTGTCAGTCAACCACTCCAGTGTAAACGAAGTCGTCGTAATGTTGTCTTGATCAACTGTAGATGCAATATTGATTGCTGACGAAGGGATCAAATCGTCAGTAGAACGAGGAAGGATTTGGTATCCATCTCCTGTTCCATCTGGATCGAATTGAGATAGAATCCCGATGATCGTTACTTCACCTGCAGGAAGAAGCTCGTCTACAAGGTAGTTCCCGTTACGTACGTAGATCACTCCTTGTTGTCCACTAGCTTGGTAATTGTATGTGCTGTTTCCAGAGATGATTGTTCCACCTTGATCGAAGGTAGCTGCCTCTACCGTTAGGAGTACACCTTCTAGGTCTTCTTCCAGCTGATCAGGAGTGATCGTCATTGGAGCTGGTAGTGGGTTGCCGCTGCTGTTAATAGTTACAGACGCCAATGTTGGACCAACTTCTAGAAGTCCGTTGAATTCACTGATTGTACCTGTTACTGTTACTTCGTCACCGAGTTGTGGTTCGTCCCATCCTTCCCAATCGAATCCTGGGTAAAGTGCGATTCCACCCGTTGCATCTTGGATGTAGCGCACAGAACCCAAACTAGCGTCGTTCGTTACAATTCCAGTTACTGTCACCTCGTCATCAATGCCGTAGTTAGTACGTGCATCAAGGATGTCTGTCTGTGCGAAGCTTACAGCGCTCACCAATGTGAACGCAATGAGTAGTAGTTTTTTCATTTTCATCTATTAGAAACGTACGCGGATCGACAGGTTTCCACGAGCTCCGTAGCCCATATAAACACTCGCTGAAGACGCGTCAAAATTACTTTCTGAGAAATTGTAGCGCAGCTGGTCATCGTAGCTTCCATTTTGTCCTCGGTAGAGGTAGAATGGGAAGACATCGTTATTCTGCGCATTGATAATGTACAATGTATTCAAGAGGTTGAACCCACTCAATCGAACATCGATCTGTGAATCCTTTACCTTAAATGTATATCCTGCGTGTAGGTCAAGAAGGCCGTAGGCTGGGATCTCCCAACTTTGACGTCCTTCATTCTCGCCGTTGAGGCTGAATGGGTCGAAGTCAGCAAAGTGACGTGCGAACCAAGTGAAGCGAGGCTTCACATAGAAGCCTTTCTTCTGCATCTTCATCGCTCCACCAATCATCGTTTGAGGGGCATCTCCAACAGAGACCCCTTGAGCATTGTAGCTTACTGTAACAACTTCACCTTCTGCATCAACAAACGGACGATTCGTTTCCACATCGATCAGGGTGAGTTCATCTTCTGAACTATCCCATTTCCAATCCCCAAGGGAAACAAACCCTTCTACGGTGAACATATCATTGATCTGGTAGGCTCCGTCTACTTCCACGCCCATGTGAACAGCACTCATCGAGGTGATGTTTGCCTGAAGAATTCGCTCTACACCTTGAGAGTCTTCAATGACCACACGAAGGAGTTCATCCAATGGACGGTTGTTCCAATCAGTGAAGTAACCATTGACGTTCAAGGTGAATGGGAACTTGCTGTATTTGTACCCAAGTTCAATCGAATTGATAATCTCGTTCGCCGTGTTTTTCACGAACTGGTTATCGAATCCAATTACGTTCTGAAGTACTGGTGTACGGTTTAGGTGACCAACGTTCATAAAGGCACTGTTCCACTCGTTGAGGTTGTAGTTACCTCCCATCTTTACGGTGTAGCCTGGAAGCCACTTCCAATCCGAACGTGAAGTTCGTGTGCCGTCTCCGTTGTGGTATACAACAGTTGCATTATTCAGGGTGTCTCCTCCAACAACCCATTGGCTGTCTGTTCCACCCATGAGTGGGTTTGCATCGTCGTCATCAACGACGAAGAAGTCGCCATTGTCGTTATTCAATACGAACGCATCTTGTACGCTCAATTGCTGGTAGTATACGATGTCATCAACCACCACATCTTGAGGGGCGAAATAATCTACACGGTTATATCCTTGGTAAACACCACTTACGTTTAAGAAGGCTGTCCATAGGCGGTCTTTGTATTCGAGAAGTCCGAAAACTCCTCCCCAACGAACGAAAGAATCGTAGTAGTAACCGATGCGATCTCCTTCGTAGCGTTCTTCTGGTAAGGTGTTGGCATCACCGTTGTTATCAATCCAGTATTCTGCACCGAGAAGGTCATGTACCTCTGCGTAGTGTTCGCCTTGGTAATCTCGAAGGTCAATTCCTCCTGAAAGATTCCAGCGATTGTCAATTTCGTAGTTGAAGGTGCTCAACAATCCGTACCAATAATGGTTGTTGAATCCTTTTCGCAGAATCCACCCCGCTTGCGGACTTGGTGGGCCTCCGAAGATGTTCGGCTGGGTATGGGCGTCATAGAAACGCTGGAAGTCTACTTGTCCGGCAGCATTGAAATCACCGTCTCCCAATCCCGGGCTGAGGCTTGTTCCTCCTCCTCGTCCGAATGAAGCGTACAGGTTATTCGAGATGAAGAACTTGTCTGAAACGTTCCAAGAGTGACGAAGTGAGAATAGGGGCTTGTGGTAGCGGTTCACACGCTCAATTTTAGGCTGGAAGTTTTCGCGGTTGGCATCGGTTGCCAACATACCCCAGTGTACGTTGTAGCGTGGTCCTTTTTCGATGATGTTCGTCGTATCAATGAAATCCGTCTGGTTCATCAAGAGTTCAAAGTCATCTACGGAATCATATCCGTATTCAGCATTCAAATCTGCAATCGCTTGTTCCTCTTCGGCTAGGTTAAGCTGGTCGTTTTTGATGGTCCAGTAGCGCACGGAGTAATCTTGCATCTGAGCGTATTCGGCATCTGTACCAGTGAAGAGGCCACGAGCGTATTCTTTGTCGTACGTAGCAATTCGTTGTTGGTACGAACGACGATTGTTCTCTGAGGGAGCTCCCATAGCAGAGATAGAGATGATGTGATCTCCTAGTTCTTTTTGAAGTTTTACGTAGTAGAACCAAGCGCGAGATCCGCCTTGGTCGATCCAACCACGGTTCTGCTGGTAACTTCCAGCGAGAGTATATCCCCAACCGCCATCAAGGCGTCCTGAGGTGTGTCCAAGCGTTACGCGGTAAAGGTCGGTGGTGCTTCCTTCCGCTTTCACCATAGTGTTGCGCTTGTTGTTAATTCCTTGAGTAAGGATGTTGATGGTTCCGCCGATGGCGGGAAGCGCAAGTTTCGAAGCACCGAGACCTCGTTGCACCTGCATTGTTTGAGTCACGACATCCAGTCCGAACCAATTATTCCAGAAAACGCCTCCGTTTTCCATGTCGTTCACTGGGATTCCGTCGATCATCACTGATACGTTTCGTTGTTTGAAACCACGGATAGTTACCGAAGGACCATTGTCGTCAGAACCTTCCTGGGTGGCATAGACACCAGGGGTACTATTCAAGATCATAGGGAGCGGCTGTGAAGCCAACTCCTCTTGGATCTGTATCGGTTTAACATCTGAAAAGGCCACCGGCGTCTCCCGGTCTACGAGGTCCGCAGTAACGGTGGCCTCTTTCAAGATGATCGTTTTCAAGTCAACATTAAGCTCTTTGCTTGGTCGGTTGATTTCCACTTCTCGGATGTAAGAAGCGTAACCAACATAGTTCACCTTCATGGTGTACTTTCCGTAAGCAAGTTCAGTGCTGTATCGACCGTCAAAGTCAGTCAATACACCAATCGGGTCTCCGTTTTGTGGTTCGAAGATGACCGTTGCCTGGATCAGTGTCTCGTGCGTGCTTTGGTCGGAAATGGTTCCCGTAACCTTAGACGTTTGAGCACTTAGCGACAAGCTTCCTCCTAATAGGACGAATAGGATAGCAAAGAGACGCATATGTCGAGGGTTTTGGTTGGTTACGCCTTAGCGTACCACAACGCGCTGTGAGAAGGTACGGTTACCTGCAAGTAGCGTGTTTACGATGTACATTCCTGCTTCAAGTTCATCAGTAGTGATCACTTGCTGCATAACGTTCATCTCTGGAACGATTGAAAGAACGATACGTCCGTTCTGGTCGTAGATGTCGATCTTTTCAATGTTCAAGTTTGAGTTGATCTGGAATTCACCTTCTGTCACTGGGTTAGGGAACAATGTGAATTCAACAGGGATCTCGATAGGAGCAACGCTGTTAGGATCACAAGCACAAGCGTGAGAACCTAGTCCATCCCAAGTGTTGCTTGGTAGTGAATCCCACTCAGCCAAAGCGTAGAATGCTGTTGGAGGAACAGTCACACCTGCAGTGATGTCGTACTTGCGACGAAGTGTGTGGTTCGCAGTAAGCCAAGCACCACCGTCATCTGATGTGTATCCTGCTTCTTCGTTGTCAGTCCATGCTGTACCTGGATCTTCTCCTGGCTTACCGAAGATGTCAACTACAGTAGATCCGTCTTTAACGAATACCAATGCGTCATCACCATTCATGTATGTTGGTGCTGGGTATGGGTTATCCAACTGATCAGCAAGCTGCTGCATCATTGGGTCAACCGCTGGTGAAATCTGTCCACCACCTAGATCAACGTCTTCGGTTTGACCGTTTACAACAACCCATGTTCCGTATGCAGGAATGGTTCCTACTAGGTTTGTTTCATCAGAAGCTGCTTGAGCTCCGTTTGACCAACGCTCTAGAACGTAAGGTCCTAGGTCAATGGCGTTTGGTGTAGGATTGTAGATCTCAAATCCTTTGTTGTTACCAGAGCCTTCACAGTACTCTGAAATGAATAGGTCCGTGCAACCTTGAGCGTAAGCTGCTTGTCCTACAAATAGTGCAATAGCAAGAGTAAAGATTGTTTTCATAACGTGTCTGTTAAATCCAATTTGGACAAGCAAAATTAGACAAGTTTCTGAGAGCCTGACAAGTTGGAGCTTATAAGGTCATGGAATGTTAACAAATGACTCGTTAGGAATTCACGGCTGAGGTGTCGTTGGATATCCTTAAATTTGACAATATCGCGTGGGGTGGAGCGACATAGTTGTGCCTCGTGAGATTAAAGCTAACTATTCAGGAGAGAGAGGATTCATGCGAGTAATAAAGCATTTACTCGGGGTATGTCTATTGTTTGCTGCGTTGCAGGTATCAGCAAACCACATACTCGGAGGGAACATAACGTATACCTGCCTTGGTGGTGACAACTACGGTGTCACCCTGACGATCTACAAAGATTGTTTTGGGTCCACTCCGGCTACCTTGCAAGAAGACGTCTTCTTTATTCCCGATGGTTGTACACTTCCATTCTCTATTCCTCTTCCCCTGCAGACAGAGACGGAGATCTCAGACCTTTGTGCATCCGAAATTGCGAATTCAAGTTGTTCTGGAGGATTCATCCCAGGAGCTCAACAGTTAACATACTACGCTGAAGTCACACTAGACTCTGGCTGTTCATGGGAAGCCAGCTGGGCTGCCGGTGACTGGAATTACTTCATCAACATGGACAACGGTATGCTTCCAACAGCATACTTCCTCACCACCATTGACCCAACCCAGGGTTGCAATGATTCGATTACTCCAGACAACGAATTCCCTATTCCGTATGTATGTGCTGGTGATCCGTTGAGCTATACACTGGAGTTCTTGAATCCTGGCGGTTACACCCTTGATTACACCTTGGTTTGTCCGCAAACTACAGGAGGGGTGGATGCTCCGATGATCTCGGCTTGTAATGAGCCTATTGCTGGAATGACTTTCGATGACGTTACAGGAACTTTTACAGCAACTGCTCCTGGCCTCTTCGGAAACTACGCGGCTACCGTCCAAGTAGATATGATTGATGGGGGAGGAAACATCATTGGTACAGTGATACACACCTTCGCGTTTACTGTACGTGCTTGTGACGCAACTCCTACGATTTTTACCGCGCCAGAAATCCAAGCGGTCTCTGATGATATTGTTCAAGTCAATGCTACCGAAGTAGACGCTTGTGTGGGTGACAGCCTTTCAATTACTGTGGAGGCGACCAATGCAAACATCTTCCGTACCATCACACTTTCGAGCGATTTCGAAACGCTTTACCCAGGAGGAACATTCACTCAAACAGGAATCAACCCTGCGGAAGGTGAACTCTTCGTAGTGGTAGATGAGTCAATGATAGGAACCAACGTGGTGACCGTAGATGCGATCGATGATGCCTGTATCAATCCAACGTCAGATCAAATTCAGTTGACGATTAACGTTGATCCATCACTCAACTTGAATGTTCCGGATACCCTGATCTGTTTCGGAGAATCGGTCAACATCGAAGCGACTGGAGACTCTGACTACACATGGAACGTGCTGTCAGGAGACCCAGATCTCGGTCTCGTTGGAAATGGAGGGTCGCAAACGGTAACTCCAGATGTTGCTACTCAAATTGAAATTACAGCCAACAATGCGGGTGCAGGATGTACCGCAACGGAGATCTTGAATATAGACGTAGCTATTTCTGACCTCACAGCGGTGATTACCAACGAGAGCTGTATCGGAAATGATGGTCAAATCGATGTGTCGATTGCAGGCTCTGCAGGGCCATATGAATATAGCTGGCCTGATATTCCTTCGGTAGCGCAGGATTTGACCGGTTTGGTTGGAGGCGATTATACCTTAAACGTAACTGACCTTGGTCTTGCAGGTTGTTCAAGAGATACCATTTTCACGCTGACAACAGCGCCACAGCCAAGTGGATCGATCAGCGGTGACATTACTATTTGCGAAGGTGATTGTGCAGACATCCTATTCACCATGGCTGGTACCGCACCCTTCGATGTGGAGCTACGCAACACGAATACAAACACATTAGAAGCTGTTCCTGCAGTGAACGACGGAGATACTTTTGAAGTTTGTCCGCTCGTAACCACGACCTACACCTTGGAGCTGATTGAAGACAGCAACACTCCTCAATGTGAATACACAATACCGAGCAGTGTGACGGTGACAGTTCGACCAACAGTGACAGCTACATTTCTAGACCCAGGTTCTATCTGTGCAGGAGACGATGTTGATCTTGAGGTTGACATTAACCAAGCAGGAAACTACGAAGTGACGTACAGTCCGAACGATGGAAACCCGATGTCACCGGTAGTATTGAGCGATGGTGATGTCATCAATGTTTCGCCTCCAGTTACAACGAACTATAGCATTACCCAGGTGCAGTACACGGATGCTCCGAACTGTCCGAATACGACAGTCAGCGCGTTCCAAGTGCAAGTTGATCCACTGCCTACGGCGACTTTATCTGGTTCAACGACCATTTGTGAAGGTGATGCGGTCAGCTTGACTATTGACCTAACAGGAACAGGTCCATGGGAAGTAACGCATGATTATGCAGGTGATGCTTCACCATTGATCATCGTTGCAACGCCATTCACTTGGAACTTGGCGAATTCTCCAGCGACAACGACTACGATTAACTTGACAGGGGTGACCGATACAGGTACGAACTGTTCACAAGCAGTGACTTCGGATGTGACCATCACTGTGAACGCGCTACCATCAGCTTCTGTGTTGAGTGACGCTACGATTTGTAGTGATGTGACTCAAAACATGGAATTCGACCTTGTAGGTCCAGGTCCATTTGATGTCATTTGGAACGCTGGCGCAGGAAGCACCAATGCGGTGGGTATTGATGACGGTTTTGTGGTTGCCATTGACCCCGTTGGAAACACGAACGTTTGCATCGAGTCTGTAACAGATGCCAATGGATGTGTGAACACCACGTTGAGCTGTGCTACACTCACAGAAATTCCGTTGGCAGAGGCATATTTGACTGACGCGAATGCTGCCATTTGTGCTAATGACTGTTATGATATCGCGTTCACGTTCAATCAAGGTACGGGACCGTATGAATTTGAGGTAACAGAAACCGATGATAACGGGGCAGTCAACAATACGATTCAACTGAATGCAGGTGATACCTACCAGGTGTGTCCTGTAGGTGACTACAACCTTACGATCACTTCTGTGACAGATTTAGGAACAGGGTGCTCAGCAGATTTCGCCAACGGCACAACCATTGATATCGCTGTTACACCGATTTCGACCATTGCCATTTCTGGCGATGCTGATATCTGTGATGGAGACTGTGGTGACTTGACCTTCACTTTCACTGACGTTCAAGGGCCGGTTACTTTTGACTTAAATGGAGTAACAGTTGGACCTCTTGTAGATGGAGTTGATATCATCGGAGGCGTGTACACGATCCAAGAATGTCCAATCGCCACAACTACTTACACGGTTACGAATTACGTTGACGCGGCAACCGTGTGTTCCGATATCGCAGTGGGTGAAGATGCCGCTACACTCACGGTAATCTCGTTGCCAGATGCCAGCTTCGTTTCTGATGTGGAGATTTGTGAAGGCGTTGATCCTTTCGAACTTGAATTCGCGGTAACCAATGGACCGCTAGACATCGATGTTGAATTTGATGATGGCGTGAATACCACTACCCAAACAGTGGTAGGAGTGAACGACGGAGACTTATTCCCTATCGACAACACCATCGGAGGTACCTACACGATTACTTTCGTGACTGACAATGGAATGCCTACGACATGTACGAGCAACCCTGACGCTTCCGCGGTAGCGACAGTATTCACTTCTCCTGTGGTAAACAACATCGATACCCTTTGTGCGAACACAGGAGACACATGGGAAATTACATTCGACATCACTTCAGGTGATCCAGCAACCTACGCTATCGATATTCCAGGAACATTGACAGATCAGGGAGGCGGCCTTTGGTCGTTTGTGAGTGATCCGTTGATTCCAGAAGATGGAGCGAACGTGACCATTAATGATGTCAATAACTGTAACCCATTCAACTTCACGCTAGATCCGTTTACTTGCCCAATCTTGACAGATGCTGGAACGGTGGATGAAGATCTCATTACGATTTGTGACTCCGGGGTACTAACAGCTTCACCTAACGGAGATGAAATTCTAGATGGAAATGATGTGTTGAGCTTCGTTATCCATGATAGTCCAGACGAAAACCTGGGCATTGTCTACTACATCAGTGACACCCCGTCATGGGATGTTACTGCAGACTTGGATGTCCCTGGAGTGCTTCAGTACGGCGTTACCTACTACGTTTCAGCCGTAGCTGGTGACGATGACGGTGCGGGTACTGTTGATCTTGGTGCACCTGGAGTAGATATTTCAGTTGGAGTTCCTTTTGTTATCGTTGAGACGCCAACAGCAACCCTTTCAGGAGGTGCTACGATCTGTGAAGGTTTGACTACTGACCTTCAGGTAGATTTCACCGGTACTGGTGATTATACAATTCAACTCGCTCTTGATGGGGTTGAATTAGCGAATAGTCCTTTTGGACCTACCGCTGATAACCCATTCATCATTCCAGTTGGAGATGCAGGTAGCTATACTCTATTGAATGTATCCAATGAATTCTGTCCGGGAACTGTGGCTGGTCAAGCTGATGTCATTGTCAACCCTGAGCCAACAGCAACGCTGAGTGGCGGAGGCACCTTCTGTGCTGGAGGTTCGTTAGACCTTACATTAGACCTAACTGGAACTCCGAACTGGGATGTGACAATCGTTAATGACAATGATAACGACGGGGTCATAGATTTCTCTGAAGTCATCAATGTTGGTGCTACTCAAACGACTTACACAGTGAACGACAGCTTGCTGTGGTTCGTCGACACCGTAACTGACGGGAATGGATGTATCAACGATACGGATTCGAACGTCGAAACTGTTGAGATTGACCCACTTCCTACAGCAACATTTGCTTTTGCAGATACGAGCTTCTGTACAGGGACCAACATTGACCTGGTCGTTGATCTTACTGGAGCAGCTCCTTATGACGTGACTTATTCACTCGACGGGGTGCCAACAACACTTACGATTGCGGCTAGCCCAATGGTGTTGAACATCAACACGCTAGGGCAGTACTGCATCGATGAGGTGCTAGATGCCAATGGTTGTCAATCATTCCCGGCTGTTTGTATTCAGGTGACTGAAATTCCAATTCCAATTGCTGATGCAGGTGCCGATGCGGTATTCTGTACTGGAGATGTTCAGTTCATTGGTGCACCGGCTGTGGCGGGATATGAATACGCATGGAACAACACAGATAACCTGAATGATACAACGCTATCTGCTCCTCAAGTGACCTTGACGAACGACGGAATGGTTCCAATCATTCTAGACATCGAAGTGATTGTTACGGAAGGATTCTGTTCGGCAACGGATCAAACACAAGTGACGATTAATCCATTGCCACAAGCAGAGGCTGGAGATTCTACGCTCATTTGTTTTGGTGATGCGGTGACCTTGAATGCCACGGGTGGTGATACCTACCTATGGGAAACTAGCCCTGCTTTTACACAGGGAGGCGAGGATACCTTCAACCCAACTGTTGAGCCGCCTTCAAGCCAGTGGTTTGTAGTGAATGTGACAGATGCTAACCTCTGTTCTGCTGAAGATTCGGTGTGGGTGAATGTTCCTCAAGACTTCGTCTTGGCACAGAGTTTCACCAATGAGATTTGTTTCGGAATCTGTGATGGTAACATCGAACTAGCCATCGGTGGTAGCTACCCGCCATACACTTATGCGTGGGACGAGGTTGCGGATACGACACCGATGATCGACGGTCTTTGTCCAGGTGATTACAACTACACGATCACTGATAGTATTGGCTGTCAATTCACCGGTTTAGTGACAATTGCTGAAGATGAAGAGTACTTCCTTGATGATGTGATCATTACTCCTCCAACTTGTTTCGGAGACGAAACGGGTGTGATGGATGTTGAAAGTGCCACAGCTGTTAACTTCACCTGTGAGCCTACTGGCGAAACCAACAACCTTGGAATTTTCACCAACCTTCCGGCCGGTACTTACGATGTCTTCGCAACTGATGCTAACGGATGTATCGCTGATTCAACGGTGACGCTGACTGAGCTCTCTGCAGAGATTACTATGGACCTCAACATCCTTGACCTTGTGGTTTGTTTTGAAGATGAGGTGAATTTACTCGCTAACGCGGAAGGGGGAGATGGTACCTTCACATACACATGGTATGGAGACCTTCCTCCTACAGATGAGCTTTCAACTGACAACCCGTACATCACGAACGTTACTGAAGATTTGACGGCGTACGTTGTTGCCTTGGATGGCAATGGTTGTTCTTCAGATACACTGCTTTCGAACATCACTTTGAACACACCGATTTCACTCGAAGTTGGTCCTGCAGATGTCATTGAGATCTGTGAAGGTGAGTGTGTTGATCTTTTCGCTAACGCGGAAGGGGGTAGCGGTCCACTTCAGATTGACTGGGTGGAGACATCAATTACAGGAGATGTAATTTCGAACCTTCCAAATGTTAATGACTGTCCACCAGATGTGAATGAAGTCATCTACGAAGTGACGGTAACGGATGGATGTGCACAACCAGCCATCGACTCCATTATCGTGAACATCTTCGAAGTACCTGTTCCTGACTTCAGCTTTGATGTCGAATCAGGATGTTTCCCCGTAACGGTAACCTTCACGAACGAGACCGATGATAGCTTCTTCGGAGATTGTACATGGAACCTAGGTAATGATGACGTTCAAGATATCTGTGGAGACATCGTGTACACCTATGCTACGCCTGGCGAGTACTTCCCTTCGTTGACAGTAACTGCTCCTAGTGGTTGTGTGGGGACGACGGTTTCGGATTCAGCGATCTACGTGTACGATTACCCAATTGCTGACTTCTTCTACGAGCCATTCCCATTGACTACGCTCGAGAACGAACTCGACTTTGTAAATGCTAGCGACAATGCTCAGTTCTTTGAATGGAACTTTGCCGGTCTTGGAACAAGTATCGAAGCGAACCCTAGCTTCACATTCCCTCCACTAGACCTAGCTGTTTGGGAAGTGTGTTTGATTGCGACAAGTGAATTTGGTTGTCCTGATACCGTATGTAAAGACATCACCAGTGAAAGTGAACTCTTGGTTTACGTTCCAAATGCCTTTACACCTGATCAAGATGGAATCAACGAAGTATTCCTCCCTGTATTTGGCGGAGGTGTGGTCTTCGATGATGAGTACGAATTCGCCATCTTCGATCGTTGGGGAGACAAAGTCTTCACGACCAATGACCCAGCTATCGGTTGGGTAGGTAACCTCGATGCTGGCGGGTACTTCGTTCAAAACGATGTCTACGTTTGGCGTGTGGTTGTTCGTTCGGTTGAGACCGGTGAATTGGTCGAGTTCGAAGGGCATGTGACTATTTTGAGGTAGATTCGAGGCAGCAATCACCCATGCCTTGAAGAGTAATCAGCTTCAGTACATCTTATTGCTTCTTTTACTGGTAACCTCCTTGGGATACTCAGCCTATCAGCATTTTCTGATGCCCATGGATGGAGACCTCCCAAGTGGCGTGTTGGTGGATGCTGATGTGCAGCAAATCCTAGATAATCCGCTAGGATTGGAAGCGATAGAGAAGCCAGGTTCTTATCCCAATCCTAACCGCTTCTTCTCCCATTATGCCTTGCATAAATACATGGGTGGAATGCCAGCTATGCTGGGGTCAATTGTCAAGCCTGAGAATGCGCCGTACCTGGCCATGGCCATTATCAAGTTTCTGACAGAATTAGGGCTGTTGCTTTTCATTTTGAGGATCACCAAAATTCCATGGAAGACCTCGCAAGGTCTATTGATTATCCTGGCTACTCACCTCTTCTTCGCTGCTGAGGATCACATGCTGGGGAATGCGATCATTGATAAAGCGCCTACCTATTTCTTCTTCTATGCATTGCCTTTTTTCTGGACCTTATTCAGCCTCTTCCCGCTCATTGAACTCGTTCGAAATCCGAAGGAGAATCCTCCTCTATGGACTTGGGTACTTGGCTTCATTTTTATCCCTGTGTCATGCTTGAGTGGACCTACGAATACAGGAGTTGTTGCAGTGGTCTTCATCATTCTCACTGTTTCCATTTTACGCGAACCAGAATGGAGAGCAAGGGTGTTAAAGCTTCCAGTGCTTATCTATATCGCACTCTTCTCAATTGGTGTGCTGTACTCGCTGTTCATTGGCAGTTTGGATGCCATTGGTATGGCGGAGAATATCCCGCTATCAGAAAGATATCTGCTGCTCGCGAAAGGGATGTGGACTGAAATGCTCTCACGTCGTGGCTACTACTTGTTATTTATTCTCTGGGCCGCAGGACTCGCATATCTCCGTTTTAAAGACGCAACGTCATTCAAAAAGCTCCTTCGTCCATCAGCATTTGTACTGAGCTTTATCGTGCTCTATTTGCTCCTACTACCGTTAGGCGGGTATCGTTCATGGCGACCGAATATGCTGCGAAATGACGTATTGATTCCAGTGACCTATGCCTTGATACTAGTTAATGTGCTTGGCTGGAAAAGCGTCTTACGACTGATTGTCAAAGATTGGATGAGTGCGGTTTACGTAGTGATAGTTGCCAGAGCGCTCTTCTTGTTTTGGAAATTCGACCCTTTATATACCGAGCACTACCTCTGCCAACAAGCCCGAATTTCTGAATTGCAATCCACTGATGAAGATGTGGCGGTGATATGCGACGATTGCCTGTTGGTGCATTGGTGGAAGGTTGAGAATCCGGAGGAATCACTCAACTCGGTCAAGCTACTGAAATTATGGGGGATTGAGTCGAGTGCAAACGCCTACGTCGTGAAGCCTTGTGAGGCTTCGGACTAGTCTCTGTTTAACATGTAACGAAGTACTTCTGGCGTTCCTTCATCGATGATAATTTCGATGTAGTAGACACCGGCAGATTGATCAGAAAGATCAACTGGAAACCAAAAAGTATCCGCTCCACTGCGCCATTCTCCTGCATCTACCAGACGTCCTCGACTGTCGTAAGCTCTGTGTTGCATGCGTAGCCATGAACTGCGTCTGATTTGAACAATCGCATCACCATTTCCGGGGTTCGGGAACATGACGATTTCTTGATTTACATCTGGAACACCTTCGGGGATATGTCTGAATACGTACAAGCCTGTGTAACGATCAGAAATCAGAATGCGTCCACTTGGTAGCCCTTTGTGCACCCCCCATGCCCCACGGTAGTCTTGCTCATCGATATCGTAGGTGTCATACCAGGCTACCCGCTGTGGTTCATTGATATCGGAGATGTCGAAGATTTGCAGACCATCGAAGTAATACGAAACGTAGGCGTAGTCGCCTTCTACAATGACATTATGTGCAATGGTGTGGCTTGCACCCCCGCTGAATAGGAAGGAGGTAACTTGAATGTCTGTCAAATCTGACACATCACACACTTTGAGTCGTTTTCCTTGCGTTTCATCGGCAAAGACATAGACTGTTCCGTCGTCATTGAGCCATCCGCTGTGGTTATATCCGTCGTCTGGATACTCCTCTAAGTTTCCAAGAAGCTGGGGTTCTTCCGCGTTAGCGAAATCAAACACCCACATGCCTTGAAAAGCGGCATGCACGAATACAGTATCTCGTCGTGCGTAAGCGTCGTGCACATACTCCACCAAATTGAATTGATTCAAGAGGGTGGGAGACTCTGGAGTGACCGAAGCATCAAGCACTGTCATAGCAGCTGAAGAGGTACCGCTGCAGTATAGTTTACCTGTGTATTCGTCGGTATAAATGTTGTGTGCTGTGGTGAAGAATTCATCAGTACTCAGCACCAGCGATGCAGAGTCAGGAAGATGTCGAATATCGATGACCTGAAGTTTGGAAGGCTGTTGGTCACAAACCGCGTACAGGTAGCCGTTGTGGGTAGCATAGTCTCGGTGGATGACAATCTCACCTTGCGCATCTCCCGGAATGAAGGCCACTTCTTTAATCGCGTTGTTAAGGGGGAGGTGAATAATGTGCGTTCCAGATGTAGAACCAATCACACCGTACTCTTCTCCATTGATGACAAAACCCCAACAATCATTGTATCGTGAATCGCGCGCGTTGGTCTCAGGCTCATCTGAGAACCATTGCGCCATCAGTCGGACGTTCTGTGAATCTTGGGACCGGCTATTCAGCGCTAGCCCAAGAAAAATCAGTAAGAAGAGCAGGGTAATTCGCATCATCACTACGAAGTTCGTGAAAAAGCCCGGTGGGCTTGGGGTGGCAGTTCAGAAAAATCCCACGTGTATTTCATTCCTGAGAATCGAACAGCAATCCTATTTATTAGTTGATTAGGGTACTACTGTGACATTTTTGTAATGAGTGGGGGTTATCTTTATGACCCGTTTCGAATACCTAGAGGAAAATGAGATTAGTGATGACATTCCTGGCCGTCGTTGCAATACTTTCGGCCAATGCACAAGAAATCCGCTACTGCGGTCAAACAGAAGCCACAGAAGCTTTGTTTGCGAAGTATCCCCATCTCCGTCATGAGCACGAACAGTCTCAAGCGGATTTTCAAGCAGCATACGAAGAACGTATGGCCAACCTCGCCAATAGAGGAGGGGATGAAGAAATTTACACCATCCCGGTTGTTTTCCATATTATCCATGACAATGGTGAAGAGAATATCTCAGATGAGCAGATCTACAGCGCAATGGAGATCTTGAATCGAGATTTTGCTATGGAAAATGAGGATATCGAAGATGTTGTTGATGCTTTTGCAGATTTACCTGAACCAATCAACATTCAATTCGCACTCGCAAAACGCGATCCTCAAGGGAATTGTACCAAAGGAATTAACCGTGTTGAGAGTGCTTTGACTTACCAAGGAGATCAAGACATGAAAGACTTGATTCAGTGGCCAACAGATATGTACATGAACGTATGGGTTTGTGCTGATGCTGGAGGTGCAGCTGGATATACTTATCTACCAGGAAATTGGTTGGAGAATCAACCACAATTTGATGGAATTGTTCTTCTTCATGATTACACAGGTGCCATTGGGACGTCTAACACATTTCGTTCACGTACGCTTACACACGAAGTTGGTCACTGGTTGAACCTACCACACCTCTGGGGGCCAAGCAATTCGCCAGGTTTAGCAGCTAATTGTGAAGAGAACAACAATGGCATGGATGATGGAGTTGATGACACACCGAATACTATTGGTTGGACAACTTGTACACTGGATGGTGAATCATGTGGCTCGCTCGATAACGTCCAGAACTACATGGAGTACTCATACTGCACGCGCATGTTTACTGCTGGTCAAAAGCAGCGTATGCGTCAAGCAGCAGAAAGTAACACAGCGTTCCGTAACGACCTATGGCAGCAGAGTAACCTCGAAGCTACAGGTGTTCTTGAAGAGAGTATTCTATGTGCGGCTGAATTCCGTGCTGATCGCCAAATCGTTTGTCAAGGAACAGAGATTCAATTCTTCGACGATTCATTCCACGGTATTCAGGAATGGAACTGGGATTTCGGAACATTCACTGTTTCTGGAACCGACGAAGAGGTACACAAGAATCCTATCGTGATGTTTGATGAGCCTGGAGTATACAATGTTACCTTGACTGTAAGCGATGGCATTGACTCTATCGAGGAAACGAAAGAAGCGTTCATTACGGTACTTCCTATGGATGCGTTGGATGCGCCGTTTGTTGAAGGATTTGAAGCTGGAATTGCGAGTGAAACATGGTTCATTGAGAACCAACACAACAACGTCACATGGGAGCTCACAGACGTGGCTTCGGCTACTGGAGAGCAGTGTGTTCGTATTCGTAACCGCAATAACACGATTGAACACTCACGTGATTACCTGACGTCTTCTACGATGGACCTGACAGGTGCTTCTTTTGCGACGATTACATACAAGTACGCATACTGTAACCGTCCGGATGAAACGGATGACCGTCTACGCGTGAACGTAAGTAACAACTGTGGTGACTCATGGGTACTTCGTGAGATCCACCGAGGAATTACTGATCTTCCAACTGCAGATCCGCAAAACGCACCGTTCGTGCCTGAGGCCGACGAGTGGGCAACAGGGGAAGCTACAGTGGATAATCCAGATTACATGGTACCAGGATTCCGCGTTCAGTTCGATTTCGAAGGACGTTTCGGAAACCACGTTTACCTTGATGATATCAACATCAATGTCTTCACGGCAGACAACGTAACAGTACTAGATTTGGTAAGTGGCATTGAGATGACACTCGCTCCAAACCCGGCTGATGCGGTAGCGAACTTATCGTACAATATGCCAATGGATCACGATGTAACCATCGTCATGCACGACAGCTTCGGAAAGTTGGTAGACACCATCTACAACGGACCAGCACAACGAGGAGAGAACAAATTAAATATCAATACAGCAGAGCTTGCTTCAGGCGTATACCTGATTCGCATGCAAGTAGGAAATGAATTCCTTAGCCAGCGATTGATTGTTCGATAAGCAGCAGCTTACGATCTTATAACCTGTTTGAAAAGGCGAGCTTAGACTCGCTTTTTTTGTAGGCGGTATGCTGTATGCGGTATGCTGTATGCTGTTGCTGGGACGCGGATTGCGGAACGCGGAACGCGGGTTTTAGGTTCTTTACCTTCCACCGCGATCTGCGTTCCGCGTTCCTTATTCCGGATTGTCCACGGGGTAATCCCTACGAGTGCTTTCGGGAGAAGGGAGATGCTGCGCCTTGCGCTGCAAACCGAAAGGATGGATTGCAGCCTACCGCATACAGCCTACGTTACCGCGATCTGCGTTCCGCGTTCCGCCCCCTGGATTGCCCACGGGGCAATCCCTACAGGTGGTTGGAGAGAAGGAGGATGCTGCGCCTTGCGCTGCAAAGCAAAAGGATGGATAGCGGCCTACCGCATACAGCCTACCGCCTACATCGCCGCGATCCGCGATCTGCGTTCCTTTCTCCTGATTGTCCACGGGGCATTCCCTACGAGTGCTTGGAGAAGAGGAAGGATGCAGCGCAAGGCGCTGCAATACAAAGGAATGAGATGCTGCATACAGCCTGCTGCCTACCGCCAACATCACCGCGTTCCGCGATCTGCGTCCCGCAATCCCACACAAAAAAAGCCCCGCAATTGCGGGGCTTCCATATCATATAAGGCGCAGCACTTAGCTCTCTTTGGAGCCGATCATGACGGACACACATCCTTCATGGATCAAAGTTGAAGCGGTTTCGGCTTCCGGGACACGGATCCGAACGATCAACTGTTGGGTTGTTGCGACTTTAAAGTCAAATTTTGTCTTTCCTTCGTCTTCAGCATCTGCGTTGCTGTAGATCACTTCTTCGTCAGTATCTAGCACTTCGAATTCAAGGTCTCCGAGAATCGGGTGGCCACATACCAATAGTCGGTATTCTTTGTCCGCGTAGAATGTGAGTAGGAGTTCAGCTTCATCACCAGGGATCAATACCGCGCTGTTGAAGTTATCGTTCTGTACGTAGCCTTCCAGTTCAGGTAGGCATTTCTTCTTAGTGAAGCTTCGGCACTGGGCATTGGCCATCAGTGGAACCATCAAAAGAAGGGGGAGGATTACTTTGAGGAACTTCATCGTTCTAGTCGTTTCGTTTTACTGGATGTACTTCGAGCGAATTTCAGCAACTGTGCTACGAACTTTTGCGAGAGTTTCGTCGCTCATTGTAACCGTGCTTGCGCCGCCTATAACCATTGTACCGTTGTCATCGGTAGAGGTTTCAGTTTTTTCCTTTTTTATTTCGACTTCAGAGAAAACTGACGCCAGTGTTTCAAGATCTGCCTTCAAATCTGAAAGGTTGTCTTGATTCTCGTAAGTCTTGATCAGCTTGAGAAGATCATCCAATGAGTACTGCTGCTCAGCGATACGCTGACGTAGTTCATCGTTTCCTTCAACATGGCTTCCTGCCAAGTGAAGTGCTTCGATCCATCCACCGGCGATAACCAGCGCTGAAATGTCTTCCATTCCGTCTTCCTTGAACTTCGCGTTCAGTGACCAGAATGTATCTGAGACGATATTCATCAATGAATCTTTGTTCTCTTTGTTTGTCTCCACACGGGTGATCAATTCATCAGCGATGATGTTTGATGCACCGAGTTCATCGGCCAATTGCTTAACAGCGCTTAGGTAGTAAAGAGACTCCTTGCTACGCTCGAACATCGTCGTGTAGCTGAGGTCTGCTCCATACATCCCCAGGTTGATCGCCTTCGACTTCTGCGTCATGTATGATTCTACATTATCTACGCTGTTCAAGAGGTCTTGATCAAATGCTGCTCCAGATGACTGGATCAACGACGCCATCTCCATCGGAGCTGGGATCGTGTAGAAGATCTTCTTAATGGTTTCCTTACGTTCGGTAACCTGGGCTCCTTCGAGGTCTGCAAATTCAATTTCAGCAGGTGCTTCTTGGTCTACTGCTGGATCTGCGTTGGTTCCTTCTGCATCGCCGCCCCCTTCACCACAACTGGTGATCAAGAGCATGCCTGCAAAGAAGAGAGCCGTAAGGGTGAAAAGATTCAATTTCCTGGCGGACATAATTCGTTTTTTAGTGTTCATGGTCGCTTCAACAAGGTTGAAATTAGGATTGCTCCTCCGTTCTACGGCCAATCCTTGTAAAAGTTATACAATCGTTGCTGTTAACATGAGCCAAAGGTAAGTGCACCCCTTTTGGCCCCACGTAGGAGGTGTGAAGCAAGGTTGTGTCAGATTACGCCTACATGCACGGGCTTATGGCTTATGGCCTAAGGCTTAAGCTTGAAAATCAACACATAGCACGGGTTCATTCACAAGAATCAAGACAAGCTCTGAATAACGTCAAAGCCCAACATACGCCCTAAGCCATAGGCCTTAAGCCTTATTAATGCGCTTGAAGCCAATTCTCCCCCGTATCCATATCTACCTTCAATGGAACGACCATCTTGTAGGCGTCTTGCATTCCTTCAACGATAATAGGTTTGATGACGTCGAGTTCATCTAAGTGGGCGTCGAAGACCAATTCATCGTGTACTTGCATGATCATGCGTGACTTGAATTGTTCTTTTTGAAATACCTCTTGGATCTTAAGCATCGCCAACTTGATGATGTCGGCTGCAGACCCTTGGATTGGGGCGTTGATCGCGTTTCGTTCGGCGAAACCGCGAACGACTGCGTTCTTGGAGTTGATGTCTTTCAAGTAACGACGTCGACCGAGGATGGTCTCTACGTAGCCGTTCTTGCGGGCAAATTCGATGTTCTCCGTTTGGTATTCACGAAGGCGAGCGAATTGGGTGTAGTAATTCTCAATGATTTCTTTTGCTTCCCCGCGCTTGATGCCGAGGTTTTGAGCGAGTCCGAAGGCTCCCTGACCATAGATGATACCGAAGTTTACTGCCTTGGCCTTACTTCGCATCTCGCGGTCAACATTTTCTAGGCTAACGCCGAATACTTTGGCTGCCGTCGCTGCGTGGATGTCTTGACCTTCCTGGAAAGCTTTGATCATTCCTTCATCACCACTTAGCGCAGCAATGATTCGAAGTTCCACTTGGCTGTAATCGGCAGCGAGCAGAATGTGGTGCTCATCGCGAGGGATGAATGCCTTTCGGATGTAACGACCGCGCTCAGTACGAATCGGAATATTCTGGAGGTTCGGATTGTTTGAGCTCAATCGTCCGGTAGCAGCCACGGTTTGCATGTAGTGCGTGTGTACTCTGCCCGTATTTGGATTGACCAGCTCCGGAAGCGGATCAACGTAAGTCGATTTCAACTTGCGCGCTTGACGGTAGTCCAAGATCTTCTCCATGATTGGATGATCTGCCTTGAACTTGGTCAAGATGTCTTCACTCGTTGAATATTGACCTGACTTTGTCTTTCGAACGTTCTTTCCAATGCCAAGCTTTTCAAAGAGGATTGGACCCAGCTGCTTTGGAGAGTCTACGTTGAAGGTTTCTCCTGCGAGCTCATGGATTTCTTTTTCTAAGCCCTCAATTTCACCTGCGAGCTGCTGTGAGTAGTCTTTTAATGTTTGGACATCCAAATTCACCCCTTCCATTTCCATGTCGGCGAGCACTTTCAAGAGTGGGACCTCCACATCCTCAAACAACGACTTGAGGTGTACTTGCTCTACTTCTTCTTGGAATTTCTCCTTGAGTTGGAGCGTGATGTCTGCATCTTCACAGGCATAGTCTGTAATCTGCTCTGGAGAGAGATCGCCCATGTTACCTTGGTTCTTGCCTTTCTTACCAATCAGGGTCTCGATGGAAACCGGCTTGTAGTTCAAGTAAGTTTCAGCAAGGAAATCCATTCCGTGTTTCATGTCGGCATTCATTAAGTAATGCGCGATCATGGTGTCCCACAACTTATTCTTAATCTCGATGCCGTACTTGTGCATCACCTTGTAGTCGTACTTCAGGTTCTGCGCGACCATGGTCTTCGACTCATCTTCGAAGATCGGACGGAATGCTTCGATGGCTGCCTTCTTTTCGTCTTCTGTACCTACTAAGCCTACGTACCAAGCTTGACCAGGCTTTACAGAGAATGACATCCCCACGATATCTGCGAGCAGCGAATCAAGTCCTGTAGTCTCCGTATCGAAGCAAAAAGTATCCGCTTTTTTGAGGATGTCGATCAGTTCGTCGGCATCCTCCGGCATCACGAGTTTGTAGTCGTGAGTAGTAGATTCTAAGGTCTTTAGTGGAGTTGTTTCCACTTCAGGGATATCCGCTTCGGCGCTAGCCTCATCAGCACCCCCAAACAAACTAATCTGCTCACCGGCATTTGGAAGCTCTTCACCCAACACACGACGAGCGAGTGTACGGAATTCAAGTTCTTCGAATATTTTCTTGAGATGATCACGATCCATCTCACTCATCTTCATGTCTTCGTAATCGATTTCCATGTCGATATCAGTGATGATGGTAGCCAGTTGCTTCGAAAGCAGGGCCTGCTCTTTGTGATTCTCTACGTTTTCTTTTTGCTTCCCTTTAAGCTCATGGGTATTGGCCAACAGATTCTCCATGCTGCCGTATTTACCCAGCAGTTTGATCGCGGTCTTTTCACCCACACCTGGGATACCTGGGATGTTGTCTGCGCTGTCGCCCATCATTCCCAAGATGTCAATCACTTGTTCTGGACGCTCTAGACCATAGCGTTCATTGATTTCAGCGATTCCCCAAATCTCTGCTGGCTTCCCAGAACGACCAGGACGGTACATGAGGATGTTCTCTGAGATCAATTGACCCATGTCTTTATCCGAAGTCATCATGTAGGTGAGGTAACCATCTTTCTCAGCCTGCTTTGCCACCGTTCCAATGACATCATCCGCCTCGAAGCCTTCTTTCACCATGATCGGAATACCAAAACCTTTCAAAATATCCTTGATGAAAGGCACTGACAATTTGATGTCTTCCGGTGTTTCATCTCGGTTCGCTTTATACGATTCGTACTGTTCAGATCGGAAGGTTCCTCCCGGAGGATCAAAGACCACCGCGATGTGTGTCGGCTTTTCGTTATTAACGATATCCAAAACCACATTCGTGAACCCAAACATAGCGCTGGTGTTCAGTCCTTTAGAGTTGATTCGTGGGTTTCGGATAAAAGCGTAATACGCACGGAAAATCAGCGCGTAAGCGTCGAGCAAGAAGAGCTTCTTGTCAGTATCTTGGGATAACATGTAGGTCTTTGTTTGGGCTTGTGAATATAGGACTTCTTGGTGGACGGTTGACCTTGTATGGTTGACGGTTGACGGTAGACGGAAGACCGGTCAGCGTAGTCTAGTGGGTAAAGGCTAAAGAAACAGGCCTTACGCCCTACGCCTTAAGCCTTAAGCCTTAGATCGTGCTTTTTTCCAAAGCGGAACCGTACTACACGGCTCCCCAAAAAGTAGAGATTTCACCACCGGTTGAAGTTTGGCGGCTACAGCTGTGTAAGCGGAAACGGGGAGGGCTTCATCTGAGCAGCCTTTGATAACTACACGGGCATCGCGGTAGTTTTCGGCGTTCATTTCGTTGATGAAGGACTCGATGAGACGGGCCTTGAGATCCTTGGCTTCGCCTGTGAAATAAGATGCAGCAATGCCGTCAAGCTTGGTGCCGACAAGCATATAAGCCCATGTAGGAATGATGGCATCTGCTGAGCAAAATAGGGCTACGTGTTTTCCTTCGTACTGATTCCAGTCGTTGGTTTTAATCCATTCGCGGAAGTCTTTTTCGCGCAGGATCATTTCTTGAAAGAGCTGGTCTTTCAGATCAATAGAAACAATAGGAAAGGAAGGAAGGAGTTCTTCTAGATTGAGCGAGACAATGCCACTCTTTTCTACACGATTGACGATTTCGCCCGCCATAGTTTATCCTACCAGTTTGCTCGAAGCAGATTTTTCACCCACCATCTTTACTGCAGCTTCTACCATGGCTTGAGCATCGTATCCGCATTCGCGGTAAAGTTGTGGTTGTGTTCCGTGTTCGATGAATTCATCAGGCACACCTAAACGGATTACCTGAGCACCATATCCATGTTCAGCCATGAATTCAGTAACTGCAGATCCGAAGCCACCTTGAACGGTTCCGTCTTCAACAGTGATTACTTTCTTGAATTTGCCGAATACTTCATGGAGCATGATTTCATCCAAAGGCTTCACCCATCGCATATCGTAGTGCGCTGCAGAAATGCCTTTCGATTCCAATTCCGCGCTAGCGTCAATGGCCAAATTACCAATGTGACCTACCGTCAAAATCGCGAGGTCTTCACCCGTACGAATACGACGACCTTGACCCACTTTCATTGCTTTCAATGGCGTTTTCCAATCAGTCATAACACCTTTACCACGGGGGTAGCGAATGCTGAAAGGACCCATGTTTTCTTGCTGCGCCGTGTACATCATGTTTCGCAACTCCTCTTCATTCATTGGAGCCGCAACAATCATGTTTGGAATGCAGCGCATGTAAGCAAGGTCATATGCACCATGGTGAGTAGGACCATCAGCTCCTACCAACCCTCCACGGTCAAGACAGAACACCACATTAAGCTTCTGTATTGCCACATCGTGTATTACAGAATCGTACGCGCGTTGCATGAACGAAGAGTAGATATTACAGAAAGGAACCAGTCCTTGTGAAGCCATACCTGCCGAAAATGTCACGGCGTGCTGCTCAGCGATACCCACGTCAAATGCGCGGTCAGGCATCGCTTCCATCATATACTTCAAGCTACATCCAGAAGGCATCGCTGGAGTTACCCCAACAATCTTCTCATTCTTTTCGGCAAGCTCGATGATGGTGTGTCCGAATACATCTTGGTACTTCGGAGGCTCTGGATTCTTCGGTACGACTTTAATGATTTCACCTGTGTCTTTATTGAAAAGACCAGGAGCGTGCCATTTCGTCGCCGAACCTTTTTCAGCTGGTTCGTAGCCTTTTCCTTTCACAGTTACACAGTGCAACAGCTTAGGTCCAGGAATATCTTTGAGGTCACGGAGAACCTTGACCATGTATTCTACGTCGTGTCCGTCAATAGGACCGAAGTAGCGGAAATTCAATGATTCGAAGAGGTTAGACTGCTTTAGCAGTGCCCCTTTTACGGCATTCTCAACCTTCTGAGCTACGGCCTGAGCATTCGGACCGAATTTGCTCATCTTCCCTAGGAGGTTCCATACTTCATCTTTCACTTTGTTGTAAGTGTGTGAAGTAGTCACGTCCGTTAAGTACTCTTTCAAAGCACCCACGTTTGGGTCGATCGACATACAGTTATCGTTCAGGATCACGATCATGTCGGTGTCTTCAACACCTCCATGATTCAATCCTTCGAAAGCCAAGCCAGCAGTCATAGCACCATCACCAATCACGGCGATGTGCTGACGGTCATGATCTTTCTGAATGCGGTTAGCTACTGCCATACCTAGCGCTGCAGAGATACTCGTTGAAGAGTGCCCTACACCGAATGTGTCGTATTCGCTTTCTGTACGCTTTGGGAAACCAGAGATTCCTTTGTAGACGCGGTTCGTGTGGAAACGTTCACGTCGGCCAGTAAGAACTTTGTGTCCGTAAGCTTGGTGTCCTACATCCCATACAATTTGATCGTACGGCGTGTTAAATACGTAGTGCAGTGCTACGGTCATTTCAACGACTCCAAGCGATGCACCGAAGTGCCCACCTTTCTCGGAAACAACATCCACAATGTATTGACGCAGCTCGTCACAGAGTTGCGGCAATTCTTCTTCTTTAATCTTCTGTCTTAAATCGTCTGGAATGACAACTTGATCGAGAAGTGGTCCGGCTTGAAATTCGCTCATGGTTCTAGAATTGGGGACGATCATTGCGTCGCCCGTCATACCGTAGGAACAAAAGTATGGATTTTATGTTCGGCAAGCCTTTATTTCTGTTAAGTGCGGGAAGGCATCGAGGAGGGACCGCGTTGTGTTGAGAATCTGTTTTTGTGAACGGAGTGCGGAACGCGGAACGCGGTGGGGTAGTGGTATTGGAACAAACGGATGCCGGACGCCGGACGCCGGAGTGTGGACGGAATGCGGAACGCGGATCGCGGTGGGGTAGTGGTATTGGAACAAACGGATGCCGGACGCCGGACGCCGGAGTGTGGACGGAATGCGGAACGCGGATCGCGGTAGGGTAGTGGTATGGTAAGAAACGGATGCCGGACGCCGGACGCCGGAAAAGGCAACTCTTCCTCCTACGGATTCTCCCATGCTTGCAAACTCAACATTTTTTCATGCTGTATATGAAGCACTTAGCAAGTGTGTAGACACTTTTTTTCGAATTCGTGTAACCGAAGAGAAGAATAGCCGTTAAACACCCTTGTAAGTTCTCATGTAGAGATATTTAGATAGTTTAATTGTTTTCATTTATTTACCAACGAAGGCCGTCCAACGGGATGGCCTTTTTGGTTTTCTGGACTTTTCTATCTCAGATTCCTATCTCTATCTTCTTTGGCAAATGTTAAGACTCCCTTCATTCGAGTCTCTCGCAACAATTACTAGTTTGCGGTGTTAGTTATTCGCCAAACAAAAAACTCATGAAAAAGACATTATTCATAGCTGCGGCCTTGGTTGCGGCGGTTGTAGGTTCAGCCTT
This sequence comes from Sanyastnella coralliicola, assembly GCF_030845195.1. Lineage (GTDB taxonomy): Bacteria > Bacteroidota > Bacteroidia > Flavobacteriales_D > Sanyastnellaceae > Sanyastnella > Sanyastnella coralliicola. The sequence continues at coordinate 3,950,598 of NZ_CP132543.1, forward strand.
TATGGTGGCTGATGCCGAAATGGAATCACTGGAAATTGGTGCTGCCGCTCCGATGGTGAAATATGAAATGACCGATGTAAACGGTCAACAGCACTCATTGACCTCTCTTGCACAAGAGAACGGAGTGTTGGTAGTATTCTCATGCAATACTTGTCCGTTCGTGGTAGGACGTGACGGGAAGTCTGATGGATGGGAAGATCGTTACAACGAAGTATACGGGGTTGCTAAAGAAGCAGGCGTTGGTATGGTACTCGTAAACTCAAACGAAGCAAAGCGAGAAGGAGCTGATTCAATGGAGGAAATGGTTTCTCACGCGAAGTCTGAAGGCTACATGATGCCTTACGTTGAAGACAAGAACCACCAGTTGGCAGATGCTTTCGGTGCACGTACAACTCCACATGTATTCCTATTCAATAAGGATATGAAGTTAGTGTACAAAGGAGCTATCGACGACAACGTAGACAGCGGAAAAGAAGTAAAGGAGCACTACTTGATGGACGCTCTTGGTCAGCTTAAGGATGGCGAAGAGATCACAGTAAGCTCAACGAAGCCACTTGGATGCAGCATCAAGCGTGTAGACAAGTAAGCAGAATAATAGGATAAAGAAAAGGGCCGCAATTGCGGCCCTTTCTTATTTACAATGGAATGTTTCCGTGTTTCTTTTTCGGTAGGTGCTTCACCTTGTTTTGAAGCATGTCAAATGCTCGAATGAGCTTCTTGCGAGTCTCGTGCGGTTTGATAACCTCATCCACATAACCTCGCTCAGCTGCTCGGTAAGGGTGAGCGAACATTTCTGCGTATTCCGCGTCTTTCTCCGCAAGCTTCGCTGCTGGGTCTTCCGCGCTAGCGATTTCTTTACGGAAAATGATCTCAGCCGCACCTTTAGAACCCATAACGGCAATCTCTGCTGAAGGCCAAGCGTAGTTCATATCGGCACCAATGTGCTTCGAGTTCATTACATCGTATGCACCACCGTAGGCCTTACGCGTAATCACGGTAATACGTGGAACGGTTGCTTCACTGAATGCGTAAAGTAGTTTCGCTCCATTCGAAATAATACCATTCCATTCCTGATCAGTTCCAGGGAGGAATCCAGGTACATCTTCGAAGACCAACAATGGAATATTGAAGGCATCGCAGAATCGCACGAAGCGCGCTGCTTTGTTCGAAGCGGTGATATCAAGAACCCCAGCTAAGTACGCCGGCTGGTTCGCTACCACACCAATGCTTTTTCCTGCAAGTCGTGCAAAACCAACAACGATGTTCTCACCGTATGATTCGTGCACTTCACAGAAGCTATCTTCATCGATGACACCATTGATGACATCTTTCATATCGTATGGCTGGTTGGCACTTTCTGGAACAATCTCATCTAAGTGCATACGCGTCTCATCACCTGGCGTATAGTCGAGACTAGGCGCAGGTTCTTCACAGTTCTGTGGGACGTAACTCAACACCTCACGCAGCTTGCGCATACAAGCTACCTCGTTGTCTGAAGAGAAGTGGGTAACACCACTCTTTGTGCTATGCGTAGAGGCTCCACCAAGTTCTTCAGCGGTTACTTCCTCGTGTGTCACTGTCTTGACTACGTTAGGACCGGTCACGAACATGTACGAGCTTCCTTCAACCATGAAGATGAAGTCAGTCAGGGCAGGTGAGTACACGGCCCCACCGGCACAAGGCCCCATGATCGCGCTTAGCTGTGGAATCACCCCACTCGCCTGTACATTGCGGTAGAAGATGTCAGCATAACCACCAAGTGAAACAACGCCCTCTTGAATACGCGCTCCACCTGAATCATTCAATCCAATCACTGGGGCTCCGTTTTCCATTGCGAGATCCATGATCTTGCAAATCTTCTCCGCATGAGCTTCAGCAAGAGAACCACCCAACACCGTAAAGTCTTGACTGAAGACGTAAACTAGACGTCCGTTGATCTTACCATATCCTGTGACAACACCATCACCAAGGAACTTCTGCTTGTCTAAGCCAAAGTTGGTAGAACGGTGTGTGACGAGGGCTCCCATTTCTTCAAATGAACCTTCATCTAACAGGTATTCAATACGTTCGCGTGCGGTGAGTTTTCCTTTACTGTGCTGCGCTTCAATGCGCTTTTCGCCTCCACCCAATTTGGCTTCAGCGAGCTTCTGATCGAGTTGCTCGAATTTCATGGGACGAAGATAGGATAAACAACAAACACGAATGATAGTCGAAACTTTGAATCACTGGTTTTGGTATTCGGCGTCCGGCATCCGGCGTCCGTTTTTTTTAGGCGAAAAGTCTTGGTTACACTTTTCGCAGCCTTTCATCTTATTCCCGCAGTTCATCCAACTCCACTTCTATATACCAATTCGGATTAACCGCCTTTGATAGCAAGGCCTCTTGAAGATTTCTGATGGCCGCAAGCATCTCTTTACCGTAAATATTTCCGCGATAGCGAACTTCAGAATAGCCCGAGTATTGGTTTAATGTTGAGGAATCAAAACCATGTTCTTCGAGGAGGTCTCTGAGGTCTTGTGAGGGGATATGGCTTGGGATTTCGAATGTCACGAGGTCGTCAAAGCAAGACTCGTCGTAGTACAATTCGGCGACACGGGCGAGGCCTTTAATTTGATCGTATTCAAGCAGTTCTTCGAGGATCCATTCGTAATCAGCAGAAGCATTCACTTCAAATTGATAGTAGCCCATATAACTACCGAACTCGAAGAAGGAAAGCTGAGGGTAGGCAGCCTTGATTTCTTCAATGGCTTCAGAAGGATGGAAGCGCATGTTGGGCAAAATATTCCAATGAATGACGAAACGCTCGGTCCATTTCACGGGATAGCGCACTCCGTAGGCAGTGTGATAATCATCTCCATCTTCAAGTAGGAACAGGTATACACTTGATTGCGCTGGTAAGAAGTCATAATTGATATCATAGTATCCCGCTCCATCTTCAGTCCGAATTTCAATATGACGATCACCCTTCTTGAGGTACACGGTTAAGTTTTGTCCTTCATGAAGGTATTTCACTTGGAGACCATCAATTACGACCTCCGTGATTTTACTTAGACCAATGTTCGGAATGTGAATGCTTAGCTCTTTGATCGTAATCGTATCGGCAAGGCGTTGATTTCCCTTCCAACGTTTCCAGGTTCCATACTTGTCGCCGGTAACAGTTGATCGAAGTCCATAGCCCACGGGTTGACCATCTTCGGTTGTCTCTAATTCAAGCACACGGTGTTCCCCTCTGGGAATACGAAAAGCACGATTCCCGTCTTCGTTCACCACCTCATTCTTCGGGTCAGTGATGAAATAATCAACGCGAAGCTGGTGCACAGCTCCTTCTCCTAGAGGTAGGTTTAAGTACTGCTCTTCGTGATAGAGCCCCATAGGATTTAGCCACGCAGAATCATTGAAGGCAATGGCTTGTGTTCCTCTAGCCGGACAAACCAAATCATAACTCATGGGTTGAGGCTTCGGTTCCTTCCAGTACAGCTCTTCAGTACAAGTGTTTGCGTAAATAAAGGTGTCGAGGGCATGGAAATAACCAGCATTACCATTGGTGAATTGTACCGGCAGCACATGAACTTGGCCATCTAACCATTGCACGCAGCGGTAATCTGTCGTGAATGGTTGAGGTTTCTGTCGGGTACTTTCGTTGGTTGTGACCCAAGTTCTATCTTGGTATTGTTGGGTGGTAATGGTAATCTCTTTTTCGCTATCGCGGAATAGCGTGCGTTTCCAGAGCTTGGTGTTCTCGTCAAACCATTCATTACCTACCGTGCAGAGATCGGGAAACACCTCGTATCGGTCTTTGGCTGAATTGTAGCGCAAATGGATGTACTTCTTCCTACGCAAGCCGTCATAAACAGGCTCATCACGAACGAAAATGCGCAGATCAGGATGAATGGGATTGGGCTGTTCGAAGATGTCGAGCACCACGTAGTCATTATAGCGTGCGGCGTGGAACTTGATTTCGGCTTCGAAGTCTAGGGTTCTCATTTCACCGGTAAACCAGTTTCCGTAATCAACACCTTTGATGATGATCATTTGACCTTTGTCTTCTAACACGGAATCAACCCGTATCCTTAATGATCTGAAATCATCGTCTTTGTACTCATTCGGCAACCAAATTTCTTCAGGAGTGAATAGACTCCCATCATAGAATGCGATGTGATCTCGTTGAACCAGATAGTCTCCGGTTAAATGGTTCGAACATAAATTGATTTTACGATCCGCCTGAATGGAATGGTAAGCGATGCGTGATTCGTTGTTCCATTCGTAATCAACCCTAATCACGTAAACAGGCTTATCGAAAAAGAGATGCTTCATCTCAGAACGCGGTGGCTTCTGAAGAGGACAAATGTAATCGCCAAGTACCTCAAGGGCATCAAAATCAACCCTTGGCCAATCATGCTTAGTCCGCTCTTTTTTAGTGTTCTCAATAAAGACCATCTCCTTCCCCTCAACCAGTTGAGGCCTGCGACCAACGGAGTAATGATCTTGATGATACAAGGGTTCTCCCATAACATCCACCAGGCTAACCTTTTTCACCTTGATGTCTGCTTGCTCATTCCATCGAATGTCAACACAGTACACATCGGTGTAGTAATTGCCACAGGGTTGGGCAAAAGCCGAAAGGCCGAAGCCCAGGAGTATGCAGAGTAGGAGGTGCCTCATGGTGTTCTGTACACTTGAGGTGAAGGTACGTTCAAATGGTGGACGGTGGACAGTGGACAGTGGACGGTGGACGGAATGTGGAATGTGGAACGCGGATTGCGGATCGCGGTGATTTTGCCTTTAGGAAAACGGACGCCGGAACAGGAATGCAGATCGCGGTGGTACCAAGTGTAGCTAAACGGACGCCGGATGCCGGATGCCGGAAAAAGTAGACTGTGGACCGTTGACGGTAGACGGATTAATTTTGTCCACCGTCCACTATACCACCTTCAACCCCAAGTTAGCGACTTCTCGTTTCTCACCTCCAGGCATCAGAGCCACGATGTTGATGAAACGCACTACCTCTCCTCGTTTGGTTTTTTTGAGGAGGGCTTTCATTTCCGCCGTGAGGCGATTAGAAGTAGAAGACTTAACGATGTATCCCCCTTCGGGAGACATGACGACCATATCAAAGGCGACTACTTTGGTGTTGATGATATAGTCGAAGTTTTGCATTTCAGCTCGAATCCCGGCTGCAACCATTAAATCTGGTTTGCTGATGGTATGGTCATTCGGTTTTTTACCAGCAAATGAAGGTACAGGGTCGGGAACACTCTTCACTCGGAAGTAGTATTCATCTTGAGCTAAAGTATCGCCATTTACCACGGCACTGATAGTCAGTATTGCCTGATTACCTTCTTGAGCCAAGATGGTATAATCGCACCCCTTCCCATCAAAGAGTGCGCCTTCACATTTTACGCGTAGCTGCTCGCAGTCGTATCCGGGCATCGCGATGGAAATTGGGTTTTCGACATGACGGTAGATGAGATTCATCATCGGATTACTCACTACAGGTTTCTGTCCGCAAACTCCAATAATTAGAAAAAAGAAAATGACGGTAAAAAGAGCTCTCATGAAGGCAGTGATATTATGTGGATGGAAATGGTCATGTCGTTCAACATTCAACGTTCCCCGGTCAACTATTGACAGATTTCTTGATCATCACTTTCAACACCTCTTGATCAATGTCGGCCAATTTGTTGATGTATAAGCACCCTGCACCATGCTTGCATTTGCCGAGTTTGGAAACGAGTTCTTGCTCACTCTTAAGATCGAGCATGAGGTAGAGGGTAATCTTAGATTTACGAGGAGCAAAGCCCACTTTAAACCACTCGTATTCCTGCTTGCTTCCTTTCCGTTGGTAGGTGTACTTGCCAAAGCCAACAATGAAATTGTCGCCCCAGATTTTAGCGGGGGCACCAGAGATTTCTTCCATCATCGATCGGATGACCCGAGCATCGGCTTGCTTTGAGGCATTCTCTATGCTGTCGATAAAAGCGTCAACGTTCTTATTGGTTTCTTGAGTTGCGAGTCCTGACATAAGTTGAAGATAGGGATGTAGGCGGTAGGCTGTATGCTGTACGCTGTTTTTTTTGAATGGCGAATGGGCTAAATGGCAAAAAGGCGAACGGGCAAATTGTGGTAAACAAAAAGGGCTGCCTCATGAGACAGCCCATTATTAATTCATTCAAGTATTTCGCCTAACGCCTAACGCCTAACGCCTAACGCCTAACGCCTAACGCCTTAATTGAAGGATACCTTAATCAGATTCTTAATTCCAGCGGCTCCCCAGAAAATGAGTGTTCCAATGATCAGGTGAACCATGTATGCTGAGAACCAGCTTCCTGCGGCATCAAAGTGCCATCCGTATTCGTTCACTAATGTCCAGTCGTTGATGATCATGTATGACCATATAGCCTTTGTATAGACCACAACGCAGACGACGTATGTTTTAAATAGACTGTTCATATCAATGCAGTGTTGTGATTATCAATTCTGTTCATCCAGTAAACACGGGGTGTTTCTAGATCTTTTTAAAACCTCGAAACGTGGTATTCACTTTATTCAACAGGCTCGATTCAAATGCTATGAATGAACTACTAGAGATAGTGCGAAAACTGTGCCATTTTCGCTTAGAAGACATTGATTTCGTGCTTACTGGATCTTAAGCCAGCGTTTGGAAAGTCGAAAATTGGTGCTATGGACAACGATTTGGTAACAGCCTGCGTCCCATTCCTCAACTTGAATCTCAGTTCTTCTATTCAATAGAGACTCATAGACTATTTGTCCTTGAAGGTTGTAAATGGAAATAAGCAGATCGGATCCATTAAATGAATCTGGAGATTCGATAATCAACTTATCCGAACCTGGGTTAGGGTAGATACCCAGGGCGGGGTCTAAGCGATGCTCGTCCGTGTAGACGAAGTTAGAATTCATCATTAGAAGGAACCCATCCTGCTGCGACTGCGCATCTAAGTTCAGGGAGCCTGCGAATGGATTGAAGTCTACTTCTTCTTCAAAGGAACCAACTGCCACTATTTTGCCGTTCGAGTCGGAAACAATGCTGTTTCCATAGTCTTGACCAGGACCACCAGCTGTTCCAGCCCAGTTCAAGGAGCCATCGAGTTCGAGTTCAGCCCAAAAGACGTCTTCGTTCCCGTTCGAGTTGAGACCGACTGCGTTTCCACCTTCTCCGAGGTTCAAGTCTGTTGAGAAGTACCCCGTTATTAAGAGTGAATTCGATGCGCGGACGTCAACATTTAAGCCATAATCGAGTCCTGAACCGGAGAAAATTCGATGCCAGTCGAGGACCCCATCGGGGTTGATTCGTGCAACAAGAATATCGTTCCCAAAAGGTTCAGGAGATTCAATAAGGATGTTTTCTGCACTGGGGTTATAAACGACTGCATTATCGAAGGTAGCCGTGAAGTAGAGGTTGTCTTGATTATCTACCCCACTATCGAATACGAAGCCTTGATCGAATCCATTCTCGTTGGTAGCCAGGATGTCAAGGGAAATGAAGTCTCCATTTGAGTTGTAATGAATGATGTAAATGTCAAAAGCGAATCCTGCATCCACCCCTATTTCGTCTGAAGGATCTGGAGTTAGTTGTCCGGTGTATTCTCCTAAGACTACGATGTCGTTGTTACTCAAGATGCTTATGGAACGGCCATAATTCTCGCCGTCTGGTTGACTTTCTATTTGTCGAGCCCACAACAAATTTCCATTGGGATCGAGTTTTTGAATGAAAGTGTGGGTGTATGGATTGATATCATCTGACGGAATGAAAAACTCATCAGGTCCTGGATCAAAGTCAATTTGATAATTGAATTGACCAGTGACGTAGAGGTTGTCGTCGTTGTCGACTGCGATGTCTCTTGCGAAGTCATTCACTCCAAGTGGTTGAGAGTATCCCCAGAGTAATTCACCTGCGGCATTCAATTTGACGACAAATGAAACCACTTGACTGGAGAATCCTTGAATCCAAGTCTCAGCCGGCCCCGGATCAATGTCGAGGCTATCTAGAAACAAACCGAGCGCATAGATATTCCCTTGTGAATCGCAGGCAAGGTCGGTACAAAAGGTGTTCGTAGGAGAGAAAAAGGCACCGGCCCATTGAAGCTCACCATCGAAATTTAGCTTTCGGACATACCCAGAGCTGAGACCAGTAGAGGTGATGAGGTTTTCGCTCGCCGATGGATCAAAATCAACTTCGCCGTCGAAGGCACCAGCCGTGATGATATTGTCTTGGTTGTCGATGGCCACAGAAGTTTCTTGCCCTCGTGCTTCACCCCCAAGGCTGAAAGCATTTAGAAAATCGGGGTCTTGTGAGTAGGAAGTGAAGAGTAGAAATGTCAGAAAAAAAGAGAGTGCTAATTTCATCAGTATAGTGCTTGCTCGAATGTACTCAATTGGGGAAGAGCAAATCATGATTAACTTGAAGAAGTATGAGTATTGAAGTTGAAGAGGGAATTCCGATTAACTCATGGTGGGTCAAAGGCTTTATTGATATCGCTCAAGCATGGGAAGGTATCGCTAGCGAAAACCAGGTGGATATTGAGGGTCGAGTAAATGCGTACGAGGTGCGCTTTAATTTGAGTATCGAGAACTTCGTGATTTCCGGTTTAAGGAAGCAAGCTAATATCCAAAGTGGCTTAAATACTAAGTCAAGTCCGTACAGTGAAGTGGTTGAGATATCCAGCAAATTCATCGACAGTCCAGCAAGGCAATTGTGGTTGTTCGAACGTTCATTTGCTAACAGACTCAGATTTTTCCTGAATCGCAAGTCACATATGATGATAGAGAATCATATGTATTGGACAAACGAGTACAATTCCGAGTCGGAACAAGCAATTAGAAAGCTCATGCAAACGTTTAAAGTAGACTACCTCTCAATTAGAAAGGGACAGCTGTCATTGCGGCTGTTAAGTATGCCAAGTACCTTCGAACAGGTACAAGCGGTACTCAACGCCTGTCAAATCATCAATGGAAGCAATCAATGATTAGAAAAGTACTCGTATTCACAGGGATCCTCATCCTGGCTCCCGTGATTGCCGCGTTGTATGGGGTGGTGCATGATCAGATTACTTATTCCATCTCGAACGAGTACTACACTAAGTTTAAGTTCATTCAGTTCCGTATGATGGAAATGGGCATGGGAGAAAACATCGGAACAGAAGAACGTCCGGAAATCATCCTCAAGAACCCTCGACTAGGAGCGGCTTACGTAGGTGCTATGGCCACTTGGTGGGTTGGTGTCATCATCGGTGCGATTTTAGCCATGGTCGGACTCCTCCATAAGAACCACCGGAATATGTGGAAGACCACCCTTCAGGCCTTGGTTCTGACGATGGTCATCGCCCTAGTCACGGGCCTTATTGGATTAGGTGTCGGGTCTACATACGAAGCATCTCCCGGCTGGTTTATTCCAGACTATCTCGAGCATCCACAACGTTTTATCATGGTAGGCTCTATGCACAATTTCAGCTATCTCGGTGGTGGTGTGGGGTTGTTGGCAGGGATGTTTTTTAGTCTGAAACGAAGAGCCTCTTTAAAGCGTGATAGTATGATCAGTCCGCCTGAGGCGGGATAGCATGGATAGCATGGTTAGTCCGCCTTAGGCGGAAAGCATGATTAGCTTAGAATCGGTCCACGGTCAGAGTTAGCTCTTCCCCAAGAACTCCATCGCTTGCTTCGCTAGTCCTTCCCAATCACCTTCAAACTCACCTGGCACTTCGAGCCAATCTTTCATCGGTCTTCCTTTTCCTGAGGGGTCCCAATTGACTGACCCTGGATATTTATCTAAGAGTAAGGCTACTTCGTCTCTACCAATTTTGAAGACCATCGCCCCTTTGAAGAAGGCAGCGAAAGCTTTCCCATTCGCTTTTAGACAAGGCTTGCCGAACATTTGCCCCAAAGTGGTTCCGTATTCTTCGGAGAATTGTTGGCCGATCTGTTGGTAGGTGTGCTCACTCATAGGGCTAATATCGTAAACCGTTGGCAGTATGCAGTATGCCGTGCGCTGCATCTTGTTCGAACCAAAAACCAAGAACCAAGAACCAAGAACTAGCGACTAATGACTAATAACTGTACCCTCGAACCACTTCCAATTGAATACCTACCGAATCTCCTACTTTGACGACCAAATTCTCAAACCCATAGATGAATGCCTGTTTTGGGCAGGCGAAGAGTTATCTTTGCGGCAACCAACAACCAATGAATCATGTTTAAGTCAAGACTTCTCTTTTTGATGCTGTTCTGTGTATCTGTTTTCACTTCCCAAGCACAGACTATAAAATGGGAGTGCCAGGATACGTGTGTTAACGAAGATGAGGACCTGTTGTGTGGCACGACAGATCACTTTAAGCCGGTCATGCCCAATGGAGAAGGTATCAATACATTCACTGAGTTGTCAGATGGGTCATTTCTTTTGATCACTGAAGGGTCCGGAAATGGTGGCTCTGAACAAAATGTAACTATTCAGAAACTGACAAGTCAAGGTGAGCCACTTTGGAGTAACAAGGTGTTTAGCACTTCTTCTATAACTGTTGCGGACGTAGCAGAAGACTTAAACGGGAATATAATCCTCGTGGGTAGTTATGCTGGAAATGCGTTCTCAGAAGATGGATTGTTCGATTCACTAGCAGAAGGACAAACAGACTCGTTCACCCTAAACTATCAATCAAATGGTGGTTTTAACTGGGGTGCGAGCATCGGGGCTGCTGGCGTGGATAGAGCGCAACAGGTGACTACCGATAATGAAGGGAATATCATTGTTGCCGGTACATTCTCAGGAGAAGTGAATTTCAATACCGATGACGGGGGTGATGTGATCAACCTAGTGTATGTCTTGTCTGATGGATACGGATCAGCGTTCAAATTGGATCCGAATGGAAATACACAATGGGCAACCGTTGTTGACCTTTATGAAGAGCTCGAGTTCACAGATATGGACACAGATCAGGATGGAAATACTGTGTTCTCTGGGAAATACTGTAGTAATGTAGGTCTAGAAAATCCAATATTCGTTGGATGCGATGGAACTCATAATAATGTACTGGCAGGTATGATCAACCCAAATGGTGGAAATACCTGGATTGGTTCAATTGAAAGTGATAGCCCTATTTCATTGCGTTCCATGCATGTGTCTGGAAATGGGCTCATCTACCTTATGGGAGGCTACCAGGGATTGGTAGATTTTGATTTAGGTCCTGAAGTTCAAGAATACAACTCCGAAGGGGGAGCAGATCTCTTTGTCGTTGGATACGACGCCAATGGAACGTTAGTTGAGCCGTTGACTTTAAGTTGGGCTGATGGTGACGCTATCGCGGAAGGGCTTTCTGAAGATGAGAATGGGAACATGTTACTTACATACGCCAGCGCACTTTCACCACAAGCAGATCTCCTTTGTGCAAACCCTAATGAAGAGTGTGTGAATGAAATGATTGTGGGTCTAATGACTTTTACTTCCGCAATGAATGGCGGTCAAGCTACGGTAAGCCCAATCTGGTCGAATACCGTGACACGCAAGGGAGGTGGAGATTGGAACTGTACAATGCAAGGCGGAGCCATCGTGTGTACATGTCAATGCCTATCCGCTTCTATCAATACTGGAGGTGGTCCACTTGACATCAATGCAGCAGACAGCGAACCGTTCGCACTCTTATTCGGCATTGAACAAGAAGGATGTACAGATCCAAACGCATGTAATTACGACGCTTCTGCGACAATTTCTGATGGGAAATGTTTGTATTCTGAAACGTGTGCTGAGTGCGGTGGTGATGGTGAATGCATCGGATGTACGGATGTGAACGCTTGTAACTACGCACCAACAGCATACATCTCAGATACATGTACATTCCCTGATGGCTGTACCGATCCAATGGCGATCAACTACAACGAAGGCGCTTCATGCGACGACGGTACCTGTGTTTACCAAGATGAACTCTGCGGTGAATGCACCGTGTGGGATGAAGAGCAAGGTAAGTGTATAGAAGACCCAGCCTGCGCTGCTTCATGCTTCGGTGATGCCAACAACGATGGTGTGATCGGCGGTGCGGATTTGCTAGCGTTCTTGGCTGCGTTTGGGGGGGTGTGCGAATAACTCCTCCTGTTAAGGACACGCATGCGTGTCCCTAGCTTTACTCCAGAACAACAAACGGATCTGAAAACTTCAGATCCTGCATGACCGCGTGGTCGGTGAGGGTTTTCATGAAGGCGATCATGGCTTGCTTCTCTTCATCGGTGAGATTCATTTGAAGCGGAGGGTCACCGTTTTCAGTGCCAGTCGTTAGGCGTTCATCTAGGTTAGGATGGGCTTGAAGGTTATCGCTGTAGTGATCCATGACTTCTTCTAGGGTGGCGAATCGTCCGTCGTGCATGTACGGACCAGTGACTTCTACGTTTCGCAGCGACACAATCTTGAACATGCCGATGTGATCTGGATTGCCGGTATTCACATAGTATCCGCTATCTACCGTCATTGTTTCCAATCCGTTATTAGCAGGTTCTAGACGCGTGAAGAAGTTGTAGCTATTGTGGCATTGATTACAGCCGAACTCTCCGCTGTAGAATAGGTCTTTCCCAAGGGTCTCTTGCTCGTTGAAGTTGGCGAAGTTCGTTGGTACTCCATCGTCGAACTTAGTGTCGAACGAAACAATGGAACGGATGAATTGAGCCATAGCGCGAGAGATACGGTCTGTGGTAATTTCAGGATCACCGAAGGCTGCTTCAAAGAGGGCAGGGTAGTGCTCTGTTTCGCTGAGTTCAACAAGGAGTGATTCTAGATCTTGATCCATTTCGGTTGGATCTACAATTGGCATCAATACCTGAGCTTCCAATCCGTCAGCACTCATGTCCCAAAAGAAATCGCGGAAGTAGCGCATGTTCAATAGCGACATACTGTTTCTGCGTGTCACGTCACCGTGCACCCCAATGCTGAATTGGCGTGGGTCAGTGAAGGCAAAGGCTTGTTGGTGGCAAGACGCACACGACATCGTATTGTCAACAGACAACGCTCGGTCATAGAAGAGTACCCGACCAAGAGTTGCACCTTCATTGGTAATTGGATTCCCAGAAGGTTCATTGTTGGCAGCGTAGACATTTAATTGGGTGTTATTCGCTACGTGATCAGGTAACCCAAGGTAGGCGTAGTCAAAAGGTTCTTCGGGAAGTACCAACTCATACCGCACCTCCTGTTCCTCTGATGGAATCTCCTTATCCTTCTTGCAGGCCGCTATTAATATAACCACTGCACATACCGCTAGTAGTGAACGCATGGTGGAATGTAGGGAGATCTACCTGAAAACGAAGCCTCAGTAAAAATGAAAAATCGCTCAAACTACTGTTTTCAAAATTGTTTGATAAGCCTGAATTGACAGCCAAAAGAGTATAGATGTTCTTTGACGCTAAAATCATTGAGCTCAAAGAAATGATATCGAGCCCCAGGTTCGATAGCCATTCTCATTTTTTCACCTATTGGAATTTCTATACCAAAACCGAATAGCCCTACGAGACCGAAATCATTGAAATCAGTTATCGTGTTTTCTGACCTTTTGACTTCTGAATCACCATTGTCGTACTCAATTATACCTTTCGAGAACTGGTTCAAGAACAAGCTCGGTGCAATACCTGGAGATATATAAACGGAATATCTCATGAAATGGATAACGTACCTAGTTCGTAATGGGATTTCTATGAAGTGTGATTGATACAAAAGATCAGCAGTACCTATGAATTCATTAAACTCTCCGAGCACTGGCAAGTCGTTCGTACGCGTTACATACCGAATGTATTGAATGCCGAGTTCGATTTGAGTTCCATTTTTAAATTTATAGTGACCTGCAATTCCAGCTGTGAACCCGAGTCCGTAATCTTCTGACTCATTTCGAAGGTCGATTATCCGCTGTACCGATTCATCGCCTTTCAAAACTCTATACGAATAGCTCGGACCTATGTCAAGAGATAACGCGAAGCTCGATTGGCCTTGTGTAATGCCAGATATCCCCATTAATAATACACACCAGAGCATTGCACATTTCTTCATCATATAGTAGTAGTGTTCTCTGTTAAATTAAGGATTTTCGGTCTACGGTCTACGGTCTACGGTCTACGGTCTACGGTCTACGGTCTACCTCAAAAGATACATCTTGCCAATCCCATTCTGGAAGTACTGACTGGCTTGAGAGTTCATCTCTAGGTCTTCGCCATGTAGACGCGCTCGCACGGTGTAGAGATAGATGCCGTTGGCAAGCGGATCCCCAAACTCATCTGTTCCATCCCACCAGAATTCGGTGAGGTTGCGGCCTACTTTTAATGGCCCCAATTCTTCAGTGTGAATTTCTCTAACTACTCGTCCGCCTACGGTCATAATGCGGATCAGGACTTCGTCAGGGGGTTCGGTACCTGTTACAGTGAACACGAATTGAGTGCGGGTACTGAATGGGTTCGGGTAGTTGAGCACCTCGGTGATGGTCGGACGAGAATCAATGGTGAACTCGATGGTGTAATCGATGTCGCCGCTTTGGTTTCCGCTTTTGTCTTGTGCTTGTACAAATAGTGTGTACTTGCCGTCTTGGTCAAAGAGCGGGGTGTATTCTAAATAGGCCTTGTTACGTTCGTCCATGGCCGGGAAGAAGCGCAGAATATCTGTTTGAGAGAAATACACTTGTTGTTGCATTCCATCCGGCCAATTCACAAAGAGTTGGAAGAGGGATGTATCTGCTTCTTCATTCAACAAGAGGAATGGATTTTCATCATCTAGCGACACCCGAATCATCGGTTGATCTGAGATGAGGTCTCCATTTAAGATGTGCAGGCCGTCAAAGGTGACGTCTAGAATTGGGTTAATTCTGTCTTCACTAACGTGGAATCGTAACTCCGCAATGTTGTTGAAGTGGTACTGTTCTGGTTGGTCATAAACGCCTTGCGCAACTGCAGGATTCGCTTCCACCCGAAGGGTGAGGTCACCTGACAATCCGAAAGTTGGAATCATCAAGGTGTCGAGAAGAATATCTCCGACGACTAAGGGCGCCTGGCGCTGGTAAGTCACTGGAATTGGTGTTCCACCGCTGCTCGAGATCTCATAGCGTACTAAGAGACTGTCCATATCAAACTGTCCGATGTTCTCGATGGCGATGGCAATCGGAAGCTCTTCACCTTGCTCAACAGTGTCTTTTGGGAACCAGAATCCAGCGGATGGGTTCAGGGCACATTCAGGGACGTGATCACTGATCAGCTGCCAATAGTTGATTTGCGCAGGAGTTTGATTTTCGTCGTCGTGAAGTGCAGTTTGGAGTCGAAGCGTTGGGTACTGGTTTGCATTGATTTCCATGCCCAAGTTCTGCCATTCCTCTTCGTCACTGATGAAGTCAGCAAGCTCAACATCTGGCTGACCAATGTTCGAGCCGAGTACTTTTACTCGTGTGCTGTCACCTTCTTCTTCATCGTAATTCCAGTAAAGTGCTTCCCAGTTGGTCACCGGGCCGAAAACCGGACTCGTCATTCCACCAATTCCGAAGCTTCCAGTCATGGTGGTTTCCATTTCAATGAGTTGACTCTGCTCTACGCCATAAATCTCTTCCGCGCTAGCGAGATCACCCATACGCGTGAAGAAAATAAACGGGACACTGTCTTGAGCATTGGTGTTAATTGCCGTTGAGCCCATGTCAGTGAAAAGGTCATACAGTTCAGGGCCATAAGCATCCCATCCGTCGTAATTCACGTATTTCCAGGTGTAGACCAAGAGGTAGTGGTTGTCTGGAATCTGGTTAGACAGAAGGTCGACCAAACCAGCCATTTCGTCTGGGTTATTCTGACGGAAAATGAAGTACTTCTCTGGTCGGTTTCTGCCATTCGCACAGTCCATCAAGTTTCCAAAATCATTCTCGGGGAACAGATCGTTATAGTTCGACTCCCAAGGAGCAAGTGTTATTGGGTCCATGACCGCTACATGAAGCGCAGCGGCACTTCCGCAGCCTCCATAATCTTGTACATCGAGGTCAAGTTGATAGCGTGTGGCGCTAATCTCAAAGACGTCGGCAGGGTCACCGTACACGGTACATTTCATATTGACGTCTCCAGTAAAGAAATCGAAGTCGCTGTCAGCTTCGTCAAAGGTGACTTGATCGTAACGATTGAATCGGAATTGATCAAAATGTGATTGTCCCCAACCTCGCTCACCTGCTTGGTATTGGAAACTGTGCATTCGCCAGTTGAGTTCTTCTCCGGCATCTACTTCTGCCGCTGTACGCCAATAGTAAACAACCTGATCTTCGAGGTTAAAAGGAACTTCCCATTCGACCACTCCACCAGTGCTCATCACCTGGCCTTGCTGCAGTTGTGGACTATCAAAACTATCGACGGTATCGATTTCGAAACGGTACGAATGATTCTCAGCGAAAGGATCTCCTGTTGATGCCTTCAGAGTGGCTGTTCCTTCAGGTTCGATGGCGTAGTTGAAAGGGTAAACAGGGATGAGGTTACCGCTCGTGATGAAGAGCTCAGCTCCGCTAATTGTATTGTTCGCGAGTTCTTCAAGCTCTTCCACGGCATTCACCGGGAAGTCGACCAACACGTCAAAAGTGTTCAAGCCCACACCGTTCAATAGATCTACCGGGAGTGTGAAGTAGGCTGTGTCTCTGAAGTAGACAGGCGCCATCTCTACAAAAAGACTTGTGTCTTGTCCGGTAGGAAGATGACGAATAAGCTCAACGCCGAAGGGTTCATTTACCGCTTTACCTAGATTCGTCAAGGCCACTTTCACGGTAAATTCTTCCAATTCTGTGCTTACTTCTTCGGGCTCAAAAATCACATCTTCAACCGAAACGCTGTAGTCAGGATGATCCCATGCATTTAACACCACTGCAGGGTCTCCGTGGAGACTAAAAGTTAAGGCTGTATTAATGGTCAGTAGGTTCGTTGATTGACCTTGGAATGCTTGCACTGCCCTTCGCATATTCTGACCAATAGACCCTCCATAATTCTCTTGAAAGAGCTGTCGGTAGAAGTTTTCGGTCCATATATTCAAGAACCCTGGCGCGCCAAGGTCTCCTTTGGCGATGAATCCAATAACCCCAGCATTTGGCTCCAAAACGAACTCTTCGCTCGTACTAAAATTCGTTGGCAAGTGGATGTTACCGGTGTAGCAGCTGTTACCAATCAAAAGCGGGTATTTGCCTTGATTATTATAGCTTCCTGGAGAGTCAATATTGACGTCAAAACCGGTGCTCGAGGCGTGTCCGAAGAAGGTCATGAGACTGACTCCTTCTTCGATCAACAGCGCAATGGAATCACTTAGATTGAGCTGGATTGGATCGGTTGAAGTCTTGAAGAAACTATACACATCACCACCAAAGCAAGTGTCTTGTGCAATGCCGCGGTAGGTATTGAGGTAACCACTGAACAGCCCTTGCTCAAAGCTATTTCCACCACCACCGAAGTGAATAACCCGCTTCATCCAGTCAGAAGGGGGTTGTGCTTCCAGTTCAATGACCTTATTCAAGTAATCAAGAACGGCTTCTGAGTTCTCGGCAGCGAGTCTTCCCGTTGGAATAGCCATGTCAAGATCAGATCCGTTAAGTCCCGAAGTAATGGCGATATCAGATGTTGGATAACCCCAACTCGGTACTAAGTTTCGTGCGTAATTAGATGGGTTGTTTCTTGCGCCTTGCGTGTTTGAGATCTTCATTTCGAAGATCGATTTTCCGATCAAGAAGAGGTGAGAAGGATCGCTTTCCCAACTTTGAAGTAGGTGGTCACAGAATCGTCGAATCGCCAACGGGTGCTTCCAAACTCCAGCGGCGTATTGCATGTACAACTCATCAACGTTGGCTACCAAGGCTTCCATGCCTTGTGTTTCGCGATAGAAAGCATAGTTGGTAGCTGCGTCTAACAAAGAAGGATGAGCCACGATGACGAAGGCACTATCCTGTTCCACGGCGGTATAATCTGTGAAGTATCCGCTTTGGTTGATGGGTTGAAGGTTGGTGATTTCTTGCGCTAGCGCGGAATCGTACAGCAGTAATTCAGTTCCGCTTGGATTATCAAGGAAGGGAACTAAACTGCGCCATTCAGCTTCAATGAATGTGAGAGGAAGTGCCCGTTTTAGTCCGTTTGTAGTGACTTCATACAAGGCCGGATCATCCCCATTAAAAACAATGTCGAGTCGCCCTTCCGCGTTAGCGTCAAAATTCTTCAACTGAAAACGGTGGAGCAAGGTCGCATTGAAGTTCGGCTGGCGTCCGTAACGCAATTCCATCCAACCTACCGAATGCCAGTCTGTAGCTACATCGAGATCATCGATGGAACGGTGGGTGACGGTAGTAGCACCTCCACCCAATTGATCTGCCGGGACGGTCCACTCAAAGCGATTGTGTTGATACCCCCAGTAGATGGTGTCAACGACTAGGTTAAAGTTATTTCCCCAACCCACCTGAAGATGGTGGTTATAGACTCCAGAGGCAGACGATGCCGATGCCGAAGTAGCCGTGAAAATGGCTTCAGGCGCCCCAGGTCCGTTATACATTTCAGGGTGCGGAATGGCATGTGAGCGCGAAGTGCCTTGAGGGAATCGGGTATCATACCATCCTTCGGCTTGTTCATAGAAAGGCAAGGAAATACCGTTGTTGTCTTGCACACCAAGCAGGTATTCCAAGTTAAAATTAAGCCTTGATCGCGAGGAAACCCAAGGAGCTTCGTTGTAGTTGTCTAAAGTGCCTGACGGGATATAATCTTGAGTTCTCAATGAAGGCCCGGGAGCCCAAGTCAAGAAATAGTTGGCGGTATCATTGAAGAGACTGTAGTTCGGATTGACCTGATTTTGCAGTTGGTCGTAGGCCCATTGATCGAGCCATCCATCGTTCTTTTGAGCATAAAACTGCAGGTAATCTCCTGGTCCAAAACCATCATTGTTTTGGTCTATGACCTCCACGAATTGCTCTTGTCCTCTCCCGAAAAGTTTGATTTCATCAACGTTGACCCCATTGATTGGGAACGCCGCTTGGGCCATTTCTTCGTAGGAAAGTCTGTACACGCCGTCTTCAACTACCTCAAATCGCCAATACTGACGGGAGTAGTCGATCCATTCATTTCCAAACTGCCCAAAAGTGGGAAGTGAAAGAAGGCATAATATGACAGCAATAAAGCGCACCACAACGAAGTTCGATGATATCTCTCTGCTACTGAGATCTCACTATTCAAGTTACGCAAGGAATGGTGTTTATTTCTGGAGAGTTTGGGGTAGGGTTGAACTCCTGACTTTTTAGGCGTTAGGCTTTGGGCTTTAGGCGTTAGAGGTTTTAGGGCTAAATGGCTAAATGGCGAAATGGCGAAAGGTTTACTTTTAATATCCGGCCACCGATTCCGGCGTCCGGCGTCTGGCGTCCGTATTTTTTAATCACCGCAATCCGCAATCCGCGATCCGCGATCCGCCCCCCTTTTAACGATACCTAACATGCGAAAACCAATTTCTTCACTTTGGTTCTCTAGCTTAGTGCTATGATCATTGTCCTTCTTCGTTTGGTCTTGTTTCCTTTGACTACCCTGATGTGTTCTTTGTTGGGGCTGATAGTTCGCGGATTAGGCTTTGGTCATTCAATGGTGTATCGTGTGTTTTTGTTGTGGCGGTGGTTGCAGCACAAAATCATGAGCGTTGAAGTGATTTCTGAGGGAGAGATTCCACAGCATGGAGCCATCATTATGGCGAATCACCGCTCTTATCTCGATATCATAATGATTCCTTCATTGACGCCTGTGGTATATGTGGCGAAGGCGAGTGTGCGTAAGTGGCCCATTGTTGGTTGGGGAGGTGATGCCATGCGCACGATTTGGGTGGATCGAGGAAGTAAAGAGAGTCGAAAAGAGACACGAAATGCCATTATGGATCGCTTGGAAGAAGACCTCAGCGTGATCATTTATCCTGAAGGAACGACCTCTGTTGGTCCGGGTGTGTTGGATTTTAAGCCTGGTATGTTTCACGCTATCGCGGGAAGCGATTTGAGTATTATTCCGGTGGCGATTGAATATGAAAATCCGAAAATCGCCTGGGTGGGTGATGATCTCTTTATTCCACACTTTTTGCGGGAATTTAGGTCACGCAAAACACGCGTTAAAGTAGCCTTTGGGGAGCCTGTTTCTGGTGAAGATGGAGAGGAGATTCGCACCCAAGTCCAAGGGTGGATTGAGGAGCGAACGCGCACCTTTCGGAAGGAGTGGGATCAAGGACGTTCTTAATCGCTTCCACATTCCTTGATAAAGCCGTAAATTTGCCGCTCTAAAACAAGCTGCTATGCATCGTTCGCATACCTGCGGAGAACTCCGCATTGACCATGTTTCTCAGGAAGTAACCCTTAGTGGATGGGTTCAACGTTCACGTGACCTTGGAGGGATGACCTTCGTCGATCTTCGCGATCGCTACGGAATCACTCAGTTGGCCTTCAATATGGATTCACGCGCTGAGCTCTGTGAACAAGCTCGCAAACTCGGACGAGAGTTCGTGATTAAGGCCACGGGAACGGTGATCGAACGAAGCAGCAAGAACAAGAACATTCCAACAGGTGAGATTGAAATTGATGTGACTTCATTGGAAGTACTCAATGCTTCAAAGACACCTCCTTTCACTATCGAAGATGAAACAGATGGTGGGGATGACCTTCGTATGCAATACCGTTACCTTGACCTTCGTCGTGGTCCGGTCATGAGCAACTTGATGTTGCGCCACCGCATGTCGATCGAAAGTCGCAAATACTTGGATTCAATCGGATTCATGGAAGTAGAGACTCCATATTTGATCAAGTCGACACCTGAAGGAGCACGAGATTTTGTTGTTCCTAGTCGTATGAACCCAGGTCAGTTCTACGCATTGCCACAGTCTCCACAGACGTTCAAGCAGCTCTTGATGGTTTCAGGGTACGATAAGTACTACCAAATCGTAAAGTGTTTCCGTGATGAAGACCTTCGTGCTGATCGTCAGCCAGAGTTCACGCAGATTGACTGCGAAATGGCTTTCGTTGAGCAAGAAGATGTGCTCAACACTTTTGAAGGAATGGTTCGTCACCTATTCCAAGAAGTGAAAGGAATTGAAGTTCCTGAGTTCCCTCGCATGACATACGCTGAGGCTATGGAGCAATATGGTTCTGATAAGCCAGATATCCGCTTCGAGATGAAGTTCGTAGATATGGCGCCTGTGACCAAAGACAAAGGATTCAACGTATTCGATAGTGCTGAAGCAGTGCTAGGAATCGTAGCTCCGGGATGTGCCGAATACTCACGCAAGCAGTTGGATGCCCTGACGAACTTCGTGAAGCGTCCACAGATTGGAGCGAAAGGATTGGTGTACTGTAAAGTGAATGCTGACGGTACATTCAAATCAAGTGTAGACAAGTTCTACTCTCAAGAAGATCAAAAAGCATGGATGGAGCACACAGGTGCGAAAGAAGGTGACTTGATCTTGATGTTGAGTGGAGATCTAGATAAAACACGCAAGCAACTAAACGAGCTTCGCCTTCACATGGGTAGCGAACTTGGATTGCGTGACCCAGAGGTGTTCAAACCGTTATGGGTTGTTGACTTCCCACTTCTTGAATGGGATGAAGATACCGAGCGTTACCATGCGATGCACCACCCATTCACTTCACCAAAGCCTGAGCATATGGACATCTTGGAGTCAGATCCAGGAAAGGTAAATGCGAATGCGTACGATATGGTGATCAATGGTGTTGAAATTGGTGGTGGATCTATTCGTATTCACGATCGTGGAATTCAGTCACGTATGTTCGACCTCCTTGGATTCACTAAGGAAGAAGCATTGGCTCAGTTTGGCTTCTTGATGAACGCCTTCGAATACGGAGCACCTCCACACGGTGGATTGGCACTTGGGTTTGACCGCCTGTGTTCACTCTTCGGTGGAAGTGATTCCATCCGTGATTTCATCGCCTTCCCGAAAAACAACTCTGGACGTGACGTGATGATTGATGCTCCGGCACCGGTTGATCAAGCACAGCTAGACGAACTATTCCTCGATTCAACCGCTCCGCAGGGGGAAGAGGTGTAGGTCTAGTTGCAAATGCTCCCATAGAAGGATAAGAAGAACAATAAATCACTTGTTCCTACCTGACCGTCAGAATTGAAATCTGCTTGACAGGATTCCGGATTTAAAGCAAACTCGCAAGTCCCGTCATCTACCTGAGCTTGGATGTCGTAATTCACAGCTTGTGTATATGTACAACCGCAGTTAGCTAACCCATCTTGGATAGTATAATCCATTTGAACAGTTTGGTTGTTAGAATCTGTTACTATCACAGAGTAATCGCCTGCAAAAAGGTTAGTTGAGTCAAAACCATTCCAATCAATCGAATATGGCTCCGTTCCGCCTGATATTTCAAGTTGTGCCATACCATATCCAGCTCCTTCGCAAACGGTATTCGAAGTGAGTATTTCAACACTAAGTCCTGCTGAATTAATGACATTGATCAACGCGGTCGAAGGTATGAATGTTACCGATTGTCCAAATGGGTCGTTGCCTGCCATAGGGTCAATTAGGATTTCATATTCTCCTTCTTGTATGTCCGATTCAATTGTCAAGACTAGGTCAAACAGTTTGATTTGTCCATTGGTTGTCATTGGAGTAGTCCTGGTCAAGGCAATTTCTAAGCCATCTGAAGTAGTATTGGTGAATTCGAGAAAGTCGACGCCTAATTGTCCTAGGTCACTACTTGAATAGTCGATTATGATATCATTCAATTGCACCAATTGACTGAGATTGTTAACTAAAATTCCTATTCCGTATAGATCGTTTTGATTTGTATTGTCGGTTTCTACAAACACTGAAAGCAATACTTGGTTGTTCTGTTCCAGGTTTACCGTCGAGGGGGTTAATTCATTGGAAATTGGTATGCCATTTTGGAGATAGTTTTGTTCAATGGGGCTACTCCAAATAGAGGGGACGTCTTGGTTAAGATTGAGCCCAATGGCGGCTTGATCAGATATGTTTACTACTCCATCGCCATTGCAATCTGAGTGAACGGTTTGTGTATTAAGCCCTAAGCTAGATTCGTTTGTGCTCCAAAGCGGCGCAACCTGTGCTTCCCAAGCTATGCTTTGATTCGAGCGTTGTGGGCCAGACGTATTATAATAAACCCCTATAGGTAATAGATCAAGGAAGTTCACAGTTCCGTTAGTATCAGTATCACCGGGCCATAATTCAGTTGTGAGTTCAATATCAACGAATACAAATCCTTCGTAATACAGAACTCCCAAGTTGCCTTCAGAATCATATGCATCAACAAATTGGATCTCAACAAACCCAAAATGTGGTGATTGCCATTCCTGATCTGTATTCATTACAAATACTAATTCGTAATATTCACCATTTCCATTTAGACCTGATTGGTTTCCGACCATGCTTATTCCGAAGTCAAGATCCGATACATTAAGTACCGGAGGTGATTCCAGGGTGTTATCCCCAAAAAAATCGGAAGGGATAGCTTGGTCAAAACTCATCACTGGATCACTAAATATGACTGAAGTATAAGCAGCATAAAGGTCTTGTGCGGATTCTATGTTGAATGGAATACGGATAGTATCACCATATTGAACAGATACCGTATCAGGAAAGGTTAGCGTGCCAAAAACTGGAATACACGAACCATCGTCGCACCCAGCGGAGGGATTGAAGTTAGGTGATTGCACATTTGTACAGCCGGGGTACGAGCAAGAACTATCGTCACAAATGGCATTAGTATCATAGTTGCAAGCAATAGGATCGGTGCACCCATCAGGCAATATACATGATTGATCATCACAATTTGCGTTAGGGTCAAAGTTACATGCTACTGGATTGGTACATCCATCAGGAAGAAGGCAGGAGTTATCCTCACATAGAGCCTCAGGGTCATAATTGCAGGCACTTGGATCTGTGCATCCATCAGGCAGTATGCACGAGCCATCATCACATAGTGCATTGATGTTAAAGTTACATGCAATTGGGTTCGTGCATCCATCAGGAAATTGGCATGATAAATCATCACAAATGGCATTTGGGTCAAAATTGCACGCTAAAGGATCTGTACAACCATCCGGAACAATGCAGGAGCCATCGTCACAATCTGCAAGAGGATTGTAGTTGCAGGCGGAGTCGTCAGCACAACCAGCTATCCCAATACAAGATCCATCATCACAACCTGCATCAGGTGAGTAATTACAAGAGGATTCGTTCGTACATCCAGGATAAAGGCAAGAACCATCGTCATTGGCGACTGAGGAATCGTAGTTACAAGCCAGGGGGTCGGTACATCCCACACCAAGAACGAACGAACAATCTTCGACAAAGCTCCCTGGTTGATTAGTGAAGGTGACACCCGTAATTGTAGTGGTTTCCACTGGAGTGAAAATAGTGAAGTCGGAATTTAGTCTTCTGAATTGGAGATTGACTACACCATTAAAAACACCGTCTGTAGTGAGTTGGGCGATAAAAACTCTCCCTTGTCCGTCTATAGTTCCTTGATTTGATGGAGGCGCCCAAAAACCTGATAGAACCGAACCGATTGAAGTGCCAGGTTCCAAGAACGCTCCTCCTGCTTCAAAGTTGATCGAAGGGTCAAAACCTGGATCTGGAACCCATGTTATTCCACTAGCATCAGACTCATATGGATCCCCAATCGTAAAGTAAGAGTCAAATTCGGCTTGGGGAAAGACACCAAAGAAGGCTGGATTCAAAACATTTCCTACAAAACCTCCAAATGGGGATTGATAGAATTGATTAGCCCCTGTACAGCCTGAACAAGTTACATTCCAAGGATATGAGATTCCATCAAAGTATCCCAGTATTGCTTGTAATTCCCAATAAGGATCATTCATACAAACATATACCCTCCACGTCCTCGGTAGTGAGGCGAATCCGGCTTCTGTTTGGATAGTAGCGGCAAGTGCGGGGTCAATAGGAACTTCTTGAATGGATATTCCATCAAAAGGAGTTTGTGCGTACAACGAAAATGTTAGAAACGTAAAGATGATTGAGCTGAGAGTCTTCATGGTAGTTAAGTAAGAGAATTCAAGATATTTATTTTGTCTCTGAATAGAGCTATTTGAACCGTACATTTGCTCAATGCTACTGCTCATTCCACCACTTACCCAGCTGAATACGCCCTATCCGGCGACGGCATACTTGAAAGGGTTTTTGGTTGAACAGGGCTATTCTGTACACCAAGGTGATTT
Source organism: Sanyastnella coralliicola (assembly GCF_030845195.1). Classification (GTDB taxonomy): domain Bacteria; phylum Bacteroidota; class Bacteroidia; order Flavobacteriales_D; family Sanyastnellaceae; genus Sanyastnella; species Sanyastnella coralliicola. The sequence continues at coordinate 3,975,789 of NZ_CP132543.1, forward strand.
AGGATTAGACTTGATTCTGGAACTCTTCACGAAAGAAGGGCTTTCAGAGATCTTCGATCAACTTGTTGAACTCCAGCAGACAGAAGGACTAGACATCGAAGTATCAGAGATGCTTCGCAAACGTCGGTTGTATGAGAATACGATTGAGACGGTCGTTGGCTTCCTTCAGCACAAGCACGAGACGATTGCTTATCGCATTGCCCAGCGGAACTTCCTTCCAGAAGGGGCGCGTTTTCAAGCGGTAACAGATCTGGAATGGTACTTTGGGACGAATAGCGTTCAAGACCAGGCTCGTTACCTCTGCAGTCTGTACTTAGAAGATCTTGTTGACATGATTGGGGCCAGCGTTGGACCACATTTAGAGATCTCTAAATATGCTGAGCGTATTGGTCGAACCGCCAGCAGTTTTGAGCCGATTAAGGAAGAGCTAAACTTTGAACCAAATCTTGTCGATCTCAAGTTGCAAGAGATGGTGGCCCGTTATTTCGAGAAGGAAGTTCACGAAGTGGTTGGTTTCACCGTCCCATTTGGCGGTAACCTCTATGGAGCATTGAAGTGTGCACAATGGATTCGTCAACACCATCCTGAAACTAAGATTATCCTCGGAGGAGGTTATGCCAACACGGAACTTCGTGATTTGTCTGATCCTCAAGTGTTCGACTACATTGACTACATCACTTTGGACGATGGTGAAGGTCCGATCTTGGCGTTGCTCAAGCATTTAGAAGACCCGGAAAAGCACCCGCATTTGAAACGTACTTTCCATCGCAAGGATGGAGAGGTCGTGTTCCAAGATGACTTGATTGGCGGTGACTTTGGACATGCGACCTTTCCAGCACCAGACTATTCTGGCTTGCGGATGGATGAATACCTCTCCATGTTCGATATGCCAAATCCTATGAACCGACTCTGGAATGACGGTCGCTGGAACAAAATGACCATCGCACATGGTTGCTACTGGAAACGATGCAGTTTTTGTGATGTGACCTTAGACTATATCGGTCGTTTTGAAGAGGCTCCGGCTTCCAAACTGGTTGATCGAATGGAGCAGGTGATGGCCCAAACCGGCGAGTCTGGATTCCACTTTGTTGACGAGGCTGCGCCTCCGTTAGCCATGCGTGATTTGGCCATGGAAATCTTGAAACGAGGTATTCAAGTGAGTTGGTGGACGAACATCCGATTCGAGAAGACCTTTACCCCTGATTTATGTCGACTACTTGCAGCTAGCGGATGCATTGCAGTAACTGGCGGTCTGGAGGTAGCTAGTGATCGATTGCTAGCATTGATGGAAAAGGGAGTGACGATTGATCAAGTCTCACGAGTGACCAAAGCCTTCAGTGATGCTGGCATCTTGGTGCACGCGTATTTGATGTATGGTTTCCCAACTGAAACAGAACAAGAAACGATTGATTCGTTGGAAGTTGTTAGGCAGTTATTCGAAGCCAAGGTGGTGCAATCGGCTTTCTGGCATCAATTCGCCATGACAGCCCATTCACCCGTAGGGAAGGATCCGGATAAGTACCAAGTGATAAGAACCGGTCCTGAATTCATGGGCTTCGCCAATAATGATCTTTACCATGAAGACCCTACAGGTGCTGATCATGAGGAATATGGTGAAGGTTTGCGCAAGGCGCTCTACAACTACATGCATGATAACGGGCTAGACTTCCCGTTGCAAGAGTTCTTCGATTTCCCGATTCCTGCGCCAACCGTTCCGCGAAAGCGAATTCAAAAAGCCCTCAAACAACGCGAAGAGAGCATCCTGAAAATACCTGGATACCGATTCTTTCAGCACGGTGTCTTATTGACGGAAGTGGGACGAAAGAAAGGTCAAGTCAAAGTCGAAATGCAGGGCAATGGCCGATTTGAGGAGTTTAGCTTGCCTGAGGAGGTTGTCCTCGATCTGAACTCAAAATGGGTAGCTATGGCCATGCATCTTGGAGAAGGCTTAGAGGTGAAAGCGACTCTTGAGACATGGGCTATGATGCTCGGGATTTCTGCGGATAAGATTCTCGAAACTGAATGGTTCAAAGCCCTTAGTCGCAATGGTCTATGGACGATCCGTTGCTGATTGTTTCCGTTTCCAAGCCTCGTAAGCTTCAAGCCAAAACTCTGCTTGATCAAGTGCAGCTTCGCCATTGATATTGTCCCAGTAGCAATTCCAATTTCCTTGCAGTGACTCTTGAGTATAGAGCGAATCAGCCTGAAAATAGCCCCTAAGTTGCATGTGGATAGTACCGCACGATCCCATTCGCGAGCTATTGGTATAGTCATGGCAGTAATAGATGAGTTCGTTGTCTTTGTAAACGAATTCTCTGGTGCCTTCCGAAACTGTATAAGGAGCCGCTCCCAACAGATCTCCCAAACCAGGGTTGGTCACCACACCAACGAGTTCGCCGTCTTTTTCTCTAAAGAATACTGAGCTTGATTCGATAGGCAAATAGCCTTCTAGCATGGACTTTGAAGTGACCTTTTTAAGCTGATCATACTCGAGAATGTGAATGGTGTCGAGTTGGTCAATGAACTTATGACTATTCGCATATTCGAGAACTGAAGAGACGTATTCATCATTTGACAATGAGGTGACGTACTTCGGCCCAAAAAGCCAAGTGGGATCATCACTCTTTAAGAAGATAACTGAGTTCGACTGGCATATTCCAGTCGTAGCAAGACATAGTAATCCTGCGAATAGAAGCGCTTTTTTCATGAAATCAACAGACTATTCAGCAACGATGTCGCTGAGTTCTTTGTCTGTCGGTACACGCTCAAGAATAGAAAGTTCATGTAAAGTAGAGGTGACCTTCTTCAATACATCCATGTCAACCTTACCGTTCACGCTGAAACGCACATCATTCAACCAATTCGTGGCTGACTCGAGGGACATTTCATAGATATGTGCAATCAGTTCTGCTCCTTCTTCGCCGCTGTATTGAAGGTTAAAAGCATAGTCGCGAACGATCTCCATGGCTCTGTTGATGGCAACTCTTTTCTCGTCTTTAATCTCATTGCGAACCACTGCAACGAAACTTGGCCAAGGGCTAGCGATTTCATCTACTAGTTTGAACTCACCATTTCTCACGAAAGGAAGCGTGATGAACTTCTCCCAGAGGAATCGTTGATCAGGAGTAGTCTTCAATGCTTCACGAGCGCCATCGATGCCTCCTACCGGGTTGAAATCGTCTTGAGACACCTTTTTTCCATGCTGATCAGCATAGACAAAGGCCATCAGGTGAGATCCTGAATAGAATCGACTGATGGCGAAAGGTGAATCCTCCAGTCCTTGAGCGTCTTTTTCAGAACCACTTCCAGCGAACACACCCCAAACCAAAGGACTATCTACATAGGTAGAGTGGATGGTACATTGGTTTCCGGTGAGGATACTCGTGAGTGCGCCTTCAGTTAACAGCAAGGCCATGTCTACATCTCCATGGTATAAAGCAGAGCTCATGGCTCCTGTTCCACCTGGCTCATCAATCCATTCAAGATCGATTCCCGCGCTAGCGAAAGCGCCATCTTCAATAGCTAGGATCCATGGGAGGTTGAAGTGCTCAGGCACTCCAGTGACCACGAGTTTTGTGCGTTCTGCCATGGTGCAAAATTACGACTGAAACATGAAAGAACAGGTGCATCCCGAGATGGAAATTCGACAGACTACTATGTCATAATTACCAAGTGCTCATTCCATCTGAGAAATAGTGAGTTCTCCTCCTTCCTTTGTGCCAAGAAACTGAATGCTAATAATTATACATCACTCATGAAAAAGACTATTCTATCAGCTGCGGTCGTGGCAATCTTTGCACTGTTTTCAAGCAATCTAACCGCACAGATTTCAGCTACAGGAAACCTCGGAATGCAACAATTGGTAGGGGAGAATATTGATTCAGATCCACTATTTGGATTCGGATTAGAGGGTAAATACGATATCGATGAAAGTCTACGTGTTGGTCTTGGTTTTGGAAGCTACAGCACAAAGGATGAATTCTTGGGAATTGAATTCCGTTCGTTTGTTCGTCCGCTATATGTTCTTGGTGAATACACCTTCATCGAAGGACCGTTCTCTCCTTACGCTGGACTTAACCTCGGCTTGTACACTTTTGGAGCGAAAGTAGGAGATGAAAGAAATTCTGATTCATACTTCGGAGTGGCGCCATTGGTAGGAGCGAACTACTTCGTGACTGATAACATTGGGATCAATGCGAATGCTCGTTTTACGGTTGTATTTGGTGAAGACGATACAGCAAATTTGTTGGGGATCGGAATTGGCGCGACCTACTTGATTGACTAATTGGAATAGAGATAACCAATTGAAAAGCACCCACGAGGGTGCTTTTTTTTGGCAATGTATTTGAGAAATAGAGCGTTGAACTGAAGCTTAACAGCAACAAAACAACATCTATGAAAACGCTCTTGCTCGGGGTAGCCCTGGTCTTTAGCTGCCTTTCGTCTACCGCTCAATATGAATTTAATGCCATTGGAGGTGGGTTGTCTTATATGAAATCTCTCTCCGAAAAGCGCAGTGGTTTTGGATACCAAGCGGGATTTGGAGGGGAAATTAAAGAGAATTGGTTCCTCAGTCTTGGCTATGGTAATTACAGCTCGATTGAGAGTGTTGATACACGGATTCCTGCGAATTACAATGTAGAGAAGTACCGATTAGTTGTTCTTTATTTGATGCCCAAAGGGAAGGTCAAGCCGTTCTTCGGAATGAGTGTTGCGTATGCCATTGAGGAGGTGAAATTATTGGATCGGAAACGAAATATGTTTTAGGTTGGGCCGCAGGTTGGGCTTTCGTTGACGACGGAAGGGCGGTGGACTACTGGGGTGAGTTTGATTTGCTATCAGGGGTTGGGGGCGGAGTCTTCGGATTGGTTGTTCCCGCAGGTTGGGCTGGCCTATAGAATCACCAAAAAATGATTCTTTTTCCCTCTCGAGGCGGGCCCTCCCCCGCCGCCTCGCTTGCCGAGGGGTGAAGTTCGGGCCGGGAATTTAGATTGCCAAAAAAGTTGCCGCTTTCTTTATTTCTGTCGGACAATCCTTTATTTCCGTCGAACTTTTACCCTCGAAAAGCAAGACAAAGTACAACTTCACATTACACGAAACCAGTGGATTAAGCTCGACTTTATAGTCGTTGGACAATCTTTTATGAACGCCATTCTTCGACGTGCGCGACGATACCTAGCGTGAGCATAAGCTGGGCAGAACCATAGGTGCCCATGATGTACAAATCACTGTAAGAAATAGGAGAGTGGAAGCGGTTAAATGCAATCAGCGTGTCTGACAACATGAAGATCGCTGCTCCTAAGGCCACGAACCAAAAACTGTAACGACTGGTTTTTCGCCATCGGGCGATTCCTCCTAACAGCATCGTGGTGATGGCGAAGGTGTAGAAAAGCACCGGAATCATCATCTCCCCAACATCATTTTTCAAGATGCTGAAGATGGTTCCTGAAAGGGCCACCGGAATGATTAGAGTAAGCGGATATTTCCTCAAGACAATCTGCTCAAAGTTTGTGTCCACCGCCTTGAAGAAGGTCAATGCGTAGAGCAATTGTGCGATGAGAAAACTACTCAAACCAGCAATGAAATAGGACTCATTCTCAGAACCGAGAAGTAGTATGTCTCCAAACCAAGAGAAGAGTTGAGCTAGGATGAAGAAGGGAAATAGTTTCCCAAATGATTTCCGCGCTAGCGTAGAGATAATCGTGAGGATTGGCATCAAACCACCCTTCATGATTCCGTGTAGCACTGGGTAGTCCCACTGGATTGTTTCAGTGTACAATTCGGCGATTAGCCAAATCAGATAAATGATAACAAGAAGTCTAGTCTGCTTTTTCATCGAACCTTCCTCGGGAGCGCAAGATAGCGAACCAGGCAGTTGAAACGAGTCCCGAAATAATCACGGTGGCCGCCACTGGAATCTGACCAATGACGAGCGCCAACCAGACACCAAAGCCCATCATCAATGCGAGACGGATCGCCTCAAGAAAAACACCACTTCTGCTTTGATCGAAAATGGAACCCAAAGCGAATACTTGGTACAAGGTGAACACCAAGAAGAGCATTTTCTGATTCATCGTATAGTTCTCTAGGGTGAACAGAATGAAAGCAGAAGCACCAATGAGGATGGTGTACTCAACGAGTAGGTAGATGTTTAATCCTAGAGGAATCTTGCGGTCATATTTCTCCTCTTTACCAGTGAGTTCTGGAGGAGCATTGAAACCGCCCATGCTTTCTGGATACCAGCCCGGAGAAGCGAATAAGAAGCGAATCTTATCTCCTAGACTTGGTATGGAGCCGACGTCTGCCCAGAGTTCTTTGAAGGGCTGGACGTGCGCCATGACGGGGTTGAAGGTGTTGAGCGGACGGGTAATACCGTAGGTCGGTCGTTCCTCTTCTTGTTGGAAGGTGCCGAACATGCGGTCCCAAATGATGAATACCCCTGCGTGGTTCTTGTCGATGTACTTTGGGTTTCTACCGTGGTGTACACGATGATGCGATGGGGTGTTAAGAATGTATTCCAACGGCCCCATGCGGTCGATGAGTTCAGTGTGTATCCAAAACTGATAGAGCAGATTGAATCCAATGGAAATCAAGAACCATTCAGGAGGAAATCCAATGGCAGCCAGCGGAAGGTAAACCCAAAACATCAGCATCTTCTGGAAAGCACCTTGACGCAGTGCAACAGAGAGATTATACTCCTCGCTTTGATGGTGGACTACGTGCCCTGTCCAGAATAAATTCACTTGATGACTAACACGATGAGACCAGTAATAGGCGAGGTCAACGGCAACGAAGCAGAGGATAAATGCTGCCCAGTGATCAACCATTTGCCATGGGGTGATTGGCTCTAGGAGTTCGTAAACGACTGTGTAAATACCGATGGTCAATACCTTGGCGAAGATGCCAGTGGTTTGGTCAATGACGCCGCAGCTAATGTTGGCAATGGCATCATTCAGGCGGTAATGGCCCTTTTTTCCTTTACGTTGCTGGAAGGCATCGAAGACGAGTTCGAGACCGATCAGGACGAAAAAGATCGGGATACTGAGTATGACGGGATCAAAGTTCAGGGCAATCGCTTTTCAGTAAAGGTATTCCACATCTTGGGTGAAATCAAGTACCTTGTTGAACAACTAACAACAACTAAAATATGAAGAAGCTAATCCTTCTAATGTGCTTGATCGCCTTTTCAAGTGCTTCCTTCGCGCAAAACGAAAGCGATCTTGCAGGTGTTCGCCTAGGCGCTACCATCGGAACTCAATATTCATTTATGCGCTATCCTGCTGATTTCATTGTGAATCGAGTTCAAGGTCTTGGATCATTTCATGCTGGGGCTTGGATGAAGGTGAAAGTTGTAGATCCACTGTACGTTCGCGTTGAGGGGATTTACTCGCAGCGAAACACCAAGGGAGATTATGTTCATCAGTTTCAAGAAGATGATGGTGTTTGGTATTTCCCTATCGACAGCAAAGTGAAAGACACTTTCTTCGAAATACCGATTATCGGTGAGTATTACGTGACACCGGAAGTATCAGGGTATGGTGGAATCCATACGGCGGTTTTATTGAATTCTGATGTGACTGTTGATGATGCAACAATGGCAGAAGTAGCTGATAACGTTGATTTGACAGTGGAAGACATTACACCTCCAGATCGCAATAACGTAGAGATTGGATACATATTAGGTATCCAGTATCAAGTCGAGCCTAATATCGCGGTTGGATGTCGATTAACCAGAATGCTTACTACTGCCTACGATATTGATCAAGAGCTTGATACACGTTATGGTATGTATCAATTCTATTTGTGTATTGAGTTAAATTGATTGGAGATAGAATATGAGAGAGGGATTTATACTTCTATTCTTCGTCGCCTTGACACTATTTGTCCGTGGTCAGGAGAAGTATGAAACACCGCTCTTTGATTGTGGATTCCATGTGGGCTCCAACTATTCACTGCTCCGATCGTCGGATGATTTTTCTGGAGACTGGATGCACGGACTTGGAGAACTCGATTTAGGAGTATTCCTCAAGTTTCGTGTGAAAGCACCTCTAATGATGAGGGTAGAGGTTCTGAGCACACGAAGATCATTCACCGGCCCAAGACCATATGTGAATAGGACAGCAGCAGGAACTTCTGCTGTAGCTCTAATAAGGGCTAAAACACTTGAGTTTTACACACTTTACAATGTCATTGGGGAATTTCATGCAACCTCTAAGGCATCTGCCTACACAGGTGTGAGTCTTGGAATCCGACGGGATGTAGATGTAATTATTGACGTGGAGGATTACCTGAGATGGCGAGAAGAGACTGAACTAGGTTCGATGGGGTCTACTCCCAATTCTCGCAGAAAGCAAGACTTTGGACTCCTTGTTGGCACTCAGTATCGTTTGAATCAATGGTTGGATGTAGGGCTCCGATTCACGCAGATGCTTAGTCCCGGATATTCAAGGAATGATGTTGTCGATATCAGATTGAGCTCACTTCAGCTGTACGTGACGATTGGTCTGCCTCAATAGCAGAATAAGTTGAAATTCGATTCGTTATCATTGTGCTATGTCGATAAGAGTTCTTCTTTTTTCTTTTCTGACAATGGTGTCCGGGTGCCTTTGCGCGCAGACGGATGCTGACCGATCCAATTTCAGGTTCGGACTAATCGGTGGGTCGCAATATTCCATGATGTTGTCTTTTGATGATTTGGACCTTGACGTTTTACATGGTCCTGGTTCGTACATGGCCGGGGTGTATGCGAAGGCTCGATTGAAAGGATCTTTGTTTGTCCGCATTGAAATGCTTCGCACGGAACGGAGAGTCCAAGGACCTTATCCTTTCAAATATCTCGAGCCCGTTAGTAGCATTGCAGGCACGGCATCTATTCAAGCACAAGTGACCGATGGATTCCGGGAGCTACCGGTGTTGTTCGAGTATTTCGCGAGCGATAATATTTCGGCATATATGGGGGCTCATTTAGCACAACGCGTTCAAACTTCCGTCACTTTTGATGAAGCAGAGTTGAGCGCCTTCAAAGAAGATGTTGGTGGTTGGGTGACTGCTGTTATTCCTGAGGAGCGAAATTGGACTGAGCTGGGGTATATCCTAGGTGGTCAAGTGATGGTGAATGATTATCTCGCCTTCGGCGGAAGACTAACCAGAGTGTTTTCCCGTGCATTTGAGGATTCAGAGGCACCAGGACTGAGGTATTCGTTCTTTCAGGTATATGCCAATATCGAACTCAATTGATCTCGGGAAGCGCCGTACCTTTGTACCATGATCCTATACAACGTAACTGTAAGCATCGACGAAGATGTACATGAAGAGTGGCTGAAATGGATGAAGGAAAAACACATTCCAGACGTCATGGCCACAGGCATGTTCAAAGAAAACCGCATCTGTAAAGTCGAAGGCGAAGAGGAGGGAGGTAAAACCTACGCCATCCAGTACGTAGCACCTGATCGTGAGCATTACGATCGCTATCAGAAAGAGTTCGCCGCTGGGTTGCAAGCAGATCATACCCAACGCTACCAAGGGAAATTCGCGGCCTTCCGCACCATCCTTGAGATTTTGCACGAGACACGATGAAGGTTCGCGCGAAGAAAGCCTTAGGACAACACTTCCTCAAGAACCGAGGGATTGCCATGGATATCGCCAAGGCAATGACCATGCACGGCGACTATGCGAAGATGTTGGAAATTGGTCCGGGTACTGGAGCACTAACAACATGCATTCTCGAAGCTTTTCCAGAAACGGAACTCTATGTAATGGAGATCGACCAAGAGTCGATTGTTTACCTGGAGCAAGAGAAGATCCTGCCTTCAGGACGGATCTTGCCAGTAGATTTCTTACGTGCCGATCTGAACGAACTTCTGGGCGATAACTTCGGACTGATTGGGAACTTCCCCTATAACATCAGCTCGCAGATTCTATTCCGCGTCTTCGACCACAGAGATGACATTCCAGAAATTGTGGGGATGTTCCAAAAAGAAGTCGCCGAACGCGTGGCAAGTGGACCAGGGAACAAGAACTACGGTATTCTCTCTGTGCTTCTTCAGCTCTTCTACGATATCGAATATCTCTTCACTGTAGATGCTCAGGAGTTTGATCCTCCACCGAAGGTACAGTCAGGGGTTATTCGCTTGCGTCGAAATGAGGTGACTGAATTGGAATGCGATGTAAAGAAGCTGAAACGCGTGGTTAAAGCAGGATTCAACCAACGACGAAAAATGCTGCGTGGTTCGTTGAAGTCAATCCTTCCAAAAGGAACCATGCTACCTGATGAATACGAAAGCAAACGTCCGGAGCAATTGTCTCCTGATGATTTTATTCGCTTGACCCTTGCCTTGGAGCAGCACTTGACTTAAGCGATACATCAATCGGAGGTGTTGATACGTGTACATAACACACTTACTCGAAGCCCCGAAAATCAGATTCCACCTACCTTCTAGGCCCTCTCGTTTTTCTATCTTTGGCCCAATTCCTTACGATGCGAAAGATCATTACACTCAGCGAGTACATCATCGATCGCCAGGCCGACTTCCCGTACGCTTCTGGTGACCTGTCAAGATTATTAAGTGACATCGGGATCGCGGCTAAGATCGTGAACAAGCAGGTGAACAAAGCCGGACTTGGAGATATCCTGGGTGCGCATGGGACAGAGAATATTCAAGGGGAAACTCAACAAAAGCTAGATGTCATTGCAGATGAGGTCTTCATCAATTCATTTAAGAATGGTGGGCAAGTCTGCGGAATCGCAAGTGAGGAGAATGATGGCTATCTGGCCTTTGAAAAGGACCTGTGTAAGAAAGGAAAGTATGTCGTGCTGTTTGATCCACTTGATGGATCATCCAATATCGATGTCAACGTTTCTATTGGAACCATCTTTAGCATTTACCGTCGTACTTCGTCTATTGGTGATTTAGCTAATGTGAACGACTTCCTCCAAGTTGGATATGAGCAAGCTGCAGCAGGATATGTTGTGTACGGTTCGTCAACCATGTTGGTGTACAGCACCGGACATGGAGTGAATGGCTTTACGCTTGAACCTTCAATTGGTGAGTTCTGCTTAAGTCATCCGAACATGCAGATTCCGGAAGATGGCAAGATCTATAGCATCAACGAAGGAAACCTGGCGATGTGCGAAGAAGGAGTAAAATCATACATCGATTACTGCAAGGAAGTAGACAAGCAATCGAATCGTCCGTATTCAGCTCGTTACATTGGTTCTTTGGTAGCCGATTTCCATCGAAACTTGATTAAAGGTGGAATCTATATCTATCCAGCAACATCAAGTGCCCCCAATGGGAAGCTTCGTCTGTTGTACGAATGCAATCCGCTCGCTTTCCTCGCGGAACAAGCAGGTGGTGTGGCTACTGACGGGAAGCAACGGATTCTTGATATCAAGCCTACGGAGCTTCATCAACGTGTACCTTACTACGTAGGATCAAAGAACATGGTCGAGAAGGCCATGGAGTATCTAGCTGAACAAGAAGCGGTGACGAAGTAGTCTATTGAACGACCAGTCGCTCCACTCCAACACTATTATCCCCTTCCAACCGTAAGATATAGGTGCCTTTAGCAAAAGCACTTACGTCAATTATGAATTGACTTTGAGGAAGTTGAGATTGGTATATGACTCTTCCTTGTGCGTCGATGAGATTGATTTGAACCGCTTCGTTGGTTCTGACATTCACGACATAACCAGCTGGGTTCGGATATACCGAAGCTTGTAGAATCTCAGGCGATTCCACGTTAGTGATGACATCGAACTCGCAATTACCAGGCATGTTGGCATCGAGCCACGCCACGCGCTGTGAAATCCAGTTTTGCATCACCTCCACTTCTTCTTGGTAGGTTTCTGGAAGCGGGTCTGGCTCGATCCAGATGTATTCACCAATCACATCATCCCAACGCATGTAGTTGCGCGTGAGCGCCTGAGAAATTAGCGTTGTGTCTTCAACGATCCAGTTATTGATGGCGTCTAGTGAGAGGAAGTCTTGGCGAAATTGACTCCATCGACAAGCTAAGTGGTTGGTGAAGATGCTGTCTTGCATCATCCGTTGCCACCACATCGGCATCGATTCCAAATCTTCACATCCGTCTTGTTCCTGCAGGTAAGTCCAACCCTCTGGAATATGCGTTGAACAGACTAACGAACTGCCGTAACTCTGGTCGAAATCCCAGATCGGACCAGCCACCAACTTTCCACCGTTACTGTCTTTGTCTTTGTGGATGTATGAACTCAATTTATAGCCATCGGCGTTCTTGGATAGTTCATTGATCAACAAGAAATCTGTAAATGAGCTCACGTTGATCAAATCGGTGTATCGTTCGCCTTGATCATTCATGTAATCGTTGCTGAAGGCCGCACTTTCAAAGCGATACATCCAATTCTCAATGTACTGCGCCTGTTCAGGTTGAATGGCCTCTTCACGCGGATAGTACCACTGATAGATCATGTTATCGCCGCTTTGAGACTCAAACTGCGACTCGAAACCAGCTCCTTCGTAATCGTAGGTCCAATCAATTCGCAAAATGTACCCACCAGTCACATCATCACCGGTGATTTCGTCTTCACTCAACTTGGCGATATCTACTCGATCATCATCCCGCTTGATACGCTCACAGAAGAGGTAAAGCCCGCGATAATCTCCATTGATAACGAGTTCCACATATTGCCAATCAGAGGCGTAATGCCCCATCTGTTGGAATACATAAAAGCTAAACGGGATACGAATTTGCGTCTTATCAATCACCATCGCGTGGAGGATCCAGTCTTCCTCCTTCCCCATGTTGAATAGGTTAATCGAGGTGTCTTGATTCGCTTCATTTCGAAGCTCTAACGAGTAGGTTTTCTTCTCAAAATCCTGCGTTGAATTCCCGCGTGTTTCGATACCAATGTTTCCGAAGTGATAATTGAAAGGGTCAGATAACGAATTGGTCATGCCATCACCATTGTTGATGATGCCCATCGTTCCATTGATTTTTGGTTCATCAGGAATTTCGTCTCCACCATCAGTGTTAATCACGATGATTGGCAAATTCGATTCCGTTAAAATTTGTGCAATAGCCCCATAGCTGACCAGAATGGCCAACATTGTTCCCAAAATCCTTCTCATGTTATTTGCAGGTTTCTCTTAAATATACGGAGAAATCACAGGGATTGTTGCTTGAAGGTGGGCGCAACGCGGGTTCAGTATGCGGTATGCAGTAAGCCGTATGCTGTTCTTTTCTCATCATCATCCTAGCAATCCTCCAAAGGCATTAACAAGAGAAGACTTGGTTCTTTATTTATAGTTCAATTTCATTATTTATTCTTCCCACGAACCACGAACCACGAACCACTTTCACTTCATCCCTAAAACGAATGCCAACACACGCAAAGTTGTGCTGAGATAAACGTTTAAAATGCTTTAAATCAGATGGTATGGGCTTATTTTGTGCGTGCGTCTGGGGGTGGGTGGGCCCGCGGCAGCGCTGGGTTCAAGGTGGGTGGTGGTTTTTTAATTTATGATCAGCTACTGAGCTACTGAGCTACTGAGCTACTGAGCTACTGAACTTGAAGGCAAAAATGGCAAAATGAGAATCGCGTAATTCTAATTCAAGTCTTCTTGTGACAGGTTTTCATAACACCATATGAGATTGCTCCTTTCTCATCGGAACCCTAGCTACCCTCCAAAGGCATTTCAACAACCGAAGACTTAGTTCATTATTCATTAATCACATTCATTGTTTTTTCTTCTCGCCTTCCGTCCCCACGAACCAGATTTCAAGTCATTAGCCCTTGGTTTTTAGTCCTTGGTTTTTAGTCTTTGGTCCCTAGTCCCTAGTCCCTAGTCCCTAGTCCCTAGACTCTCGACTCTTGTCCCTCGACCCTCCTCTTCAAAGCAACATTCATAGCTTCGAATGAATCCCTGATTTCCGTGTCTAATTTCTTCTTCATTAGTCCTACCAAAATTCCTGAGAACTTTTCGCTGTGGTGCAATGTCGTCGAGCCGTCTGCATTTTCTACTAATTCGAATCGATGTCGTCCGTCGAAGAGGCCTTTGATAAAGAGTTTGCCGAGCCATTCGAAGATGTGGTTCTCCTTGTAGATCTGGACAATGGGTTTGAATTTCATGTTGTCGATGTGAGCGAAAATCTGACCGCCTGGTTCGAAGCTAATTCCTCGTATTTCTTTGATGAAAGGGTTCCACTCCGGGTATTGTTCAAAGTCTGTCAAGACCTTCCAAACCGATTCCGCGCTAGCGTTAATAGTGATAGAAGTAAAGAGCTCAAACGCCACATTTTTAGACGAATCAGCGGTGATGTTGTGTGTTGTATTCATATCGATGTCTTTGTTGGTACAAAGCTCATCGATGGACTACTGCGATGCCTTGATATTTGTCAAGAAAGCGTCTTCTTGCGCACCCGACTGAAGGTTTCTGGCGTCATACCCAGCATTGATGCGAGGTATTGAAGTGGGATGTGTTGGAACAGTTCCCGTTTGTGTTCGAACAGTTGCAAATAGCGCTCTTCTGCCGATAAGGCTATGAATGATGAAACACGGTCTTCAATGGTCATGAAACACTTTGCCAAGAAGAGTTTCTCGAGCTGTTGCCACTCCGGAATGTGTTGGCTGAGCGATTGATAATCCGATTGCGATATAGAATACATGACCACTGGAGTCAGGGCTTCAATATTTCTTCGTGCCGCTTGTCCGAAGACCAAACTACCTAGGTCCGTCGTAAATTCAGTTGGTGAGGAAATCCACTGGGTCACGTCTTTCTCATTCTGAATACTGTGAATTCGCAAATAGCCAGAAGTGATAAACGAAAGACGCCCATGACGATCGCCTTGTTTGGTGTGGAATTCACCTTTCTCCAACCTTTCTTCCTTGAACAGCGATTCAAGTTGGGGTAGATGTGCTTGGCTAACGCCGAAATACTGTTCTATGTAGGTGGAGATTAACATGAGGGAGTGCCCGGAATCAATAACTTATAACCAATAACCAATAACCAATAACCAATTACTCCTCAAGATACCCCAATACCAGTGCTTCCCAAGCAATCTTCAGTTCTCTTTCTTTTACATTCAGGATTTGGCAAACGGATGAGATGATTTCGGGACCGTCGATGGTGTTGGCATGAATAAGGTCTTTCAGTCCTTGATCACCTTTTCTTTCGTACACTAATTCACATAGCGCGGCACCCGCTGGGTAGGCGGTTGGATAACCGTTGAACTGGACCGATTGTGAAATAACAGATTGAAAGTTGATTTCAGAATTGTTGTCACGAATATCATAGGCTAGCGATTTCATGCGCTCTGCGTATTCATTTGGATCTTCTTTTGTACCAAGGAATTCAGCTAATCCTTCTTCAATGATATAGCCGCGATTATCGTTTGCGGGTAGAAGTTTGTGGACAAATTCGTGGGGATAAAACTCATTCCCGTTGGCGGTTAAGATCATGCCTTCACGCGCTTTTCCAGTAGTTATCCCAACGAAATAGTAGTCGAAATTCTCGAGGAGCCCCATATCGTCTATACTACTGGTGACATAGTAGTTAAATGGCTCCGCTCCGCGCGAATCGAAGCGTTCAATAAACCGCTCACAGAAGGCTTGCGCTTGCTTTGCCTCGATAAGGTCAAATGAATGATTCTCAGGATAGAAATAGTGAATCAAACCATAGGATTGAGACTTCCACTCTTTTGTCAATTCAACGATAAGATTCTGAAAAACCCATCGACCGTTTTCCTTGAGTACGTTGAGCTTGTGAATGCACCAAACTTTGGAGCCGATGTACTTTGGATCCGTGGTGTCGGATGAATATAACACTCTGATTTGATACTTCTCACCAATAGGTTCCACCGAAAGTACAAATGGGGAGAAATATTGAAATAACGTTTCGGCGGTCATATCTCCTTGGAATAAACTGGCTCTGCTGAAATCAAAGTCTTCATAAAGGTCAGTCTCCGATGCGTTCCAGTAATTTGAATCTCCTTCCACCTCAGAAGAGGAACGGAAATAAGCCTCATAATTCGCGATGATCGATCTCACGTCTTCCGAAGATGTGTCCACTCGCGAACTCAATTGCAATTGAATCGCACTGTCGTCACTCTCTTGACCATGCACGCTTGCTATCAAGAAAGAAGCCCCGGCCACTAGGAGTAGAATACGTAGTTGAGTGGTTACTTTTCTTGATCCAGGCGTGTTAGTCATTTGTGTTAGTTCTTGGTTATTGGTTTTTAGTCCCTAGTCCCTAGTCCCTAGACTCTCGTCTCTCGTCTTTCGTCTAACCTTTCTGCGTAAAGTCTTTGAGTTCTGAGCCATCATACCTCCAGAGAATCCCATACCTCCCGCCAAACCAGATGTTTCCATTTCTGTCTTCCCCAATGCATTTGATGTCGACAAGTTTGTCGCTGTTTTTGATTTCTAGCGAGGTGAATTCTCCATTTTCATACCAACAGACACCACTTCGGGCGTAACTCGCCATCCAAAGTCGACCCTTGCTGTCTTCGAATAAGGTAGCCATGTTGTTGTGGCACTCTCCTTCAGGACGATATACCGTTTGGAACCCTTCACCATCAACGTAGCTCATGCCACCATCTTGGGTTCCGAACCAGATTCTTCCATCGCGTTGAACGTAGGCTGATGCGATCATATCATCTCCGAGGCCATCTGTGGTGTCGTAGTGCGTGAAGGTGCTACCATCGTATCTGCTCACCCCTCCGTGAGAAAAGGAAGTGAACCAAATGTTTCCTTCATGATCTTGAATGATGTCGCTCACTACGTTGTGATGTAGACTATCCGGCATCAAAGCGCATTGTTCAGTCAGGTATGATTCGAATGACTCACCATCATAGCGATATGCCCCAGCTCCGTTAGAGCCAATCCAAAACACACCTGTGGAATCAACGAATAAACTCGACACTCCATTTGGGTTCACAACTGGGTAGCAATCACGCAACCACTTGGTGTTAATCTCTTGCTGCGGTAATGGAATCAACACGGAGAAGCTCTCGTCAAACCCACAAATCCCCTTATCTGTAGCGAACCACAATTGTCCTTGCGCATCTTCAACCACTTGGGAAATGTCATTGCTGCACAAACCGTTTTCCGTCGTATACTGTGTAAATGACTCTCCGTCGTATTTAAATACTCCCTCATTACTCGTACAAAACCAGAGGTCGCCACGAGAATCTTGAAAGGCATCAAAAATGACATCTCCAGAGGTATACCTCTTCACTGGTTCAACAAGCACTTCATCAGAACCTGCTTCAGGTGCCGTAGCACTCATCTCATCAGAACATCCAAAGAACATCACAGCAGTCAAAATCAATAAAGTGCCAAATAAAATTCCAGTCTTCATAACCACATTATCAGTGTTTTCATCAGCAAAATCCCTACGCCTTATGCCCTAAGCCTTACGCCTAAAAAGAGAGTATTCCCAAACCTCAACGCCATCCTCATCCACCACATCTCGCACATGACGAAAGCCATTTTTCTCGAGGATTCGGGTTGAATAACTCGGCTCTTTCAAGGTTCTTGCCGTGACTTCAATTTCAGGATGCTCGGAGGCAATTTCACATAGGAGTCGACACATTTCAGTTCCTACCCCATTTCCGCGGTAGGGATCAAAAGTGACATAGGCGATTTCAGTAATGCCATTCCTCATGCCTTTAAAACCACATGAACCTACCGCTTCTCCATTCTGAACGGCCAAATAACCTACCCATGGTTGATTATAGCCAATGCGCTGATAATAGTCGACGTTTGCTTGAACGATCGTGCGCGTAGACTCATTCAGCGGTTGGATATCTTCATGTTGGAAGCCAGTTTCTTCTATAATGCGAAGCTCGATCATGCTCGGTTTTGACATTGTGGACCACAGGTTACAGAATTTTCATGGAAGAGTGAATGCCGAGAAGAGAACGTTTAAGGACTTTTAGGGTTTAAACAGTCAGGATTACAGGACGTAAACCGCAATCTGCAATCCGCATTCCACGTACCAACCCCCAAGATACCGTAACTTTGCACCCCGAAAGTCAGCCATGACACTTCAAGAGTTCCAACAGATATACACGTCAGACCCCGTCAGTAAGCATATTGGCGATCTTTTGTCACATCCAGAATCAAAGGTGATGATTAAAGGGGCTGTGGGCTCATCGCGAGCCATGATTGCAGCAGCCGTCATCGAGGATATCAAAGGAGATCATCTGTTCATCTTGAACGATAAAGAGTCAGCGGCTTATTTCTTCAATGACCTGGAGCATCTGCTTCCAGACCGCAAAATCTTATTCTACCCGCGTTCAGCGCGTGTGCCTTATCAGTCTGAAAGTACTGAGAACGCGAACATCGCGATGCGAGCGGAGGTGTTGAATGAGATCCGCAAGTTCAAGGGGAGAACCATCACTGTTTCTTTCCCTGAAGCGTTGGCTGAGCAAGTGGTCACG
Organism: Sanyastnella coralliicola; assembly: GCF_030845195.1. GTDB lineage: Bacteria > Bacteroidota > Bacteroidia > Flavobacteriales_D > Sanyastnellaceae > Sanyastnella > Sanyastnella coralliicola. The sequence goes on from NZ_CP132543.1 coordinate 3,994,212, forward strand.
AAGAAGAACCTTTCAGAACATACCTTCGATATTCATCTCGAAGAAAGCTACTCAATGGAGTTCATCGATGAGGTGATGCAAGAGTACGCTTTCGAGAAAGTTGATTACGTCTACGAACCCGGACAGTACTCCATCCGCGGAGGAATCGTTGACATATTTTCTTACAGCTTTGATCAGCCATACCGTATTGAATTCTTCGGTGACGATGTGGATTCAATTCGAAAGTTCGACCCAACAACTCAGCTGAGTACAGGGAAGATGACGAAGGCAACGATTGTCCCGAATGTGGGCAAACAACTGTTGCAAGAGTCGCGTGAGTCATTCTTCGAATTCTTCGGAAATGATGGGGTAGTTTGGGCTGATAATTTCGCCAAGTGCGAAGATGAACTCAAGAAGACCCTCGAAAAGGCACACCACCATTACGAGAAGTTGGAATCGCTGCTCAACCATTTGAAACCTGAAGATCTATTCACCGATCCGTCGGTGTTCAAAAAGTTGGTTAGTTCGCTGAAAACCGCGGAATTCGGAGGAGCGAATTACTTCGCAGAGAGCGTGATGCTCGAGTATGACATGACGCCGCAACCGAGCTTCAATAAGAACTTTGAGCTACTAGGAAAAAACCTACGTCAGAACCATGCCTCAGGGTACATCAATGTGGTTACTGCCGGTCAGCCAAAACAGATTGAGCGTCTTTACGACATCTTCGAAGACCGTCAAGAAGAGGTAGAATTCAAGCCGATTTCCATCGAACTGAGCGAAGGCTTCATTGATAAGGGGCGTAAGATTCTTTGTTACACGGATCACCAAATCTTTGAGCGATACCATCGTTTCAGATTGAAGGAAGGTTTCCGCAAGAACAAGGAGGCACTTACGCTGAAAGAGCTTTCAAACCTAGAGCCTGGGGATTATGTGGTACACATAGATCACGGGGTAGGTGAGTTTAGCGGACTTCAGAAAGTAGACGTCAACGGGAAGGAGCAAGAGGCGATTCGTTTGACCTATAAGGGAGGAGATATTCTCTACGTTTCGATTCACTCTCTTCACCGCATTTCCAAGTATTCTGGTAAGGAAGGAACTGTGCCGAAGATTGATAAACTCGGCTCTCCTGCTTGGCAGAATAAGAAGAACAAGACAAAGAAGCGCGTCAAGGAATTGGCTTTTGACCTGCTGAAACTATACGCGAAACGTAAGGCAAGCAAGGGCTTTGCGTATTCGCCAGATGGCTATCTCCAAAACGAATTGGAAGCCTCTTTTATGTACGAAGACACACCTGATCAACTTGCCGCAACAACTGCCGTGAAGGAAGACATGCAAGGTGAGTACCCAATGGATCGCCTCGTGTGTGGTGATGTTGGCTTTGGTAAGACGGAAGTGGCTATTCGTGCCGCTTTCAAGGCAGCTTGTGATGGGAAACAAGTAGCCGTTTTGGTTCCTACCACCATCCTTTCCCTGCAACACTACAAGAGCTTTAAGGCGCGTCTGAAAGAGTTCCCGGTAACCGTTGATTATCTCAACCGATTCAAGACCGGGAAGAAGCTTCGTGAGACGCTGGATAATATTGAAAGCGGTAAAGTGGATATAGTTGTCGGTACCCACAAGATCGTTGGGAAACAAGTGAAGTTTAAAGACCTCGGACTTCTTGTCATTGACGAAGAACAGAAGTTTGGGGTGTCTGTGAAAGACAAGCTGAAGACGATGCGTGCCAATGTTGATACCTTGACTTTGACCGCGACACCGATCCCTCGAACGCTTCAATTCTCATTACTCGGGGCACGTGACTTATCAATCATTAATACACCACCGCCAAACCGTCATCCGGTAGAAACGGTGTTGCATGGATTTAATGAAGAGATCATTCGAGATGCCATCAGCTATGAAATTCAGCGCGGAGGACAGGCCTACTTCGTCCATAATCGCGTGAGCAACATCAAGGAAGTAGCAGGTATGATCCAGCGCCTCGTTCCTGACGCTCGCGTTGGCATTGGCCATGGTCAGATGAACGGTGATGAGCTAGAAGAGGTCATGACCAACTTCATTGATGGTACTTTCGATGTCTTGGTTGCTACCACTATCGTGGAATCGGGTATCGATATTTCGAACGCGAACACGATGATCATTAATGAAGCGCAGAACTTCGGATTAAGTGATCTACACCAGCTTCGTGGACGTGTAGGACGTTCAAACAAAAAGGCATTCTGTTACCTGCTAGCCCCTCCGCTCCATGCGTTGCCTGATGAATCACGCAAGCGATTGCAGGCGATTGAACAGTTCTCTGATCTTGGGTCGGGAATGAATATCGCCATGCGAGATCTAGATATCCGCGGGGCTGGAAATATGCTTGGAGGAGAGCAGTCAGGATTTATCAGCGACATCGGTTTCGATATGTATCAGAAGATCCTGGATGAGGCTGTTCGTGAGCTGAAAGAAGAAGAGTTCAAAGATCTTTTCGATGAAGAGCAGATGAAAACGCAAAAGTTTGTCGCTGAGACAGCCTTAGAGACAGACTTTGAGCTTCTCATTCCAGATGATTACGTTACTGGAATTGCCGAGCGTATTCAGCTCTATCGTGAACTTGACGAGACACCGAACGATGACGAGCTAGACCGTTTCAAGAAGGAATTGGTTGACCGTTTCGGTCCAATTCCTAAAGAGACTGAAGACCTCTTAGAATCAATTAAGGTGCGTCGAATGGCCAATGACATTGGCTTTGAGAAATTGATCCTGAAATCAGGAAAAATGATTGGGCATTTTGTCTCAAACCAAGAGTCTGCTTACTACCAGAGTAACAAGTTCTCTAATGTGCTGGAGTTCCTAAAACATCACCCAAACAGAGGGAAGATGTACGAGAAGAACGGTGTCCTGCGCATGAGTTTCATGAACGTGGAACGCATTGATCAAGCCATGGAGATTCTTCGCCTGCTTGACGGACAAAAAGTGGGAGCTTAATTCTCTTCGAAAATCACATTGTACTTCACACCGAAAGTCGCCTGCTTCTTCGTGAAGCTGTTGTGCAGATTTTCTACTCCGTTGATGATGTCATCCTCTACTTCAAAGGCACGAAGCTGTTTGCTAGGAGTGAACATACTGTCTGGAAGAGAAATCAAATCGATCAATTCGGCATAGGGGCCATCGACAATCCCCTCGTATCCTTGAATTAATTCTCTGGTAGCGTTGTACAGAGATTCGTCTTTGTTGAACGCACCAATTTCGTCTACGGCGCGCAAACTCTCCACAATACGTCCTTGTAGAATCTGGTAAGCTTCGTCGATGTGCGTGGTGTCGATTTTATTCAAAGAGCTATCCAATTCATTCAACGCAGAGAGCACATAGGCTTGCTGTTCGATCAATGAATCGTTGTAGGCAGCGGCTTTTTCTGAGCGTGATTCACACGAAGTAAGAATAACCGCAAAGGCGCAGAAGAGTAGCGTTTTCTTAAGCATAGTAAGGTTCTAGTGAATCACCTGAACCGACAAACGGAATGGGTTTTCATTGTCTGTCGATGTCAACTGGTAATTTCCAGCAGGCAAGGTAGTCACATCTACCACATTTCCTTGTCCTTCCAGTGCAATTCGACCATTCATATCGATCATCTGCCAGAAGTAGTTTCCATTTCCTGAGATGACAAATCGGTCAACACATGGGTTGGGGAAGGCGATAACTGAAGGGGCAGTAATGTCTTCTACAGCGCTTGGTTCCATCCAGAGTTCAGCGGTTCCGTTTCCTGCATCGTCAGCTCCAGCTACGATCCACATGTCCGGTGAAAGTTGAGCAGAGGCACTTCTGAATCGTTGATCACCATCCTCAGCAGCATCAATCGTTTCCACGGTAGTGCTAATTCCTAGGCTGAAAGACATAGAAGGAGCGTAAGTAGTAGTCACACCATCTCCTGTTTGATCTGTTCCTGAAACGGAATAAATCGCTCCGTTTCCGAATTGCAGCATGTGGTTGTAACAATGCTTTTGTGGTAGGCTAACGGTGATCCAAGTACCGTTGAATGGCTCATAAATTTCCGCGCTAGCGAGACCTTCGAAAAGATTTTCATTACCATTGAATACACGACCACCAACAATCGCGCAGATGCCGCTATCGTTTACAACACCTTCCATGTTGTCACGGCCTACGTTGAGGCTTCCAGTGACAGTCCATTCATCTAGGAATGGATCATAAATCTCGGCTTCATCCATTTGGAAATCAAGGGAAGGATTAAATCCTCCAGCCACAAGAACTCTACCGTCAGGAAGCAATACCGTAGCATGTGAATTACGCGCAAAGTTCATCGGAGCTGCTGCAGTAATCGTGTTAACTACCGGGTCATAGATGTCGCAAGTGGCCATCGTATTGTTTCCGTCGAAACCACCAGTAAAGAGGATGCGTCCGTCAAGAAGCTTTGTTGATTCAACATAAGAACGTCCAACCGTCAAATCAGGTCCGGCCATCCAGGTATCATTGTCGAAATCGTAAATCTCAGTAGAAGCTAAGCTTGCTGGATCTTCGCCATCCCATCCTCCGGCTGCAATCACATAGCCGTTGTTGAGGTCACACATGGCAAAATTGGTGCGAGCCGTTCCCATAGGAGCTACTTCTAACCACATTTCTGTTTCTACATCGTAATACTCAGCAGAAGCGCTGATCTCTGTTCCATTCCATCCACCGGCGGCAAGAGCCTTGGTGTCGTCAATCTTTGCAAGCTGATGTGAGCTGCGCGCTTCAAGCATCGGTTCAATAGAAATGGCTTGCTGGGCTTGAATTGAGACTGCAGCTACGAGGCAGAGAAAGAGTAGTATTGATCGCATGGTAAAGTTGTTTGAAGCGAATTTAAATGTTTTCGGTCATACCCGATTCATTCAGTAATTTGCGCCTCTATGATTCCGAAGCCCAATCATTTTACTCAACCACAGGATTTCAAAGACGGAGTTTTGCTCCTCATCGATAAGCCACTAGACTGGACGTCTTTCGACGTGGTCAATAAGGTCCGTGGGATGATCCGAAGAAAGTTGGGAGTGAGGAAGATCAAGGTGGGTCATGCTGGGACCTTGGATCCAAAAGCCACTGGCCTCCTGGTGATTTGTACTGGAAAGATGACCAAACAAATTACCGCCATGATCGAGGAAGACAAAGGCTATACTGGGACTATGAAATTCGGTGCGATTACGCCCACGTATGATTTGGAATCAGAAGAGACCGATACCTTTCCTATAGACGACTTAAGTGCTGACAATCTTGCAAAGGCAGCTCAAGAATTTGTTCCTGGCTATTCGCAACAAGCCCCGATTTTTTCTGCCAAGAAAATCGATGGGAAGCCAGCCTATCTGCATGCGAGAAAGGGGCGCGAGGTGGAGATTCCAAAGCGTTACGTCATGATCCATGAATTCAATCTTACGCGCGTGGAATTGCCTGAGGTGGATTTCGATGTTTGCTGCAGTAAAGGGACCTACATTCGTTCGCTCGCTTATGACTTAGGTAGGCAAATGAATAATGGAGCGTACTTGATCGCCCTCCGTCGATATAAAAGCGGAAAGTTCCACGTAAACGACGCAATTACAGTGGATACATTCTCGGAACGACTTGCCGCGATACCAGATCCCGCGCCAGATGCGGCGAATGGCTAAAAGTACTTGACAAACAGGGTGTTTTGTACTACTTTTGCACCCCTTTTTAAAGACGCGCTATGAGACCAATGAAGCTTTCTCAGTTCAAGTTCGAACTTCCTGAAAAATTGATCGCACAACACCCAACAGACAATCGCGACGAATCGCGTTTGATGGTGATCGATCGAGCATCTGGAACAATTGAGCACAAGATGTTCAAGGACGTACTTGATTACTTCGATGAAGGTGACGTAATGGTGTTGAACAACACGAAGGTTTTCCCAGCACGTCTGTACGGAAACAAAGAGAAGACTGGAGCAACAATCGAGGTGTTCCTTCTCCGTGAGTTGAACCGTGATAGCTTGCTATGGGATGTGTTGGTAGACCCAGCACGTAAGATCCGTATCGGTAACAAGCTTTACTTCGGTGAAAACGACGAGTTAGTTGCAGAAGTAATCGACAACACCACTTCTCGCGGACGTACACTTCGTTTCCTTTTCGATGGAACGCACGAAGAGTTCAAGCAGACAGTCTACAAATTGGGGCAGACGCCACTTCCGAAATACATTCAGCGTGAAGTTGAGCCGGAAGATGCTGATCGTTTCCAAACGATTTATGCGAAGCACGAAGGAGCAGTAGCTGTTCCAACGGCAGGGTTGCACTTCTCTCGTCAGCTGCTGAAGCGTCTTGAGCTGAAAGGAATCGATTTCGCTGAAATCACACTCCACGTCGGACTCGGAACTTTCCGTCCGGTAGAGGTAGAAGATTTGACGAAGCACAAAGTAGATTCAGAGCAGGTTTACATCACACAAGAATCAGCTGACTTGGTGAACAGTGCCAAAGACAAGAAAACGAAAGTATGTGCTGTAGGTACTACGGTAATGCGAGCGATTGAGTCTTCAGTAAGCACGTATCAGCGTCTGAATACTTTTGACGGGTGGACAAACAAATTCATCTTCCCTCCATACGAGTTTAAGATTGCAGATCGCATGATCACGAACTTCCACACTCCTGAATCAACACTGTTGATGATGGCTGCGGCGTTCGGAGGATACGATTTGATCATGGAAGCGTACCAAACAGCGATCAAAGAAGAATACCGCTTCTACGCTTACGGTGACGCGATGTTGATCTTGTAAATTCAATCTTTGTCGACATCTTGCGTTATCGAAAGGTATGCGCATGAAACAGGCATTGGCCTCATTCCTTTTTTTCTTTCTTGCTTTTAGCCTCACGGCTGGAACGCTTCGCTTTGAAGAATCTCCTGTACTTGAAGGAATTCCAAAGGCGAAAGAACGTGTGCACCTAAGACAGTTTATTAAAGAAGTAAGGGCGCTAAAAGACGCCACTGAGGAAGAACGCCTAGCCTTCTTTGAACGTCAAGAAAATCCACGGTTGATTGCCATTGCATTGACCATTCTCTTGGGTCCTTTCGGGGCACATCGAATCTATCTAGGTACCAGTGATAAGGTACCCGTTATTTACGCCCTTACAATTGGAGGAGGGCTAGGAGTGATACCGCTCATTGATCTCTTTCACTTAATCTTCGCAAAAGACATCGGTCGGTTTATCAATAATCCGAAGGTAATTATGTGGGGAGACTAAGAGGGGTCCCCTCTCAATGCACGGAAGCGTTTTCTCGCTTCAACCACATACAAGCTGCCTGGGTAATCTACCAAAAGGCGCTGGTAAAGCTCTTGAGCTTTGGCCTCGTCGAAGTAAATCAGCTCATACATCTCAGCTAGGTTGTACAAGGCATCATCTGCAAGAATATCTGCAAAGTGGTATTCAAGTACTTCGTTCAATTGTGCTTCTGCGGCCTCGTATTCACCTCGTGACATGTGCATCTTGTACTTCATCATCAAGATCTCATCTTTGAGGGTGTGCATAGGCCACTCTGCTAGGAGTGAATCTACTTTCACCATGGCTTCATCCCAACGGTTCTGGTAGCCCAGAAGGTCTGCCTGTGCGAACATGCGCATCGGAACCGTGGTGGTGTCCATGTTGTAGTTATCTGTGATCAAAAGACTCAAGTCAATGGCGTCATTTGAAATCAACTTGGAAGTAGAGGCTTTCAGGACATCAAGTTGCGCTTGAGCCCACTCGAAGTCTCCTGTGAAGTAGGAAATACGTGCGTTTCTGAACTTAGCATCAGCTCCCAGGACGTCTTCTTTGAAGGCAAGCTCTACTTGAGAATAAAGCAATGAGGCTTCCCAGATATCACCATCAAGGAGCAAGATGTCAGCCAATTCTAGCTTACACATCGCTTGTGCACGATCATAAATACCAGGTGTTTCAATAGCCTCTTCTAGAATGGTAATCGCGCTTTCACTGTTGTTCAGGTAGAAGGCATTGATGTGCGCGTAGTCGCGCATGATGTCAATGGTATTTACATCTCTTCCAATGCGGTCGAGGGTAGCGCCATATTCATTCGCAAGCTCCGCGTAGGCTGTGCGGTCAGGCGTAGGTTGTGATTCTAGCTGAGCCAGCTTTGATTCAAGCATGGCGCCGTGGGCAGGGACGAAGTAATCGAACTGTGCTCCTTTCTCAACCACATAGCTGAATGCATTCGCGGCAGTGGCGTAGTCTTCATTTCTTCGGGCCATCTGGCCAATCTCCATGATCCGAATACCATTTTCACCCAAGCGCTTATCAATTGCCTTGGCTTGAATCAAAGAAGCAGCAAATTCCTTCTTTTGATTAAAAAGCCAGATAAGCATCTCTGAGTAGATCAATTCATCTGGGTAACGCTGTGTGCGCTTGATCAACTTTGAACGCAGCATTTCGGCGTTCTTTTCGTTCTCAAGCACATTCAGATTACGATTGATGGAGTTCTGAACGGTTTGGATGTAATTCGGACTTGTCAGAAGTAGATCCATAAATGACTCTACCATCTCTTCATGCTTGCCCATCATCCCATTGACATTCGCAATCTCATAGTGGAATGGGTATCCATCTTTCGAGATACGCTGACCTTTTTCATAGGTGCGCAATGCTAGATCGTGCCTGTTGAGTTTGATAAAGGAATTAGCCAGTCGAATAGCCGGACTTCGCCCGGGTTCCAGGCTCTTCAGGGCTTCTTCAAACTGTTGATTGGCTTTATCGTCTTGTCCGAATTGAAGGTACAGCGATCCCAAATCCACATAAGCAGTGGCATTGTTGTTTCGGCTTCTAATCTTCTTTTTGACAAGCTTTTCAGCGTTCTCGAGATCTTCTAACGCAATCAGAGTGGCGAGGTAGTTCTCGTAAACTCGATTCGTCCGATTCGTCTTCCAAATCTTCTCGTAGTAAAGCTTAGCCGAAGCATACTGTCCATTCTGGAAGTAGTATTCCGCCAACTCAATATCGCTTTCTTGCGCAGAGACAGCTAGGCTCATCAATAAGCCAAAGACCATCATTACTATGTATCGTGCGCTTTTCATTCTTCGTTCTTCCATTGTTCAAGCAAGGCGTCAACCTGTGGCTTCATTTCATTGTAGGTAGCTAACCCACGTGTGGCAAAGTCAATGGTGTTATTGGCCTCTTCAATCAACGAACTCGCTACGCGAGATTCGATGTCGTAGTTCTTCTTAACGTATTCCGGCGTGATCTTGTTTCCTTGCGCGTCTTGAGTTGCACCAGAACGCAAGGCGTCAGAGAGCCCGGTCAGCTGCGAAAGCGTCCGTTCGCACTCTTCAGAAATCCGACGATGACGTTGAGGGAAGTCTTTGATGAGTCGCTTCGCTCGATTGTATTCAGAGAATACTTCGGCCTCAGCTTCGGTTATGGCTCCATGGCTTAATAGGTTCATAGAAGCCATGTCGCTTTTGATGGTTTTCAGCGCTCCGCTGATGGCAGAGGCATCCAGTTCATCAAAACGTTCTTGTGCACTAGCTACTTCCGACTTCAATGAGTCTAACGAACTCAATTGAGACGAAAAGTCGTGCTTTGGTCCACCACAAGAGAAAATGAGGGCTGAAAGAGCCACTCCAAGAGTAAGAATGTAAACGCGTTTCGGCATGGCATGAAGTTACTCAATTGGCCTCAACGTTCATGCCAAAAAAGTTCAACTTAATCGATGCGGTCAAAGCCTGTGTACTTATGGAGTACAGCAGGAACCTTGATTCCATTCTCGTCTTGGTTGTTTTCAAGAAGCGCAGCTACGATACGTGGCAATGCCAACGCACTACCGTTCAAGGTGTGCGCAAGATGGGTTTTACCATCGCCGCCTTTGTAACGACACTTCAAACGATTCGTCTGGAAAGTCTTGAAGTTTGAGATAGAACTTACCTCCAACCAACGTTCTTGAGCAGCAGACCACACTTCCATGTCGTAAGTGATGGCAGAGGCAAAGCTCAAATCACCACCGCAAAGACGCAGCGTACGGAAAGGAAGCTCTAGTTTCTTAAGCAGGCCAACTACGTGCGCAACCATCTCATCGAGAATAGCCGCAGAGTTATCTGGGTGCACCACTTGAACGATCTCTACTTTTTCAAACTGGTGCAGACGGTTCAAACCGCGCACGTCTTTACCGTATGATCCAGCTTCACGACGGAAACAAGGGCTGTATCCACATAGTTTCTGTGGGAGCTCTGCCTCTTTCAGGATCACATCACGGAAGATATTCGTCAACGGCACCTCCGCAGTTGGGATCAAGTAAAGGTCATCCGCTGTGGCGTGGTACATTTGTCCTTCTTTGTCAGGAAGCTGTCCTGTACCAATACCAGACGCTTCGTTCACTACGAATGGCGGGATGTATTCGGTATACCCAGCTTCATTGGCTTCATCCAAGAAGAATTGGATCAATGCGCGTTGAAGGCGAGCACCTTTTCCTTTGTAGAATGGGAATCCAGCTCCAGAGACTTTAGATCCAAGGTCAAAGTCGATCAGGTCGTATTTATCTGCAAGATCCCAGTGAGGGGCGGCTCCCTCATGAAGGTTGGGTTTATCACCCAGCTCATTGACAACTTCGTTATCATTTTCAGTCAACCCAGCAGGCACCAATTCATCCGGACTATTCGGAAGTTGGTAAAGCAATTGTGTCAATGCTTCCTCAATGTTTGCTTGTTGATCTTTCAACTCTTGTGAACGCTCCTTCAATTCTCCAGTGCGTGACTTCATCACTTCGGCTTCATCTCGCTTCCCTTGCTTGTAGAGGTTACCAATCTCTTTGGATAGGCTATTGCTCTCAGCTAGGGTGTTGTCAAGTTCAGCTTGTGTGGCACGACGTTTCTCATCCTCAGCCAAGATTTGGTCAAGGGTGTCACCGGCTTCTAGTCCTCGTTTGGTGAGGGCCTTTTCAATCTCATCGCGGTTCGCGCGAATGTCAGTTAGCGTTAACATGATGTGTTGTTTGAGCAGGGGCAAAAATAACAAACTCCCAACCGAAAGGAAGGGAGTTTGTAAGCTTATTAAGATGCTTTAGAATCAGGCTTCGAAAGGACGAACTGATACGTAGCTTCTGTTGTTTCTTTTCTTACGGAATTCAACCACTCCGTCTTCCAATGCGTAGATTGTGTGGTCTTTACCCATTCCTACGTTCTCACCTGGGTGGTGTTGTGTACCACGTTGGCGAACGATAATATTTCCAGCAAGACATGCTTGCCCACCGAAGATCTTAACCCCGAGTCGTTTCGACTCCGATTCACGACCGTTTTTAGAACTACCGACTCCTTTTTTATGTGCCATGGTTTCTAAGGTTTAGTTAGCCCGTCCTCCGTCGAGATTGTCCTGAAGTTCTTTCAGTTCATCCCATTTACCGTCAGCAGCTAGTGCAGCTTGCTGTGGCCAAGTGGTTGGGTCAAATGCTTTATAACGATTTCCTGCTTCCGCTAGAATCTCTTTCAATTTTTCTACGTCAGCAGCAGCAAGATCTGCAAAAGTTGCTACACCTGCGTTAGTGAGGATCTCAGAGATCTTAGGTCCGATACCTTCAATCTTCGTGAGGTTGTCTCCACCTGCTGCCTTCTTAGGAGCTTCCGCCTTTGGAGCTTCTTTCTTAGGTGCTTCAGCTTTAGGAGCCTCTTCCTTCTTAGGAGCGGCTTTCTTAGCTGGCTTTGCACCCGAAGCAACAATGCTTTCAATACGAAGCTCTGTCAAGTACGCACGGAATCCGTTCTTCTTACGGTAACCCTTACGGCGCTTCTTCTTGAATACAATTACTTTATCTCCTTTCAGGTGCTTTTCTACTTTAGCGGTCACCTGAGCTCCGCCGATAGCTGGGGCGCCAATTGAAACGCTTCCGTTGTCGTCAAGTAGAAGAACGCGGTCAAATGACACTTTTGCGCCTTCGTCTTCCTTCAAACGGTTAACGTAGATCAATTGATCTTTCTCAACTTTGTATTGATGCCCTGCTATTTCTACGATAGCGTACATAACTTTAATTTATTGGGGCGGCAAAGATACGAAAGTTTTCAACAGAATCACAAGATGCTCGACAATAAAGTCTAAGATGCTTTCGAGCGTGAAACTGGCTTGCTGCGATTTACCAAATATACACCGATCAGAATGACCATGGCAAATGCTAAGTGCATGAGTGTCAAATGCTCCTCGTCTAAGTATCCCCACATCGCAGCAACGATCGGAATCAAATAGGTCACCGAACTCGCGAAGAGAGCCGATGTATCCTTAATAAGACCGTTAAAAAACACCAGAGCCATGGCAGTTCCGACCGCTGCCAGAACGAAGGTGGCGAGGAAGCTGTTCACTCCTTCAGGGTGCTCCGTAATCACCGTTCCCACGTTAGTGGTAGCTAACCAAATAAGATTAGGAATAGCCATAGTACCCAAGGCTACAGCTGCAATCAACATGGAAGATACCCCGGCCAATTTATTTCGAATGATGTTTACCGAGAAGGCATAACAAACGGTAGCAATCACAATCAATCCCATCGACAGAAGATGCGTTTCTCCGTTGCTGTCTTTCAAGGTGATCATACCTACAGCTCCGGCAAATCCGAGGAGCAATCCAATGATTTGTCGACTAGTGAAACGATTGCCAAAAACAATCATGGCAACAACCAAAGTGAAGAGTGGAGTCAATGAATTCAAAATGCCGGCGATACTGCTGGCAAGTTTGAGCTGAGCAGAAGTAAAGAGAAATGCCGGGATGGTATTTCCGATCATTCCGACGGCCATCATCCACAACAGATCTTGGCGTTGAATCTGCTTCCATTTGCGAATGATAATGGGTGAAAGCACTAAACCCGCGATACCAATCCTCATGGCTGCAATCTGATAGCTCGAAAACACCTCGCCATCGCCGTCTAGTCCAAACAGTCCGATCTTCATCAAAATGAACGAGCTTCCCCAGATCAAGGCCAAAAAGCCAAGCAGCAAAAAGTGTTCTATGGACGGTTTTTGATCAGTCATGCCAACGAGGTGGCTAAATTAACATTCCTTGATTCGGGAATTGATCACGAGTAGTTAACTTTGTATATGCGGCGAGTATCCGCAGTAAAGAAATCAGTATGCGTAAGTATTTGTTCATCTTATTGTCTGCCTTTGTGCTCATCTACGCATGTAGCTCGGAGCCACCGATTGATGTAGTGTACACAGAAAGTGTTGCTGACGTTGAGAAAACGGTTGCTACGATTGGAGTAGAAGGGATGATGTGTGAAATCGCTTGTGGTGGAAAGATCCGCAAAGAACTCTCTGAAATTCCGGGAGTGGCGAACGCTTCTATTGAATATAACGAAGGAGAAAACGTAAACTACGCCGTGGTTGAATACAACCCAGCGAAAGTGAACGAAACAGAACTTATCCGTTGTATCAATACCATTAGTGACGGGAAGCTTTACGCTGTGAAAGACATGGAAGTAACACGCTACGCACCTGCAGCAAGCTCTTCAACAGAGCAAGATGACGCAGTGAGCATGGATGCTTCAGATTTCAAAACACCTGGCATCTCTGATTTAGTGTCGGGTATCTTAAGAATGATCACAGGATAACACCTGTTCCCATATATCAAGAAAGGAGGCCTCGAGCCTCCTTTTTTTGTTTCTGACGAAGATCAGTCACCTTTTTCGATGGTTTGAGAGCCTTTCACGCATCTGAAGATTACTTTTGTGCACATGAACCGTCTAGAGTCTTTGATCCGTCGTTTGGCTTGGGTGAGCCTCATCTTTGTTTACCTCGTTATCGTTGCTGGGTCTGTTGTTCGAATGACAGGGTCTGGAATGGGATGCCCCGACTGGCCTAAGTGCTTTGGCTACACCATTCCACCGACGAGTGTCGATGATGTGACCTGGGAAAGTGGACGTCAATACAACAAAGGCCAAATGATCGTTCATGAATTCTTCAACGGGGAGACCTATGAAGACCGAATGCTCACAGCCAAAGAAGATTTCACCGCAGGCACAGATTACAACGCCGCGAACTGGGAACTCTATGACAAGCATGACTACGCCATTTTCAACCCAACCCATACTTGGATCGAATTCATCAATCGATTGATAGGAGCTTTAACCGGTCTTCCCGTGCTGGCGCTCTTTGGGGCAAGTTTCTTGTTCGCGATTCGCCATAAGAAATGGGCTTACTTCTTCTTAGCTGGAGGGGTGTTGTTTATGCTCGGATTCGAGGCGTGGCTCGGGAAACTAGTGGTTGACGGTAACCTCATTCCAGGCTCCATTACCATCCATATGCTGGGCTCCATTGTGCTCTTTGTATTGCTACTCTTCATCATTCGAAGAGGTCAGGTACGTCGTTTTACGCTATCGCGGAACGTCTCGCTCCTCTTGATGGCAGGAATGGTCATTACGCTGGCACAAATCCTTCTTGGAACGCAAGTACGTGAAGAAGTCGACCACCTCGTACATGCAGGTATTACGGACCGTTCGTTATGGATTGAGAATCTAGAAAACCCTACGATGTATCTCATCCACCGCAGCTTCTCTTGGGTGGTGTTGATTGTGATTGGGGCGTGGTACTACCTCCAGCAAAAAGCAAAACAAGTGGTCCCAGAAATGCATCTCGCATTGGGCTTATTATTGCTTCAATTGATCGTAGGGATTTCTCTCGCCTACGGCGGAATGCCAGCGTCGTTACAGCCCGTTCACTTGGTGGCAGGAATGATCATGCTAGGAGCACTGTGGAGTGCACTCTTAAGAGGAAAGGGGAAGTCTACTTCTGCTTAACCAAGTCTAGCCTCAGCGAGAAGATATTTGAGTACAAGGCTGTACTCTGATCACCAATGTCAGTCAAGGCGTAATCAATGTATACGCGCTTGATGCGAAGCCCAATTCCAATATTCGGTTGGAAGGTCAATGATCGCTCATCAGTAATATCAGTGATGTACTGAAGGTTACCTAAACCTGCACGGAAGAACAGCGTTTGTTCGTAATCGAATTCGAGTCCTACTGCTGGATCTACACTAATAGGGTTGCTACTGATAATGGTGTTTCGCTGACCATCGGTTGTCACGGTCAAATCCAAGGCAGCGAGCATTCCAAATTTCTGTGAGAAACGGAAGTCACGAGCAGCACCCAAAATAACACGAGGAAGTGTCAACTCCAGCGAGTTTTCGGGAATTTCATTCCCTGTGAGTGTGAAAGTCTCAATGGTTGACTCGTCAAGCGTGAAGTTCCACGCATTGAAGGTGCTGGTGATGTCTCGTCCAACAGCTGCAAAGCGCCATTTACCTGTGCGGTAGCTAACACTTGCGTCCAAACCAAAGCCCCAGCTGCTTGCGAAGTCGCCTACCTTTCGATAGATGATCTTGGCATTTCCTCCAATGATGAGTCCTGGAGTCTTCATCTTGCGCGCATAGCTGAAGATGAAAGCGTAATCTGCCGCTGAGAAACTGGTGATGCGATCGTAGTTGATGTTCCCATCAGCATCGATCAATTCAGTAGTGTTCGGGATATTATCTACACCAAAACGGATTACAGAGAATCCGACAGCCGAAAGGCTATCAAGACGTTTTCCAACTCCAGCGTAATCGTATTGTGCGATGTTCGCGAAGTAGTTCGCGTGCATCGCTGAAATCTGAAGGTCACTTTCAATGCCCATTAACCCAGTCGGGTTCCAGTATCCTGCAGTAACGTCGTTCACCACAGCTACCTGGGCGTTCGACATACCTAAGGCACGTGCTCCAACTCCAATCGAAAGGAACTCGTTACTATACTTGGGAGCTACCGTTGATTCTACCGGCTCACTTGTACCCGTTGATTGACCTGCGGCAAAGAGTGCCGGCAAGACAAATACAAAACAGATCAGGATCTTTCTCAACATACAGTTTCGGTCGCTTTGGTCTTCGAAGATCGTGTCATTTATTCAAAGATTGAATATCGACCCTCGGAATTCCTAACTGTGAAGCACGGAAAAAATTGTATTCCAGCTTCCTGAGGACGAATAATTCAGGGCCACGATTGCATTCTTAGTGTGCTTATTCAGGGCCTGCAGCGTACTTTTCCCTTTCGCAATGACCTTCGCTCCTTCAGGAAGTTGCTGCTGCGAAAAGAATGACTCCACGTTACTCGGACTCGTAAAGAAATACGCATCACTCTTCGGAATGTTCACCGGATGCAGAGAAGTAGTGTAAATCGTTTGTTCTAAGGCTTGACCTTCAGCCAGTTGTTCTTGGACCGTTCGAATCGATCGATCGCTTGTTGGGAAAAGTACCTTGTTATCCCCAATCAGCGATTTGAATTGTAACGCCACTTGCTGGGTGTCTCCCTGCCCGATAAAGTCAATTGAAATGTGAGGAGGTGCCGCTTCCGCGCTAGCGTTGCCTATGACTCCTACCTTCAAATCAGTTTTGGGATGTTGTTCAAAGAAGTACCGCGTTGCTCGAGGCGAAGAAAGGAACACCCACTTTGCGTCATTAGGAATAGCGATGGACCTTGGTTCACTCGAAATCAGCGATTGTTGAATCAGTTCGATTCCCCAGGCAGTGGCGTACCTGCTTAAGGTCTGATTCTCTTCAGAACTAATGAAGACGGTCTGGCCTAGGCTTTTTTTTTAAGCATCATCAACATGTCTTCCACAAGGGAAACGGGGTCAGTTCCTTGGAGCGAAGCATAGCGTGATGGAGCCTCTGCCGATTCCGCGATAGCGCAAAACAAATGATACTGATCACCTTCTTTAGTACAATGTGCACCAAAAGGGAGCTGGCAACCGCCGTCTAACTCGCGAAGCAGGGTGCGTTCAATGCGAACATTGGCGGCATCACTGGTATTCGTAAGCTGCTTCAATTGATCAAGTCTCGGATCATTGTCGCGCATTTGAAACGCCAAGGCACCTTGTGCTGGAGCGGGGATGAATTCGGTAGGCTCTAGGTCTACCACTTCGAATTCAGAAAGGTCAAGTTCAAGGCGCTTAATGCCCGCCTTTGCCAGAACGATTGCGTCGTATTGACCCTGACGAAGCTTGTCGATACGAGTAGGAACATTCCCGCGAAGATCATTCGTAGTGCACTGCGGAAGGTGGAACTTCAGCTGCGACTTGCGACGAGCAGAAGAAGTGCCAATCACTGCGTCTTCGGCCACTTTGAATTTGGCGTTCTGAACTGCTTTTTCTTTTCGGATCAACAAGACATCTTCTACGAAGCTTCTGTTTGGAACAGCTGCAATGCAAAGACCTTCGGGCTGACGCGTTTCCAGGTCTTTGTGTGAGTGAACGGCGAGATCTACGGCGCCAGATAGAAGCGCCTCTTCAATCTCCTTGGTGAAGAATCCCTTTCCCTCCATCTTGTCAAAGCTCAGGTGTTGGATTTTATCTCCTTGGGTCTTGATGATCGTAATCTCACTTTCAATTCCGATCGAAGAAAGTAGTTCTTGGGTATGGTTAGCTTGCCAGAGAGCAAGATCGCTTCCTCTGGTACCAATGATGATCTTCGACATTAGTTGCGGTTGGCATTTTCAAGCATCACTTCACGAGCGAGCTTCATCGGGACACTAATGTATTTCTTTTCCATGTATCCCAGGATCTTGTGGAGGAGCTCGATTGATGCTTCATCCATCTGATCTAGTTCTTTAGAGAAGACTTCTCCGAGGGCTGTTTCCTTGATCTGTTTAATCAGATCAGGAATCTCACGCATTGCGAGTTCAATCTCACGTTGACGAAGGATTACTCGGAAATCTTCCATCGCCTCATCCAAAATCTCCTTACAACGATCAAGCTCTCCTTTACGGACTTCAATGTTGCGCTCGGCTTCGGCTTGCAGTTCAGTCATGCCTAGGTAGCTCACACGATCATCTTCTTTCACTTCGTCAGCAACATCAGCTGGAAGGGCCATGTCAATGATAAAGAGTTGGTCAGACCAAAGCCCTGAAAGAAAATCGGTAGTTACAATTGGCTCTTCGCTACCGGTACATGTAACCACTGCGCGGTACTGCTTGTCGGTAGGAATGTGGTAGAGTTGTACTGCTTCCCAGTTGTTCGCCTTAGCAACAGTGGTAGCACGTTCGAGTGTACGGTTGGCTACAGTCACGTTGCGGTAACCCTCTTTTGAAAGGAAACGGGCAAAATTGCCGTTGGTCTGTCCAGCCCCGATTAACAGGATGGCCTCGTCCTTGGCAATATTTTGGGCTTTGAAGTTTTTCCACGCTAGTGAAACCACAGAAACAGGTTTCGTTGCAATGGCTGTGTCAGTGTAGATGCGCTTCGATGTTTCGATGACTTTCTTCGAAACCAGACGCAATAAATCTCCTGAAATCATCCACTTGCGCGAGTCTTCGAATGACTTGCGTACTTGAGTGATAATCTCACGTTCACCAATAACCATTGAATCAAGAGAGGCACCCACTTCGAGTAGGTGGCGCATAGCCTCTTCTCCGCGGTAGCTTTGAAAGCTGGCTAGCATTTGTCCTTTCTCTTTTCCTTCTACTCCGAAGAAATCAAGCAATTGGTTCTCGCGTCCTTTACAGAAGTAGCTGCTGCTAGAGAAGATGAACTCCACACGGTTACACGTGCTGAGGAAGGTCAATTCCTGCACCTGAAGGTGCTCCTTAAGGTCGTTGAGGAAGTGCGCACGCTTGTCTTCATCGACATGTAATTTACCGATGAGTTCAAGCGGGGCATGCTTGTGAGTTATGGCAATGATCTGAAGATTCTCCACGTAGATCTTTATAACGTTACAAAGATCGGTAGAGAAGGGGTTTCAAACTGTCATGGTTTTGTCATCTGATCAAAACCTGACGCAAATCATTTAGTACGGACATGTAGTCCCAAACTCTCCTAGAAGTAGGAGTAGATCAGCCACAGCGACAATATCGTCACCTGAAACATCTAGGTTACAGTCTGCTAGGCATCCAAACTCTCCAATAAGAAGTAGAAGGTCAGCTGTATCTACACCACCTGATGTGTTAAAGTCAGTAAGGCAGGAGGGTGACACAAAATACTCCTCACATAAAGAAGTAAACTGATATGTCTGGAACAATAACGGGCCTGGTCCGTCTGGATCGAAGATGGTTCCATCTGGATTTAGCTGACGCACTTGAATGTTGAAGCATGGTGCAAATCCACCTCCACCAAAGGTAAACTGTCCGAGTAGAACACGTCCGTTTTCATCAGGTGAGTTTTGCGGGATCTGGATAACTGTGGTCACATATATTCCTCCTCCTAGCGGGCCTTCCACTAACCATGTGTCATCTCCTGCTTCGAATCCGTCAAAGATGCTTTCGTCTGGCAGCACGAAGAGTTGATTGCCATCGAATTCTTCTGCTCCAATGGTGAACCATGAATCGTAAGCGAGTTCTGGGAAGGTTGGAATGATGTCACTATCGACAGATAGCGAAGTTGGTCCACCTTGAGGGTGCTGGTAGAAGCCGTAAGGCGAAGTAATAGACCAGATATCGTCTTCTACACCATAAATGTACTGTAGCTCGTAATTCTCCTCTAATTCAAGGTAAACGCGCACAGTGCGAGGTGCAAAACCCAAGTCGTTTTCGATGTTTGTTCGCTCTGGTTCAGGGATATCAATCTCTTCAAAGTAGAGTCCGATCTGAGGTTCTTGAGCTTGAATAGAAAGCGCAAATGCGCAACACAATAGTAAGAGTAAGCTTCTCATGGTCATAGGGTTATCTAGTCTAAGGTAACAAAGTTCATCTGCATTCGTTCGCTAACGCGGAATGAGTTGCACCTAGAATAGAAATCCTGACCCCCTAGTTCATGAATTTGAACGGGTTGGCCGTGTTGTATTTCTTGTCGTTCCCCAGCTCAACGAGCAAACGATCGGCTACGAATTCTATGTAACTCGACATGAGGTCGGCATTCATTCCAATCAACTGGACGGGAAGCGCTTCAAGAATGAATTCCTTTTCGATAGCCACTGCTTCCAAGATGATTTTCTCCACGCGTTCTTTCGGGAGCTTGTTCACTAAGTGACGTGTGTACAACAAGCAGGCGAAGTCACAGTGAATCCCCTCATCACGCGAGATGAGGGTGTTTGAGAAGCTTAGTCCTGGCATCAATCCACGCGTACTCAGCCAAAACAAAGAGCAGAAACTACCCGAGAAGAAGATTCCTTCCACCGCGGCAAAAGCGACGAGTCGTTCAGCGAATGACCCGTTTTCGATCCAGTTTAATGCCCATTGCGCCTTCTTTTTGACACAGTCAAGGGTCTCAATCGCGTTGAAGAGGCGATTCTTTTCTTCTTCCTCCTTTATATAGGTATCGATCAGCATGGAATAGGTCTGCGAATGGATGTTTTCCATCATGATCTGGTAACCGTAAAAGAACTTGGCTTCGGTGTATTGCACCTCGGCAACGAAATTCTCTGCCAAGTTTTCATTCACAATTCCATCGCTCGCAGCGAAGAAAGCGAGGATATGTTTGATGAAATAACGTTCGTCGTCATTTAGCTTGCTGTTCCAATCCACAAGGTCTTGATCCATCTCGATAGCCTCCGCTGTCCAGAAACTAGCTTCCGACTTTTTGTAGAGCGTCCAAATATCCTTGTGTTCTATAGGGTAGAGCACGAATCGCTTGGGATTCTCTGTCAAGATTGGTTCTTCCAAAACCGTGTTTTCTGTGGTTGTTTCGCTTTGCATATTGAGAACGAATTGTACGCAATTTGCCTTCAGAAAGGCGAAGCAAAGTTCAACGTTTTAAGAGACAAATCAATGCTCCGATTCAAAATGTGATGAAGGTCAAATGTGATTTCGACCAGAATGAAAAACCCGACAAGGTGTCAGCTTTTTGGGCTTGGCATTATTTTCGTCGAGGAAAAAACCGCAAGCCCAAGGCGAAGATTGTATTTTTGTCGTCCTGGTCAGCAACTGATTTGACCATTTGAAGCAATTGAAGCGATGTTAGGAACAGTAAATAAGATCCTGAAGAAGATTCTCGGAGACAAGGCCGAGAAAGATATACAGGAGGTAAGGCCGGTTGTAGAGGAAATCAATAAGATCTACGCAACCTTAAAGAATGAATCGGCCAATGACCTTCGCCGAAGAAGTGATGATCTGAAGAAGAAGATTCAAGACAGCATCGCCGGACTCAACGAAGAGATCAATCAACTCAAGGTGCAAACCGAGACCAATGTCGATATGGATATCGATGCGAAGGAAGCGGTGTACGAGCAGATTGACAGACTCCAAAAAGAAACAGACACGAAGATCGAAGAGGTCTTGGAAGAGATTCTTCCTGAGGCATTCGCGATCGTGAAAGATACCGCTCGCCGATTCACTGAGGAAGCGCCTATACGTGTTCGTGCGAATGATTTCGATAAGCAACTCGCTACTGAGCGTAACTCAGTTGAAATTGACGGAGAGGATGCCCTATGGCATAACACTTGGTTAGCTGCAGGAGCAGAAATCAAGTGGGAGATGGTACACTACGACGTACAGCTCGTGGGTGGTATCGCACTACACCGGGGTAAAGTCGCGGAGATGCAAACAGGGGAAGGAAAGACCTTGGTGGCGACGCTTCCAGTCTTCTTGAACGCACTCGCTGGACGAGGAGTTCACCTCGTAACAGTAAACGATTACCTCGCTCGCCGTGACTCGGAATGGATGGGTCCATTGTTTGAGTTCCACGGAATGACCATCGATTGTATTGATAAGCACCAGCCGAACTCTGAAGCTCGTCGTAATGCTTACCGTGCTTCCATTACTTATGGAACGAACAACGAATTTGGTTTTGACTACCTCCGTGATAACATGGCTTCTGATCCAACTCACTTGGTTCAGCGCAAGCACCACTTCGCGATTGTCGATGAGGTAGATTCAGTATTGATTGATGAGGCGCGTACGCCATTGATCATCTCTGGTCCAACTCCTAAAGGAGATCAACACGAGTTTGATGACCTGAAGCCTAAAGTGCAGCTATTGGTAAACGCTCAAAAGAAGGTTGTTACTGGGTTCATTGCTGAGGCGAAGACGTTGCTTTCTAAAGATGATGCGAGCAAAGAAGAGTTGAACGACGGAGGTCTGGCACTCTACCGTGCTTACCGAGGTCTTCCAAAGACGAAATCATTGATTAAGTTCCTTTCTGAGGAAGGAATGAAGCAGACACTTCTGAAGACTGAAGGCTACTACCTTCAGGATAATCAGCGTGAGATGCATAAGGCTGACGCCGAATTGTTCTTCGTTATTGACGAAAAGAACAACCAGGTTGAGCTCACTGAAAAAGGAATTCAACTCGTCACCAAGAACATGGATGACGACAACTTCTTCACGATGCCAGATGTAGCCACGGAGTTGGTGAACATCGATACCTCTTCGGCATCAGACGAGGAGAAGTTGGCAAGCAAAGAACAGTTGATCAGCGACTTCGGGGTGAAGTCAGCTCGTATTCACACAATGAATCAGCTGTTGAAAGCATACGCTCTGTTCGAGAAAGACATCGACTACGTTGTCATGGACAACAAAGTGAAGATCGTTGATGAGCAGACAGGTCGTATCATGGATGGACGTCGATACTCAGACGGACTTCACCAAGCGATCGAGGCGAAAGAGAATGTGAAGATTGAAGCGGCTACGCAGACCTATGCGACCGTGACGCTTCAGAATTACTTCCGTATGTACCACAAGCTGGCCGGGATGACCGGTACAGCGGAGACGGAAGCAGGGGAGCTATGGGACATCTACGAGTTGGATGTGATGATCATCCCTACCAACCGACCTATTGCACGTGATGACCGTCAAGATCTCGTTTTCCGCACCAAGCGTGAGAAATACAACGCGGTGATTGATGAGGTAGTGAAGCTAAGTGCAGCTGGTCGTCCGGTACTTGTAGGTACGACAACGGTAGAAGTATCTGAGCTACTTTCGAAGATGTTGAGCATCCGCAAAGTGGAGCACCAAGTACTGAATGCGAAGATGCACCAACGTGAAGCCGAAGTTGTTGCACAAGCCGGTGGAGCCGGAGTCGTGACCATCGCAACGAACATGGCCGGTCGTGGTACCGACATCAAGCTTTCGAAAGAAGTGAAGGATGCTGGAGGTTTGGCCATCATTGGTACAGAACGCCACGATTCACGTCGAGTAGACCGCCAGCTCCGAGGACGTTCAGGACGTCAAGGAGATCCGGGTTCTAGCCAGTTCTACGTGTCATTGGAAGATGATCTCATGCGCCTATTCGGTTCTGACCGAATTGCGAAGATGATGGACCGTCTAGGAATCGAAGAAGGTGAAGTGATCCAACACAACATGATCACGAAGTCTATCGAGCGCGCTCAAAAGAAAGTAGAGGAGAACAACTTCGGTATTCGTAAGCGTCTGCTTGAGTATGATGACGTGATGAACTCGCAGCGTGAGGTGATCTACAAGCGTCGTCGTCACGCACTTCACGGAGAGCGTTTGAAGCTGGATATCTCGAACATGTTCTACGAATTGGCAGAGAGCATTGTGCTTCTTTACCATGCAGAGAAAGACTTCGGAAACTTCTCATTGGAAGTGTTGAAGAATTTCGGAATGGAATCACCATTCACAGAAGAGCAGTTCGCTACTGGAAATCCAGAAACGCTAGCCTACGATCTATACCGAGCGAGTGAAGACAATTACCGTCGCAAGTTGGCTCGTCTTTCAGAAGAGGCACTTCCGGTAATCGAGCGTGTTTACCTCGATGAGAACAACAGCTACACCAACATGGCTGTTCCATTCTCAGATGGTACACGAAACCTCAACATTGTTGCGAACATCGAACGATGCTATGAGACGCGCGGAAAGGAACTCATCACCGCACTTGAGAAGAGTGTAGTTCTCTCATTGCTTGACAATTCATGGAAAGAACACCTCCGTGGAATGGATGATCTCCGTAACAACGTGCAGCACGCCCGTTTTGAGCAGAAGGATCCACTCTTGATTTACAAGTTCGAATCATACGAGCTCTTCAAGGGAATGGTCAACAGACTCAATGGAGATGTTGCTGGATTCTTGATGAAAGCGCAATTACCTGCACGTCAGGAAAGCGTTCAAGAAGCACGCACTCCACGTCGTGATGAAATGAAGAACCTGCAGACGAATAAAGCAGGCGTAGAGAATACAGCTCAGCGAGCATCTACAATGCGAGCGCAACAAGCTGGAGCTCCTGCACAACGTCAACAAGCAGTTCAGCCAAGAAAGGCCGAAAAGCAAATCGGACGAAACGATCCTTGTCCTTGTGGATCAGGTAAGAAATACAAGCAGTGTCACGGGAAGTAATCCCGCACTGAATGATTTAGAAAAGAGTCGCGCCTTTGATGAGGTGCGGCTTTTTTATTTCTACCCCAAATCGTTCTTCGGCCCGAAGGGCAAAATCAATGCACGACTCAGGAGTCAGGATGCTATCAGGTTGGTGCATTAATAGATGTACCTCTCGAAGGCCTAGAGCTTTCCATTGTTCAATGCGATCCATCCACTGATTGAAGCGAAGCTCATCGGAGGGGTGACCTTCATAGCCTCCAAAACGTAAGAGCAGCCAAGGAGCTGTGCTTCGCATATGCATCGCATCTCGACGTCCGGCGGTGTCGCAGATCACAGCACCAATTCCATGTTCTTGCATGGCTGCCCAAACTTCTTCCGCCTGCTCTTCACCTTCGAACCAACGAGGGTGGCGAAATTCAATCGAAAGAGGCAATTCTCTTGGCCACGTTTTGAAGAAGGTGATGAGCTTGTGTCCTTCATTGGGGGTGAAATTCGGCGGTAGCTGAATAAAGGAAGGGGAGAGCTTCTGTTCAAAGGCCAATAAAGACTGAATGAATTCATCTACGAGTCCTTCGCAATTATTGAAACGACGGTAATGCGTGATCAGCTGTGGGAACTTCGGACAAAACTTGAAGTCAGCAGGAGATCCGTCGTGCCATTTGCGAATGGTAGTCGGAGGGTGAATGCGGTAATGAGTTGCGTTCAATTCGATTGTTCCGAACTGTTCGCAGTAACGCTCCATCATTTGATTCGCCGGAGTCTTCTCAGGATAAATCTTCCCTTTCCATTTTGGAATATTCCACATGGTTCCGCCAACGAAGATGTCTAACTTTTCAGCGGGTTTCCCTGGCATGGCCAGGGTTGTTTGGGGGTGATCAGGAGGCATGATGAACTCCACACCATCGATATTATCTAGCTTTCCGTACTTCACGACAGCAATTTCGTAGATTCAAACAACAGAATAGACAGTTGAACTGTTTAATAGTGAACAAACCCTAGGAAATGGAGCAAGAGGAAGACGATATTCTGGACATGCCCGAAGCTCCTCGAGATAAATCGAAGGAGTATTTCAATCTGCGAATGATCAGCACGATTGCGATCGCAGTTGGCTTGGTTTTTCGATTGCAGCATTGGCCATACTCGAGTACTATTCTGATTTTCGGTGCTGCCGGCTGGACGATTTGGAATTTCTTAGATCTATTCGCTCAGAAAAAGCCAAAGCTCTGGCGATATGCTTATTTCGTTGGTCGACTGGCGCTCGTGTCGTCAATTTTTTTGTTGTTCTTGACTAGACTGGAGTACATGAAGTACTTTCTAGCCGTAGCGGGTGTCGCTTTCTTGGTCGGTTTCGCTACCGCTCCGAAGAGTGCACGACGGATGCCGTAAAGAATAGGTCAACACCTATAAAGTTCTTGTTGTAGCGGTCGAATTCCTTTTCATCTTCGAGTGTGTTTCACGCGCTCTACGAACTTCTTTTTCCCCCAACATGTCCTGTTTGTCAGCGGGCCAAACCTGCGTTTGATGGTTTTTTGTGCTTAGGCTGTTTGGCTGATCTTTCTCTTTCACTTCGACCGAAAGGCATTCAGCCAGTTGAAAAGGCATTTTGGGGTCGAGTGCCCGTTCACAGTGCTTATAGTTGGCTGCGTTTTAACCCGCAGAACAGAACCCGAGACTTGTTGCACGCCATAAAGTATGATCAAGATGAGCGGCTTGGACAAGCGATGGGACGTCGATTTGGACGTGACTTGTTATCAGTTATTCATGATCCTCCCGATTTGATTCTACCCGTTCCGCTTCATGCGAAAAAGATGAAACGAAGAGGCTTCAACCAAGCAGAAGCCATTGCCAAGGGAATGTCAGAGGTGTTAAAAATCCCAATAAATTCAACCTTGCTTTCGCGAACGGAACATCAAGCTTCACTCACAAAATTAAGTCGGATTGACCGTTGGGAGAGGATTAGAAGTGCTTACCAATGTCAGTCGGAGTTGCGCACAGATCTGCATTACATGGTGGTTGATGATGTGATCACTACTGGAGCTACAATAGAGGCTTGCGTCAACGCGTTGCTAGAGGCGGGAGCGGAAAAGGTCTCAGTTGCATCGCTTGCATACGCTGAACGCCAGTTCTGAGCTCCGAAGCATTATCTTTGTCGCATGGCTTCAACATTGACCATTGATCCTGCCCTATCAAAGGCAGAAAAATACACTACAATCTTGCCTCAAATGGCATCTTTAATTCAAGGTGAATCAAACGCTGTAGCGAACATGGCGAACTTCTCTGCGGTGATTAAGGAGGTTTGGGGGCATCACTGGGTTGGATTCTACACGGTAGAAGATGACCAATTGGTGCTTGGTCCTTTTCAAGGGCCTATTGCATGCACGCGTCTTTTTAAAGGAAAAGGGGTGTGCGCCGCAGCTTGGGAAAGTGAAGAGACTGTGGTTGTTGAAGACGTTGACGCCTTTCCAGGTCATGTGGCTTGTAGTTCTTTGAGTCGTTCAGAGATTGTTGTTCCAGTCAAGAATGCCAACAATGAAGTGGTCGCTGTGCTCGACATCGATAGCGATCAGCTAGCTGCTTTTGACCAAGAAGACAAAGCCGGTTTGGAAGCCTTGGTAGAATTGCTAAAACCGTGCATGTGATTAGATGTCTACTGCTCGTAGTATTGGCTGTTGCCATGTTTTCTTGTGCGAAAATCGTTCCGATTGATGGAGGCGATAGAGACACGGAAGCCCCACGTGATACCTTGATGGTTCCACGAAATTTGAGCACGAACTTTCAGGGTACGCGTATCTACATTGAGTTCAATGAGTACGTGACTTTGAACGATATCTACAATCAATTGGTGGTGTCTCCTCCGCTCGAGACTCAACCTGAGATTCGAATTCGAAAGAAGGCGGTCATCATTAACCTCCAGGAAGACTTGCTACCCAATGTGACTTACACCATGAATTTCGGTACGGGTGTCGTAGACGTCAATGAGGGCAATCCCGCGGAGAATTTGATGTACGTCTTCTCTACTGGCCCTGAACTAGATAGTTTGACCTTGGCCGGAGAAGTGCGAGACGCGTTCACCGGACAACCTGTTCAGGGGGCCAAAGTCATGCTGTATGAATCACTTGAGGATAGCATGCCCCGGACGAGTCGTCCGTATTACTTCACCCGAACGGATGAAGAAGGTAAATACCAGTTCAGCTACTTGAAAGAAGGTGAGTTTCAGTTGTTCGCTATCGCGGAAGAGGCTCAGAACTATATCTACGATCTGCCTGAAGAGCGGATTGCTTTCCTTGATTCCACGGTTTTCCCGGGACGACCTTCAGAAGCAAAGACGCTTCCTACCTTGCGATTGAGTCAAGAAATTGACACGACTCAATACGTGGAAAGTGCTGTTTCAGATAGTTCTGGATTCTTGCGCGTGAAGATGTACAACCCGTTTGCTAACGGTGTACCGGTATCGATAGCAACTGTGCCGCCACAAGCAATTAATGTTTGGTACGAAGGCCAAGACTCGCTCTTTGCTTGGACCGATGCATCCTATGTAGGTGAAAGAGACTGGGTAGTAAATGCTGGAGAGAGTTCAGATACCTTGCGTGAAGAAGGGTTCGAGTACGTTGCTCGAAACCTTGCCTTGCGCTCTGGAATGCCTGGAGCTGTACCTGCAGACGATACACTGAGCTTACGCTTTGATTTGCCCGTAGAAAGGCTTTCGCCGTTCCGCGTTAGCGCAAAAAGAGACTCCATTGATATTCCTGTGGAGATGAGTGAGAGTGAAGATCCCTTCGCGGTGAATTTCGATCTCGACTTAGAACCGGGGAATTCTTATGAACTGATGTTGCTTCCAGAAGCAGTCATTGGTTTTGATGGAGCCAAGACTGATACCTTGATTTGGGCATTTGATACCCATGACCAAGAGCACTACGGTTTGTTACGTTTAGATTACGTTTCACAGGGCAATCGAGAAGGAATTATCGAGCTCACAGATAAAGGAGGAAGCGTGGTTCGAGTGGTGAAAGTTGTTGGAAGCCAACAGCTTGAGTTTGCAGGTCTGTTGCCCGGTGTGTATCGATTACGTATCTTCTTTGATGAAAATGCCAACGGCTTGTGGGATCCAGCAGATTTCGCTTCGAAAACCCAGCCGGAAATGATGCTAAATATGCCTGGTGAAATTTCAGTTCGTTCCAATTGGGAAGTTGATCTGGAATGGATCATGGAAAATTAGCGGAAACAAGCAACCATCTAGGTTGTTAAGGTGTCTTAGCTATGACCCTTGAATTACTGATGCTTAACAAGATGTCTAAAATGCGTTTGCTTCTCACCCTACTATGCTCTCTCTTCATAGGTTCGGCGGTTGCTCAGGATGTTATCCCTACCAAGGGAAAAGAGTTCTGGGTAGGCTTCATGCAGAACTACGAAGTTGAAGAGTGGCAAGAAGAATTGAATATCTTCATTACCTCTGATCAAAGTACAGTTGGTACGATCCAGATTCCAGGACAAGGTTTCTCTCAAGCCTTTAGCGTTACTGCGAATCAGACGACCACCGTTACCCTTGATAACCCCATTGCAGAGCACTTCACCAATCAGGTGATTGAAAATAAAGGTATCTACATTGAAACAGTGGATACCGTTTCTGTTTTTGCGATCAACTTCAACGGATACACGGCTGACGGAACGAAGATTCTTCCAACGCCCTCTTTGGGAACAGAATACCGAATCAGTTCTTACCAAGGATTGTCGAGCTGGGGTTCTGAGTTCTTGATCGTAGCCACAGAAGACGATACAGAGATTGAAATTATCCCGAGTGCATCAACCCTAGGTGGTGACCCTGCAGGAGTGCCTTTCATTGTTGAAATGGACGCTGGTGAAAGTTACCAGGTAAAGGTGGGTAACAGCTCCGAAGATTTTATGGGAACCGTCATACGGGGAACCGAGGCCAACGGAGATTGTAGGCCTTTTGCCGTTTTCTCCGGTTCAGGTTGTACTAACATTTATACAGGTTGTGGTGCCTGTGACCACATTTATGAGCAGAATTTCCCGGTAGATACTTGGGGAACAGACTTCTATGTGGTTCCATTCAGTTTTGCTACATCGTACACTTACCGTGTACTCGCGAACGAAGACAATACAAGCATTTCTGTGAACGGAGGAGCACCGTTTACCTTGAACGCAGGTGAATTCACAGAATACAATGACATTCCAGATGTACAATGTGTAAGCGCTGACAAAGGGATTAGCGTAACGCAATACATGGAAGGGATTACTTGTGGTGGAGCAGGTGACCCTGCGATGTGCATCATGAACGACGAATCCCAGAAGATTGATAATATCACCTTTGCAACCGTGAATTCCACGGTGATCAATCAGCACGGTCTGAACATCATCATGAATACTGCGGATGTGGGAACCTTGACACTTGATGGTGTCACGGTCCCTTCAGGAGATTTTACACCTTTCCCTGATTGTCCGAGCCACTCTTATGCTCAGATCACCATTGCAGAAGGTAGCCACACACTTGACGCACCGAACGGTTTCACAGCCTATGTATACGGTACAGGTGATGCAGAGAGCTACGCATACTCTGTAGGTTCATTTACACCAGCTCCTCCACTGATTGTGGATGACGTATTGTGTTCAAGTGATACGATCAACATTGCTGTTGAAACAGGACTTTTGGACGTATACTGGTATGCAGAAACAAACCCTGAGGATACGATTGCTGAAGGACCTCAGTTGACATTGATTCCACCAATCGTGAGTGACATCTACGTAGCCGTAGGTAACCAATTCCAAAGTGGATGTGTGGAAGAAGAGTTCTTCTCAGTAGAAGTTCCTGACCCACCAACCTTGGAGATGTTCCAAGCAGATGAAGAAGTTTGTGAATTCCAAAGCACGCAGCTTGGAGTTACCGTAACACCAAACTCTGGGGCGTACAACTATACGTGGACCCCGGCCATAGGTCTGGATGATCCAAACAGCCCAAATCCGGTCGCCACGCCGTTAGAAACCACGACTTATTCCGTCTTGGTGAGTACCGCCACCGGCTGTGGTTCGAACATTGACTCTTTGACCATTGAAGTCATCGATGGTAACATTGCCAACTTTGAGGCCACATCAACCGACCTAGATTTCTGTACCGGAGAACAAGCCGAGTTTACCATAGACATTCAAGAAAGTGTCTTTGAAGATAATTTCGACCCAGGCATATCCTGGGGACTTTGGGATGACATTCAAAATGGAACCGAAGATGTGGGTTGTGGTAGTGCCACAGGTAACGCACTTTGGTTTAACGGAACGGGACAACGCTCTGCAGAGTCTATCGATATCGATGTGGCGAATGGAGGTTCTGTGCAATTCAGTTTGCGCATCGGATCTACGTCATTCCCATGTGATAACGTGGATGTCGGTGAAGACATCGTACTTGAGTACTCTACCGGTGGTGGAGGCGGTCCATGGACTGTCATGCAGACCTTCTTTGAATCAGGTTATGCCACATTCACGGACGTATCAGTAGAGATTCCAATTGGCGCTCAAACAGCGAGCACTCGTTTCCGCTGGCGTCAGCTTGCCAATAGCGGAGGTAATGAAGACAACTGGTCGATTGACAACATTTACATCGGGGCAACGAATACGGATGATTACGTATTTGAGTGGGCACCGGCATACGAGTTGAGTGCTACGGATATCGCAAATCCTATTGCGACACCGTTGGTAGATACAACGTACTACGTTACCATGACGGATCAGGTGACTGGGTGTGTCTACAGCGATTCATTGACTGTAGATATCGGTCAAGGTTTCGTTCTTGAAATGACACCGGATACTGCACTTTGTGATGTTCAAGGGATTCCGATTAGTGCGACACCAGACATTGAAGGTGACTATGAGTGGGATTGGGTTGGAGACGACTTGAATAACCCATGGATTGAAACACCAACAGCATCTCCAACTTCAACAACGACCTACAACGTGACCGTAACATCTGTTCAAGGTTGTGAAGCGACTGGAGAAGTAACCGTAACTGTGAACCAGTTGCTCGATCTTACAGTAGCCACTACTGATGACGAATTCTGTGCGGGTGAGAGTGTAGACTTGAGTGCCGACGTAGGAGGAGTCTCCGGACTAGAATATGCGTGGAGTCCGGCTGAAGGTCTTGATGACGCGACGGCTCAAAACCCAGTGGCTAGTCCGACTGTCGACGTGATTTACGAGGTCATTGTAACTGATCCTCAATCAGGTTGTGTCTTGAGTGATGAAATTGCGTTGGAAGTATTTGATGCCTTCACGATTGACGCAGGGGAAGACCAAGAGTTATGTACTGTGGCAGGCTTCCAACTTGACGCTACCGATGATACGGATGATCTCTTGTCATGGCAGTGGACAAACGGAAATGTCCTAGATAACGCCAATGTCCCTAACCCTACCATTTCTACAGACGGTACTTACACTTTCTCAGTCACGGCTGAAAGCCCAGCGGGATGTGCAAGTACTGATGAAGTAACCATCACGCTCCTCTTCGAATCCTTTGATTTAGGGCCGAACTTAGATATTTGTGCCGGTGATGTCGCTACACTAGATACAGGCTACGGTGCGGAATTCGACCATGATTGGAGTACTGATGAAACAACACCAACGGTTGACGTGAATGCTACGGGAACTTACTCAGTAACGGTGACCAGTCCAGAAGGGTGTGAAGAAATAGACAATATCGATGTCATTGTACATGACCTTCCTGTAGTAGATCTAGGAGTTGATCCGGGTCTGTGTGAAGGAGAAACGTGGGATCTGGACGCTGGAAACGCAGGTGCTGATTTCGATTGGAGTACCGATCAATCAACCCAGGTGATCACAGTGAATGAAACAGATACTTATTCGGTGACTGTGACAGACGAATTCAACTGTGCGACTGAAGTATCGATTGACCTTGTGTTCCACTTGAATCCAGTTCTTGAGCTTCCAGATGAACACACCATGTGTGAAGATGAGATGCTCGTATTGGATGCAGCGAACCCTGGTTCTACTTATGATTGGAGTACGGATGAGGTAACTCAAACGATCTCCGTGAACCAAGAAGGATTATACACCGTGGTTGTAACGAATGAATTCAACTGTACTTCTCAAGATCAGACCTTCTTGTTTGTGGAGACCTATCCAGTTGTTGACCTCGGTGAAGACAGCCAGCATTGTGTAGGAGAAGTCGTGACCATTGACGCCGGGAACCCTGGATTGAACTACACATGGTCTACAGATGAAACAACGCAATCGATTGATGTAGATAATACTGGAACTTACGTGGTGACGGTAGATAACGGATACTGTTTCACAACGGATGACGTTGATCTACTCTTCAACCCACTTCCGGTGAATAATCTATTCGAAGATTCATTGTTCTGTTTCAGCTTGCCACCATACCAGGTGCATTTGGATGCAGGTAACAATGGTTCAACTTACGTATGGAGCAACGGTAGCGATAATCAAAGCATCAACGTTGGATCTGAAGGGTTGTACACAGTTCAAGTAACCACTGAGTTCGGTTGTAGCTTGACCTTCGATACCTTCATCCACGAAGTGTGCTATGGTGACAATCTTTACCTGCCTAACGCCTTTACTCCGAACAACGACGGTGTCAACGATATCTTCCAAGCAGTGGGAGATGCTGTGACAGAGTTCGAGCTAGAAGTATGGAACCGCTGGGGTGAGAAGATCTGGGAGACAGATGATATCACACAGTACTGGGTTGGTAATGTCAACGGAGGTGAGTACTACGCGGAAACAGACGTATACGTATACGTCGTGCGCTACAAGTACATCACAAACGTTGAAGGCGAAGAATCAGAATGGGTAGAGAAGACGGGACACGTCTCTCTTATCCGTTAATCTCGAGGAAGCGCTTTACATTGTCAAGTGTGCCAAAGACGATCAGTGTGTCTGTTGTATAGACCACTGTTTCGGCACGTGGCACACCTAGAATGTGTTCTTCACGTACTACTTCGCCATTCTTTTCTTCTTCGTAGCAACGCTTGATGGTAATCAAGGTTAGATTGTACTTGTTGACAAGATCAATGTCTTCAAGCGATCGATTAGCAATTCCTCGTGGTGCTTTGATTTCGGCAACCTCGTAGTTGTCTGGAAGCTGGAGGAAGGCCGTAATGTTCGGGTTAATCAATTGCTCAGCAACTAAACTCGCGAACTCTTCTTCCGGTGCTAGAATCTCTTCGATTCCAAGGCTCTTCAAGATGCGTTTCTGATTTTCCCCGCTGGCACGTACGATGACACGAGGTACCTTGAAATCAAGCAGGTTCATAACGGTCAAGATCGTCGCTTCGAAGTTCTCTCCAATGGCTACTACTGCAGCGTCCATTTCATTGATCTTCTGAGAAAGCATGGCTTTTTGATCGGTTGTATCGAGCTGAACTGCGAGGGCTACATTTTCTTTGATATTCTCAATGCGGTCGAGGTTGTTGTCAAAAGCAAAAACCTCTGCTCCTTTAGCTGATAACTTATTGGCGATTTGGGTTCCATAGCGCCCCACACCAATCACGGCGAATCGATTTCTTGACATAGTTTCTTACTGAATGGCCTCGTTCAACAACTGACCGAAGCGGTAAATGTCTTCATATGAGTTGTACAAAGGTACGGGAGCCATTCGGATAACGTTGGGTTCTCGCCAATCTACAATCACTCCTGCTTCAGTGAGCTTGTCAAATAGCGCCTTTCCTTGTCCGTGAGCCAGTATAGAAAGTTGACAGCCCCGCTCATCGTGAGAGCTTGGCGTAATGATCTCAAATTCGGCCTTGTCATTCTTATTTGAAATTTCATTGATCACAAATTCAAGGAAGTCTGTCAGCTGACGACTTTTTGCGCGGAGGTTGGCAAATCCAGCTGCCTTAAAGAGGTCAAGTGAAGCACGGTGTGCCGCCATATTGAAGACAGGTGCGTTACTCAATTGCCATCCTTCAGCTCCTGGAATAGGCTTGAAACCTGCCTCCATCTGGAATCGAGATGACTTGTCGTATCCCCACCATCCAGCGAAACGAGGGAGTTCTGGTGAGTTTGCATGACGCTCGTGTACGAAGATGCCAGAGACAGATCCCGGACCACTATTCAAGTACTTATAAGTACACCAACAAGCGAAATCTACTCCCCAATCATGCAGCTGAAGGTCGATGTTGCCTGCGCCGTGAGCCAAGTCGAAACCAACGGTAGCTCCAACGGCATGTCCGGCTTCTGTGATTTCGCGCATGCGGAATACTTGGCCAGAATAGTAATTCACCCCACCGATCATGATCAACGCAATTTCGTCGCCATGATCATTGATGGCTTGAAGAATGTCTTCATGCTGAATCAGGTGCTCACCATCACGCGGAGCAATTTCAATCAGGTGTTCTGAAGGATCTAATCCGTGAAAGCGCAACTGAGATTCGATCGCGTATTGATCGCTCGGGAAAGCCTTGGCTTCGCATAAAATCTTCGTTCGTTTCCCTTGTGGACGAAAAAAGGAAACCATCATCAAGTGCAGGTTCACGGTCAAACCATTCATCAACACGACCTCTTCTGGCTTAGCGCCAACAATCATCGCCTCGTCTTCGGCGAAGATCTCGTGGTAAGCGTACCATGGGTTTTTAGCGTGAAAATGTCCTTCCACACCCCAGTTTGCCCAGTCTTCGAGCTCTTGGTTAATGATGTCTTTCGCCTTCTTTGGTTGAAGGCCTAGTGAGTTGCCAGTGAAGTAAACTACTTCTTTCCCGTTAATGACAGGAAAATGGAACTCATTCCTGAATCCAGACAGCTCGTCCTGCTGGTCAAGTGCTTTTGCGAAGTCAAGTGTATTATCAAATTGCATGAGGGGCGATTGAAAGTCCTACTTTTGCACCCCAAAGAAGGCCGAATTATATCAATATTCAAAAGGCATACGCAATCATATGATCAGTCGAGATAAATCAGCATCCCTTTTTGAGACCGCAAATCAGTACTTCCCTGGTGGAGTTAACAGTCCGGTACGTGCATTTCGTTCAGTTGGTGGAACACCTTTGTTCATTGAAAAAGGTGACGGTCCTTATATCTGGGATGCCGATGGGAATAAGTTCATCGATTTCTGTTGTTCGTGGGGTCCGCTGATCCTGGGGCACAACAATCCTAAGGTTCGCAAGAACATCATTGGAGCAGTCGAAAATGGAACTTCCTTTGGTGCGCCAACTGTTTGGGAGAATAAATTGGCTGAGACGATTATTTCAAATCACCGCTACCTAGAGAAGATTCGCTTCGTGAGCTCTGGAACAGAGGCGGCGATGAGTGCCATTCGCTTGGCTCGTGGGGTGACTGGAAGAAGCAAGATCATCAAGTTCGAAGGATGCTACCACGGACACGTGGATGCACTTTTGGTAAAAGCAGGCAGTGGCTTGGCTACACTTGGAACCAGCACAAGCGCTGGTGTGCCTGAGGCTTATGCTCGTGAAACCATCGTATTGCCGTTGAATGATAGAGCGGCGGTTGAACAAGCCATCGAAGACTACAAAGACGATATTGCTTGTGTCGCGATCGAGCCGATTCCTGCGAATAACGGCTTGTTGATTCAAGACATTGAATTCTTGCGTTTCCTTCGTGAGATCACCAAGCGTGAAGGCATCATCCTATTGTTTGATGAGGTCATCTCTGGTTTCCGCGTTGGTTTTGAAGGAGCTGCCGGTCTGTATGATATTCAGCCCGACGTTTTGGCTTTCGGTAAAATTATAGGCGGTGGAATGCCTGTGGGTGCCTACGCTTCTAGCGCTGAAATTATGGCTCACGTAGCTCCTGAGGGTGACGTTTACCAAGCGGGTACCTTGTCTGGAAACCCAGTAGCAATGGCTGCAGGTACGGCGCAGTTAGAGGCATGTTTGGAAGAAGGATTCTACGAAGAACTTGAGCGCAAGACGAAGTTGTTGATCGATACCATCTTGACACACACAAAGGCCAAAGGTTACCAGTTTAACATGTTCCATCGTGGGTCCGTGTTCTGGTTGGCATTTAGCGATAAAATCGCCATTCGTAAGTCGTCAGAGATTGATCCTGACAGCATGAAATACTTCACAGTGCTTCACAAAGAGTTGCTTGATCGTGGTGTTTACATTGGACCTAGTGGCTATGAAGTAGGTTTCGTTTCTGCGGCGCATTCAGATGAAGATATTCTCGCTAGCGCGGAAGCGTTTAAAGCCGCTTTAGATGTGGCATTCTCAGCTGAGTAAGTAAAAGGCCACAGCTTGGATGATGATGGTTCCGTCCACCCATCCAGTGAAGTACATTTCATCGCGTTCAGGATTTGAAGCAGCGATAAGAACTGCTGAAAGAATCAGCGAGAACCACAGGGCTATCAACTGATATGAGGTGTAAACCCCATCGCTGAAGTTGAGTGTGATTACGGTTCCTGCGACCACAATCCAGAAAAGTCCGTAGAGTTTCGCACCGTTGATCCCGAACAACTGGGCAGGCGTCTTCATGTTCGGACGATCCAGGTTCATGTCTCTGATTTCAAAGGGAACGGTGATGGCGATGATGAAGGCAAAGCGCTCGATAATCAGAAACAAACGATCTACTTGCCAGAGTTCATTATCCTGTTCGATGATAGGTAAGATCACCGTGGCCATGGCCCAAACCAGGCCAATAAGGTAGATCTTAATGAATGGAAGATCACGCAGTGCCTTCTTCGATTTTGAGTCACTGAATAGTCGCACTACATAAGCAAGCGACAGCGTTCCGCCGATGGCGAGCCAAAGAAAAGTAAGCGGAGACAAGGTCCATACTAAGCCTAGCAAGATCAAAGCGCACAGTGCCGTAATGACGCGAAGCGTAACACGGTTTCGGAATAGCCAGTTATTTCTTCCTGCCGTGATGTACTCTGGCCGATCGTTCAGTTTGACCAGACGTTGAAAGTTGTAAGTGAAGAGGGTAGAGATGCCTACGAACCAAGGTAGATAGGAATCTGAAAGGCCGATAATCGCGGTCGTCTGCCATGTGGCAAGACCAGCCCCTAATGCGATCCAAACATTACTGTAGACCGTGTTTCTCCAGTGTTTTTTAATCCAGAGAAACCGCATGTTTATCGGGTTAAGAAGTAGGCGGTCACTCCTAAAACACTCCCGAGGAAGCTTCCTTTGAGTCCGGCAAGCAGCTTCTTTGGTCGGGCTACTCGCTCATACCCCATGGCGTAGAGGTCATTGTACTTGTAATCTGGATTGCTAATGCTGTTGCCTTGAATCTTAATCACTGGAATGAGTTGAAGGATGGTGTATCCAACAGGAGGAAGGATGGTCAGAATCAAGCCCCCGCCTGCAAAGAATGCCGTAGCACCCCCGGTCAACACGCCAACGATAAAGGTTGGTCCGGTCTTGAATCCATCGCGAGCATCTTGCTCTCCGGCAATGTAGATACGCATTTCATCTACGGTAAGATCGTCGCCAATCAATTCATCAGGTGAATAGAGTATCCATTCACCGTCGTCAAAACTGATGGAGAATATTTCTGATTTGTGGATGGACTGCGTTCTCTTCTTTCCGTTTCGTTTTTCGGTTTCGATGACTACATCAATGCCATCCACAGAGAGGATGGTTCCCTCTACCACGTGACCAGACATACGAAGCACCCTTCCTTTCGCTGGCATGCTTGGTACTTGAAAGAACGACAGGTTGAAGACATCAAGTGAGTCTTCTACATTCGGGAGCTGGTCTGCTTCTGGAAGGAAGAATACTGCCGCCCAATCTGTTTCGTTCGTTGTATTGGCTGCGTCTAGTGATACTTTAACCGACGATTCCGCGCTAGCGAGATCACCAGAAATCAGAATAGACCCATCCTTGCAATCACGAAGGACTTCTACGCCTGGTTGATCAATCAAAAGATGGTGCACAAACCAGTCTTCAATGCCTTTTCGAATGCTGTCAGGAACTTCAGCTCCTTGAAATTCGGAGACACAAACGCTGTCTGCGACTTGAAGTCGAAGTGTCTGAACAAGGTCATCGGTCGTGTTAGATAAGGTTCGATCCCACGGATGCTGGGCATGAAGCGTACTAACGAGTGTAAGCCCCACCAGCAAGAACAAAGTGCGCAATAGCATGGTTTGCATTTTGATCAAAGTTAGTCGTGGAAATCAAGCCACCTATCAAAGCGAAGGGATTGTTCCCACAAGGCTGCTGTTGATTGTTGGAAAGAAGTTGACGAATAGCAATCTGATACAGTGAGGAATCACATATCCGAAGCTGTATATTTGCACTCGCTAAGAACCTAGATTTGCGCCCATGAAAACAGGCACCTTTGCATCGCGGCACATTGGACCGCGTGAATCAGAGATCGAGCATATGCTCGAGGTAACAGGACATGCTTCTGTTGATGAATTGGTTTCTAAGACAGTGCCGGAGAGAATCCGCCTGCAAAATGAACTTGACCTTCCAGCTCCGATGACGGAGCACGCTTATCTCAAGCACTTAAAAGGTCTGGCTTCTAAGAACAAGATTTACAATACCTACATCGGAATGGGATACTACCCAACGGTAGTTCCTTCAGTGATTCAGCGTAACGTATTGGAGAATCCAGGATGGTACACGGCGTACACGCCTTACCAAGCTGAGATCGCTCAAGGGCGTTTGGAAGCACTGCTGAATTTCCAGACGATGGTAAGTGATTTGACGGGTCTCCCGATTGCAAATGCGTCACTTCTCGATGAAGGAACCGCTGCTGCTGAGGCGATGTTGATGTTGCTTCACGCTCGTCCAAGACCGAAAGTAAAAGCAGGAGCTCTTCGCTTCTTGGTGGATGAACACATGTTCCCACAGACTTTGGATGTCTTGAAGATGCGTGCGAAGCATTTGAACATTCAGCTTGAAGTGAAGCCATGGCGTGAATTCGATCTTAATGAAGACGTTTTCGGATGCATGCTTCAATACCCGAACGGAATTGGAGGCGTAGAAGACTACACTGCATTCACTGAGGCTGCGCAAGAGAACGGTGTGCCAGTGGCGGTGGCTACAGACCTTGCTGCATTGGCACTGCTTACACCTCCTGGAGAATGGGGTGCAGAAGTGGTGTTCGGTAACTCACAGCGCTTCGGTGTGCCAATGGGTTACGGTGGACCACACGCAGCGTTCTTCGCAACAACTGAAAATTACAAGCGTCAGATCCCAGGGCGAATCATTGGTGTTTCTACTGGTCGTCTTGGTGAGCAAGGACTGCGTATGGCGCTACAAACACGCGAACAGCACATTCGTCGTGATAAGGCTACAAGTAATATCTGTACTGCACAGGCCCTCCTGGCTGTAATGGCATCGATGTACGCTGTTTACCATGGACAAGATGGTATCAAGCGTATTTCTCAGGAGATTCACCAGAAGGCTCGTTTGGTTGAAGCAAGCATGAAAGCGAAGGGAATGGAGCAAGTAAATGCTCACTACTTCGATACACTATGTTTCAAAGTGCCAAGTGCAGATGCGATTAAATCAAAAGCAGAAGCGGCTGGTGTGAACCTTCGCTACATCAATGAAAACCACATTGGCATTTCATTGTGTGAGGTTGATGATCAAGAAAGCATTGATCTTTTGCTTTCGATTTTTGACGCTAGCGCGGAAGGGGATATGAGTGCTCAGCCAACGGCAGTTGAATTGATGGATCGCTCCAGCGAATACCTTTCGCATCCGGTGTTCAATAGCTACCATTCTGAAACAGACATGATGCGCTACTTGAAGCGCCTCGAGAATAAAGACCTTTCATTGACGCATGCGATGATTCCATTGGGGTCGTGCACAATGAAATTGAATGCTGCGAGTGAACTGTTGCCATTGACTTGGCCAGAGTTTGCTCAGCTTCACCCATTTGCACCAGTTGATCAAGCAGTGGGTTACCACGAAATGATCGAAGAGCTGCGTGTCAACCTGAATGAGATCACTGGATTCGCAGATACAAGTCTGCAACCAAATTCAGGAGCTTCAGGAGAATACACAGGACTATTGGTGATTCGCGCTTACCACGAGTCACGCGGTGAAGCACACCGTGATATCTGTTTGATTCCATCAAGCGCCCACGGCACGAACCCAGCTTCAGCAGTAATGGCTGGAATGAAGGTTGTCGTAACCAAGTGTGATGAAAACGGAAACGTTGACATCGAAGACTTGCGTGCACGTGCTGAAGAGTATTCTGATCGCCTAGGTGCATTGATGATTACATACCCATCAACGCACGGTGTTTACGAAGAAGACGTGTTGGAGATTAACGCGTTGATCCATGAGCACGGCGGTCAAGTATATATGGATGGTGCCAACATGAACGCTCAAGTAGGCTTGACGAACCCTGGAAACATCGGGGCTGATGTATGTCACTTGAACTTGCACAAGACCTTCGCGATTCCTCACGGAGGTGGCGGCCCGGGTATGGGACCTATCTGTGTGGCTTCGCACCTTGCACCATTCCTTCCAGGAAACCCAGTGATTGAAACAGGAGGTGAGCACGCGATTAGCGCAGTAGCTTCAGCTCCTTACGGAAGTGCATTGATCTTGTTGATCTCTTACGGTTACATCAAGATGCTCGGTTCAGAAGGACTACGTCAAAGTACAGAAATGGCGATCCTGAATGCGAACTACATCAAGGCAAAAATCCGTGGAGCGTACGATGTATTGTACCAAGGAAAGAACAACACTGTAGCGCACGAGATGATCATTGATTGTCGTGACTTCAAGAAGGTAGGCATCGAAGTAGCTGATATCGCCAAGCGATTGATCGATTACGGATTCCACGCACCGACGGTATCATTCCCTGTAGCAGGTACGTTGATGATCGAGCCAACGGAGAGCGAAGGAGTAGAAGAGCTAGATCGTTTCTGTGAAGCGATGTTGGCGATTCGCGAAGAGATCGCAGAGATCGAGCGAGGAGAGGCAGACCAAGAAGACAATGTATTGAAGATGGCTCCTCACACGGCTACTGAGTTGATCAGCAGCGTTTGGGCCCATTCTTACTCTCGTGAAAAAGCGGCGTATCCAGTAGCGTCATTGAAAGATGCCAAGTTCTGGGTAAGCGTAAGCCGAGTAGATAATGCAAGCGGAGATCGCAACTTGATCTGTACTTGTCCACCACTTGAAGACTACATGGAAACGGTATAAATACTGTTTTGTGAAAGCAATAAAAGCCCGGGTGTATATGACGTTTACGCCCGGGTTTCTTTTTGTTTCGCTAGCGCGGAAAGGGCTTGTGGCACGGGGATTCTATGAATCCTGTAGGTGGTTGAAAACGGCCTCCACGCTTCATTTACAGAAGTGACCGTTTATCAGGTTCGCAAGCCTGCTGAAAATCTCTTAATAACTCAAGGTTAAAGATTTCTATATTTGCTGCGCTTGATTAGTTTACGAATCCTATTTAAATCTAAATGATTATGAAGAAAGTTTACGCGATGTTGTTCGTGTCACTTTTTGCTATCGGTGCGAGTGCACAGCACGTAATGTCACCTTACGCTAAGGGCAAGGACAAAGAAATGAAGCGTGCGAATAACAGCCAGACGCAAGTAAATACTGATCGTGAAGTGTTCTACACGAACGATTTCTCTGATTGCTCTGACTTTGTTATCGACAACGCTTATGACAATGGTTACACACAATTCGTTTCAGACCTGAACTTCGAATGTGGTGATGTACTACCAGAAGGACCTGCTGCAATTGATCCTGTAGCTTCTACAACTGCTGACAACGGTTTTATGATGA
Organism: Sanyastnella coralliicola; assembly: GCF_030845195.1. Taxonomy (GTDB): domain Bacteria; phylum Bacteroidota; class Bacteroidia; order Flavobacteriales_D; family Sanyastnellaceae; genus Sanyastnella; species Sanyastnella coralliicola. The sequence goes on from NZ_CP132543.1 coordinate 4,036,043, forward strand.
TCGACTCTGATGAGTACGGTGGTGAAGAAGGTTTTGACGGAATTGAAAACAGCTGGTTCCAAACAGTAGACCCAATTAACTGTGCGGATCACCCATTCGTATCTCTTAGCTTTGAGACGTTCTACCGCATGTGGGACAACGGATCATCTGATGGTAACGAGTACTGTCTAGTAGAGGTTTCTCGTGACGGTGTTACTTGGCCAGACGTTGAAACGTTTGAAGTATCAGAAGGTATGGTTGACTTCGGTGACGGAGACGGTATGGTACAAGCTCGTTGGGAGCTTTGGCCAGAGATGCAGACTCAAGACCCAGTAGACAACCCAACTCTTTTCGTGTTTGACATTACATCTGCTGCAGGTGGTCAAGACGAAGTATGGATCCGTTTCCGTTGGAAAGGAACTTGGGGTTACGCTTGGATGGTTGACGACATGGAGCTTTTCGATACTCCTGAAAACGATATCCGTTTCGATAGCTACGCTACTTACACTGATTACAACGGTACGTTCATGTACGAAGTTGATACATGGCACCCAACTCAGGCAACTGAAGTACAGATGGCTGCGAAAGTTCGTAACATCGGTTCTTTGGACCAGACGAACGTTACATTGAACGCCTCTATCAACGGAAACGACGCTGGAACTTCTGATGCGATCGATCTTCCTTACCTAGCTTCAGATACACTGCGTATCACTGGGTACACTGTGCCAACTGACCCAGGTCAGTACGATATCGAGTTCACGGTTTCTGCGGACGCGGAAGATGAGAACCCTGGTGACAACGTGACTACGCAGTCATTCCAGGTTGCCCCAGTTTCTTATGACGAGAACAACTCTCTTGGTGGACAGTACGGACGTGATGACCGTAACTTCTCTGGTCTATTCCCAGCAGCAACTTACAACGATGAGTTCCAGGCGGCGACGCCAATGCAGTTCTTCGGTGACGGTACTATCTACTCTATCCAGGTAGCTGTTACTGCTGGTGACGAAGGTGCACCAATGATCTGCCACGTTCTTGACTTCGAAAACCTAGAGATTCAAGCTTCTACTGCAGAGTTGGAGTTGAACCCAGCGTTGTTGAACGACGGTACAGAGTCTGGTGACGATATCATCTGGTACAACTTCATCCTTGAAGATCCATGGCCAGTAGCTGAAGGTGAAGGATGGGTTGCATCTTTCGAAAGCTACGGTGGTTCTGGTATCCGTATTGGTGAGTCTAAGTTCGCTCCAGACCAAACTTGTTTTGTATTCGGTGACTTCGGTACTGCTGGATTCGACTGGTACTTCACAAACGAAACTCCAATGATCCGTTTCAACATGGACGAAGGAGCAGCAGTTGAGAACATGGAGCAGTTTGATACATTCGCTATCTCACAGAACGCGCCAAACCCAGCTTCTGATTTCACTCGCATCACTTACAACTTGGAAGTTGCTGCTGAGGTTGCAATCGAAGTACGTGACATCACAGGTAAGTTGATGATGACTCGTGATCTTGGAACTGTAGGAGCAGGATCTTACGCTTACGACCTAAGCGTTGCTGATTACGCTGCAGGTATGTACAGCTACACATTCACTGTGAATGGTAAGACTGTTACTCGCAAGATGATCGTGAAGTAAGCATTACTTCATCTCAATATTGAAAGAGAGGTTTCCTTCGGGAAGCCTCTTTTTTATTTGTATTACTTCTGGTAAACGAATGGCTTTACAAGAGGTTAAGGCCAGATCAAGCTATTTGGAATTGTATAATCCGGAGAATTTAGTCTGCAGATTCTCACGAATCATTCGCTGTATTGTTTGGTTCGAGAGAGGTTTTGCGTAATTTCCCCGATTCAAAAGTGTAAGACATGAAGAAAATCTACTTGCTATTAACAACAATGATGCTCGTTTCAGTTTTGAACGCACAGCGCATTCAAGATGTAAACGAGTTCAACTCACTCACTCCAGTAACGCAACAGGAGGCTGAAAATGCACGTCGTGCAGGAACACAGCTGAAAGCAGAAGCTGGTGAGCGTGGAGGAACTATCTTCTTCTACGAAGATTTCGCTAACGGATTCGACGGAAACAACGGCCTAGGTGGCTGGACTGTTGAAGATACAGGCGGCAACAACATCTGGATGGTAGCTGACGATAACAGCCCTGCAGGTGAATTCTCAACGAACATCGGTCCTTTGGCTTCTACTACAGCTGACAACGGATGGGTGATCTTTGATTGTGACTTCTACAACACTCCGATCTCAGAAGGATTCGAGGATACTGAAGGATGGATCATTTCACCAGAAATGGATATGTCTGCGTTGAACTCTGTAGTTGTACAGTGGGAGCAGTACTTCCGTTACTGCTGTTTCCCATTTGCACCGGTTTTCCTAGAAGTATCTAACGACGGTGGTAACAGCTGGATCTCTTTCCCAGGACACGGTGACTTCATCGAGTCTGCGAACGTTGCTTCTGCAAACCCACTTCCTACTTCAGTAGATATTTCTTGTGCTGCTGCAGGACAAGAGTCTGTATTCATTCGTTTCGCTTACCTACAGAACCCAATCGTAGGAAACGGATACTCTCACTACTACTGGGGAATCGATGACGTAACAATCGTTGAAAACGAAACGGAATTCGATATCCAGATGACTCAGTTGGCTACAGGTGACATCTTCAACTACTTCGAGTACCGTGATATTCCTCTAGAGCAGGCAATCACTGAAGCTGATGGTGGTCTTGTTGCTGGTGTTCTTTACCGTAACGGTGGATTCGCTGATGCAACGAACACTACAATCACAGTTGAGATCCTTGACGATGCTGACAACGTATTGAGCACAACAGTTACTGATCCTTTCACAGTTCAGTCTGCTGCGAACTCTGAACTTTGTCCACAGAACACAAACGATACACTTTACATCTCTACAGGATGGGCTCCTGCTGCAACTGGTGATTACTCAGTTCGCGCAACGATCACTTCTGACGAGATGGATTCAAACGAAGACAACAACGTGATCACTCGCCCTGTGACTTACACAGACGATGAGTACTCTCACGATAACGAAGAGTCTTGGGACGTAGAGTTCGCACCACGTGAGAACGATAACGGTGACGCATTCGAACCAACAGGTTACGGTAACTTCTACCTAGCTCCTAACAGCGGAACTATGGCATACGGAGTTCTTGTAGCATTCGGTCCTTCTACGGCAGGATTCATGGAGTTTGAAGCTCGCCTATACGAAGTACAGCCAGACGAGGCGTTGAACGATGCGAACTTTGAAACATCATTCCACGTGATCGCTCCTGAGTACATCCCGAACACTATCGCTGACGCGGAACTACACTACTACCCATTCGAAGATCCAATCGAAATGTCAGTAGCTAACCCGAACGATACTGATGGTGACGTATTCTACTTCGCTGGTGTAATCAACGATTTCGAAACAGAAGATCAGTTCACAGTTGTTGGTAACGGTGATTCAGATACTGACAACTCAACTGGAGTTTACGAGCTTTCAGGTGGTGGTGACTTCATCTGGTTCACATCTCAAACAGCTTCTCCTGCAGTTCGCTTGATCACTTCACAGCGTGTTGCTGTTGATGAACTAGCAAACCAGAACGGTGTTGAGTTGATGCAGAACGTTCCTAACCCTGCAAACAACACTACATTGATCCAGTGGTACCAAGTAGCTGGTAAAGAAGTAACATTCGAAGTGATGGACGCACAAGGACGTGTGATCGAAGTTCGCGACCTAGGAACTCTTCCTGGTGGTGAGCACCGCATCAACTACGATGTTAACGAGCTAAGCTCAGGTATCTACTACTACACATTGACATTTGACGGTGTACGTCTAACGAAGAAAATGGTCGTTAGCGCTAAGTAATATTTGACAGAATTCTGTCAAGAAGCCCCAGGGGAAACCCTGGGGCTTTTTTTGTCTTGTAAGTTTTGTCGGACGCCATATTCCAGCCGTTCAGCTCCACTAAAACTTCAGGTATTCCGCCGAACTTACTCTGTTTCTGTCTATTACTAACATGTGGATGTAGGAAAGTTCTGACAGTATCTTCGGCACTTGACTGTAAGACATCGTAGTATTGAGTCGATAACTTCGCCACACAAACCATGTAAAAATTCTTTCCATGAAAACAGCTTGCTCACTGTTATTGCTCATGGTGATAGGATCGCTGTCTCTATCCGCACAGCAGACCATCGTTGGTCCTGCCCCCGGTAGAATAGTCAACGGTCAATCACCTGAAGACGGCGCAGTCAACTTGCGCGAAGAGACCATCTGGTCTGAAGATTTTGCTAACGGCATCCCCGCCACATGGATCAATACCGGTGACCCGGAGTTGGCAGTGTGGGAATACCGTGGACCGAACACCAACCCGAGTTCAGATGCGGGTACACGCGGTTCGTGTCTGCCTGATGACGTGACCTTCGGTGAACCGATCCAGTCACTGACCGCTGATAACGGCTTTATCATCTTTGACTCTAACTACTGGGATGATAACGTTGGACCTTGCGGTAGCTTCGGTGAAGGACCTGCACCAGGGCCTCACTTCGGTACACTTGAAACGCCTTCCATTGACCTCAGTGCCTACCCTTCAGTAGGTCTTCGATTCAACCAGTATTGCAAAAACTATCAAACAGAATCGAGAATCGACTTCAGCGTTGACGGAGGAGAATGGATGCCACTATGGATCAATGACGTTCCCCTGAATAGTGGAGAAAGTAGTGAAGACCGTTTCGATCGAATCAACGTAACCGAGCAACTCGGCGGACAATCGGATGTACGCCTGCGTTTCGTGTTCGATGGAAACTACTACTTCTGGATGCTCGATGATATCGAGTTATTCGAACTCCTTCAGAACAATATCTACGTTGAAAGCGCCACTTACGGTGACTTCAATATGGATGATCAAGGACACGAAACAGGATACGAGTACATGGAGTACAGCTTGTACCCTGCAGAAATGGCTCCTGATGTTCAATTCGGAACCAACGTGTACAACTACGGTGCAGAAGATCAAACGAACTGCGCGATGGAAGTATTCCTACGCAATGAGTTGACGATGGACACTGTATTCACTGACGTGACTGTCGCGACAGATCTAGATACTGACGAGTTCTGGAACTTCCGCGCTGATGCACATCAGTTGGGTCCTGATATGGCGCCATACACAGCGCACTTCAATTTGACTCAAAACGAAGAAGAAGATTCACCAGATGACAACCACGTTATTCGTGATTTTGAGGTGACAGACGTAGTTTACGCACGTGACCGACTGTCAACTGAAGGGATCTACATTCCGGATCAAGCATACGCTGGACAGACGTACGAGGTAGGAAACTTCTTCGTAATCACGTCGGATGATCAGGCCGTAGAATCAGTTTCAATCGGTGTAGGTGTGGGTTCTGACCCAAATGCAACGGTTTATGCACGCATCTACTCGGTATCGATTGACAACTCAATCTCAGCTACTGAAATCGCTTCTACAGATGAATTTGGAATCATTGCTGATTCATACAACAACGTAGGCGATAACAATGTCATGACCATCCCATTCCCAGAGCCAGTTGAACTCCACCAGGATTCAGCTTACTTGGTGATGGCTGGAACGACGGCAGGTCCGTCTGAAGTATTCTTCCCGATTAGTGGAGATTCTCCAGCATTGACATCTATGGTACGCTTCTTCCCGAACAGCTGGTTCTACCTTGTGCGTACGCCATTGGTACGTATGAATTTCGGACCTGTGAGCAACATCGAAGAAGCTACTGCTCAAGACATCGAATTGAATGTATACCCGAACCCTGCTAATGCGCAGCTTAATGTCAGTTACGAGTTAGAAGGTTCGTCAAATGTCCAACTCATCGTCTACGATGAACTCGGACAGATCGTTGAAGAGAAGGCCCTTGGGAATCTTCCTGCAGGGACGCAACGCCACCAAGTCAGCACTGACGCATGGGCTGATGGTTGGTACGTGATTACGATTCAAACAGATAAAACACGTGTGAACGAAATGGTGATCGTACGACACTAACCGTTCATGACCGCTTTGAAAGCCGCTTACTTCCGAGTAAGCGGCTTTTTTCTTCACCTTTGCGCCCTATGGGGATCAAATCTGCATTAAGTAAGCCCTTTGCTCGTCAGGTAGCGGCCAAAGTGGCGCGTGAGTCGCGACGTGCTGTCTACTGGCAAGAGAAGCAATTTGAAATGCTTATTACCCAAGGACGCAAAACGGCCTTCGGAAAGGATCATCGCTTTGATCAGATCAATACCCCAGAAGAATTCCGACAAGCTGTTCCTGTGCTCGATTATGAGGTGCTCAAAACATACGTTGATCGCGCAGTGAAAGGAGAAGACAGCGTACTTTGGCCTGGGAAGCCATTGTACTTCTGCAAAACCAGCGGCACTACCTCAGGAACGAAGTATATTCCGCTTACTAAGGCGTCTATGCCTAACCACATCGGTTCAGCCCGAAATGCATTGCTATCATACATCGCAGAGACGGGTAAGGCTGAATTTGTGAACGGTAAAATGATTTTCCTCCAGGGAAGTCCTGAACTACAGAAGTTAGAAAGCGGTATTCCGTTTGGTCGTCTTTCAGGCATTGTAGCCCACCACGTGCCTGGCTACCTCCAGCGCAACCGTTTGCCTTCGATGGAAACGAACATGATTGAAGAGTGGGAGACGAAGTTAGAATCAGTGATAGATGAGACCATTGATCAGAACATGACTTTGATTTCGGGAATTCCTTCGTGGCTTCAGATGTATTTCGAACGTCTCGTAGAACGTTCAGGTAAGGCGAACATCAAAGAGATCTTCCCGAACTTTTCACTCATGGTATGGGGAGGGGTGAACTTTGAACCGTACAGAGCGCGTTTCCTAGAGCTGATAGGAGAAGAGATTCCTTCCATTGAGACTTACCCTGCCAGTGAAGGATTTATCGCCTACCAGAACTCCCAAGAAGAGGAAGGACTCTTGTTAACCTTCGATTCAGGGATTTGGTATGAGTTTATTCCAGCAGATAAGTACTTCGATAACAATCCACCGCGACTTTCATTAGCGGAAGTTGAGATCGGGGTGAATTACGCCGTGATTCTGAATACCAATGCCGGCATGTGGAGTTACAGCATCGGAGATACCGTGCGTTTTGTATCGCTTGATCCGCCAAAGATTAAGGTGACCGGACGAATCAAGCATTTCACCTCTGCTTTTGGAGAACACGTAATTGCAGAAGAGGTAGAACGCGCCCTGACCTATGCAGTAGAGAAAATGCCAGCACAAGTACGTGAGTTCCACGTAGCGCCTGAAGTCAATCCATCAGAAGGTCTTCCGTTTCACGAATGGTTGATTGAGTTCGAAGAGGAGCCAGCTTCTCTTGAGCAGTTTGCAGCTCTTCTTGACGAAAACATGTGTGATCAGAATGTCTATTACAAAGATCTCATCACAGGAAGTGTACTTCGGACATGCAAAATTCGATCGGTGAAACGCGGCTCATTTGAAGGTATGATGCGTATGAGAGGCAAGCTAGGAGGACAGAATAAAGTTCCGCGATTAGCGAATGATAGAAGCATTGCTGACCTTGTTATCCAGTCCTCGGAACAGTAATTGCATACCATTCCGCGATAGCGAACGTTAAAACATCATGCAAGGAAGACTGCTCATCTTCATATTTATCTTGCTTAGCCATTCCGCGCTAGCGCAAATAGAAGCCTCGATCCAAAAACACAATTTTGGAGAGGTTGAACGTACCACAGACCGCGTGGTGGATATTCAATTCACTAACAACGGCAATGACGGTGCCTTCGTTTTGCGCACGAAAAGCGAGAATTATTACTCCACCCTTTGGTCACATCGACAGGTAGCGGCAGATAGTACTATTACGCTGCGCGTGAAGTTTAACCCAAGAAATAAGGGAGCGTACAATGATGAGCTTGAGATCTATTTCTCGTCGATGCAAGAGCCAATAAAGATCAAGTTGCGGGCAGAAGTAAACTACGTTGATCGAGGGGATAATCCCGCTTGTCCGAGTTTCAGAGAACGTCCTGATGATTGTTGTGAGGATGATGCGTTCATGGTCAAAGTAATTGATCAAAAAACGCGAAAACCCATTAAGAATGCCCGCGTCAGATTGATTGAGCAAGGGGTGTTGCAACGTGATGTGCGCACTGATCGTGAAGGCGTGTATACTGAGCCGGTGCCTATTGGCTATTACTTTATGGTCGCTAGCGCGGAAGGGTACCTCAGCACGGATTCAACGAGTTATATCAACCGACGGAATAACTACTTCGAGCTCGAGCTTGAAAAGGAAGAGAAAGAGGAAGAGTTAGAATTAGAGGAAGAATTAGAAGAAGAGTGGACTGTTGAAAGTGAGGAGACGATTGTGATTCGAATTGGTCCAGTAGATATGGAGCCGGTAGTGGTGGAGTCAGCGGAGGAGGAACCTATTCTCGTCACAAGCGCTGACCTTCCTGAAGATCAATACCGTCCGAACAGCATTGTCTTCTTGGTTGACGTTTCGCAGTCAATGAATCAAAGTGGAAAGCTAGATCTGTTAAAGGCATCTATGCTGGAAATGATCGGTATTCTTCGTCCGATTGATCAGGTAGCCTTAATCAGCTATGCCTCAAAAACCGAAGTGGTCTTTGATATGACTTCCGCAGATCGGAAAGGGGAGATGGAATCAGCCATCAAAGCCCTCGAAGCTGGTGGAATGACTTCGGGAGCGAAGGGCTTCAGAGACGCCTATGAACTCGCAAACGAATACTTCATCGAAGGGGGAAACAACGAAGTCATCGTAACCACCGATGGCGCCTTTACTAAACGCGACAGTCCGCAGATTCTGAAGATGGCTGACAAGAACCGCAAGAAGGATGTGAAGACAACCGTGGTGGGGATTCGATCAAAATCTTATGCCATCGAAACCCTAGAGAAGGTGGCGGAAGAAGGCCATGGGTCCTTCATTTTGATTGAAGACTATGATGTGGCCCTGGAGTCTTTGGTCGACGAGATCAAAAAGCAATCACTACGTCGACAGTAAGCTTATCTTTGCGGCGTGAAAAAGCCGTATCTCATCGGAATCGTAGGTGGCAGCGCCAGTGGGAAAACATCCTTCCTGAATGCCTTGCTTGACAGCTTTGGTCAAGAAGAGCTTAGCCTCGTATCACAGGATAATTACTATCGTCCGGCCGAAGAACAACCCAAAGACGAAAATGGGTGGATGAATTTCGATCTTCCGGAATCGATCTATGGAGATGAATTCGTTCGAGACCTCGAAGTATTGAAATCAGGTCAAGCCATTGAACGCCTCGAATACACCTTCAATAATCCAGCAATTACCCCTGCCATGATTCGCGTGGAGCCCACTCCAGTAGTGATCAGCGAAGGCCTGTTTGTGCTTCATTATGCCGGAGTACGAGAGATGCTTGATTTCAAGGTGTATATCGATGCTGATGCTGACATTCGTCTGCAACGACGCATTGATCGAGATGCAAAAGAGCGAGGTTACCCTGAAGATGAAGTGCGTTATCAATGGGCAAATCACGTAAGACCGGCCGATCAGAAGTACTTGGAGCCATACAAGGATCAATGCGACCTTGTGGTGAATAATAATGAGAGCTTTGAACAAGGACTAGCAGCACTGGTTAGTCACATCAAGAGCAAATTGACATGAAAAAGATCTATCACCTTTCTACTTGTAATACTAATCAGCGTATTATCAAGGAACTTGGTCTAAAAGACCGAAATGACATCGAAATGCAGGACATCAAGTTCGACAAGATGACTCTTGAACAAGTAGATCACATGAAGTCGTTGGCAGGCTCATACGAAGCTTTGTTTTCACGTCGTTCAATGAAGTTCCGTTCCATGGGATTAGCAGATAAGACCTTGACTGAAGACGATTACCGTCAACTCATTATTGATGAGTACACTTTCCTGAAGCGACCAGTGATCGTAATTGACGACAAGATTTTTATCGGTAGTGCTAAGGCTCAGGTTCAAGGCGCCGCCGAAGCAATTGGCTAATGTCAAAAAAGCTTGTAGCACACATACTGCTATTCTTCGTAGCCGTTATCTACGGTGCGAATTACTTGGTGGCTAAAGGTTTGATGCCTGACTTAATTGGTCCATCTGGCTTTATCTTCATCCGTGTTTCTGCAGCGACAGTTTTATTTTGGATTGTCTATCTCCTCAGTTACGAGAAGATCGATAAGAAAGACCTTGTCCGACTAGCCTTGTGTGGACTCACTGGCGTGGCGACCAATCAGTTGTTCTTTTTCAATGGGTTGAATGCGACCTCTCCGGTCAATGCGTCCATCATTATGACGAGTAACCCAATTCTGGTTCTGGTGGTGTCAGCGATCATACTGAAGACCCGAATCACTTCGAGAAAACTAGCTGGAATCTTCCTAGGAGCAGCTGGAGCAATTGTGTTGCTCTTACTTCAAGGGAGCGCTAAAATCAGTTGGCAGGGAGATGTAATGATCCTGATCAATGCGCTGTCATATGGTATCTACCTTGTGTTGGTCAAGCCGTTGATGGTTAAGTATAAACCCGTCACTGTCATTACATGGGTGTTTACCATGGGACTCATCTTGGTGGCTCCTATTGGTTTCAATCAATTCATGGCAATTGACTGGAGTAGCTTTACCTCTTCACATTGGTTGGGTGTATTCTATGTGGTGATTTGTACTACGTTCTTGGTCTACTTGATGAATATCTACGCCTTGAAGACGGTTCAGCCAACGGTAGTGAGTGTGTACATCTACCTCCAACCATTGTTAGCAGGAATCTTCGCCTACATCTTCGCCAGCTTTGGTGGGGAAGACTATACAGGCGACATCAATTGGCAACGAATCTTGTGTGCGCTCGCAATCTTCGTCGGAGTTTATTTGGTCAGTGTGCCTGCCCGCAGGCAGCGGTAGTTCCAAGTTCAAGCATTCCTTCTTACCTTACGGGAAAATCTCTAGTCATGCCCATTAGACGTCCGTTCAACCTCCTTCAGTGGATCGAAGAAAACAGAGAACTACTCAAGCCTCCGGTTGGAAATAAAAACATGTATGTAGAAAGCGGCGATTACATTGTAATGATCGTTGCCGGACCAAACGCGCGCAAGGATTACCACTACAACGAAACGGAAGAGCTCTTCTATCAAATTGAGGGGGAGATCAACGTACGCATCCAAGAAGATGGCAAGGCGGTAGATATTCCGTTGAAAGCAGGCGATATGTACCTACACCCAGCAAAGGTGCCGCATTCACCAATGCGTTCAGAGGGCTCTATCGGACTAGTGATTGAGCGTAAGCGTGCTTCTTACGAAGGGAAAGATGGACTCCTATGGTTCTGCGATAATTGTAATCACAAACTGCACGAAACCTACTTCCCTCTATCGAATATTGAGAAAGATTTCTTGCCTCGTTTCAATGAGTTTTATGCCTCAAAAGAGCTGAGAACATGCAACAATTGCGGGCATGTGATGGAGGTGGACGAACGCTTCGTTACGGAAGACTGAAAATATTGAACTCCTTTTATTAAGCCGACAACTTTGTCGGCTTTTTTGTGCAACGTTTTTTCGAAAGCTCAGGTCTTACAGGGGAACGGCGCAAGCTGAGCTAACAAAAAAACGATGAAACGAACTATACTGTCTCTTGCATTGCTAATGCTTTGCTTTCCTGTCTTATCTCAGGATTGCTACAATGTTTACTTAGGTCTCGATAGCTACATCGCCCAAGGCGGGCCCGAAGCGGTTTTCTGGGAGTTAGTAGATAACGAGAATACCCTCATCGAATCAGGGGTTGCCCAATATTCGATGAACGATCCGTACTACGATCAAGTGCTTTGCTTAGAACCGGGATGCTACACCTTAAACGCTGAGGTGAATGGCTTTTTCAATCCACTAGGTATCGAAGCTTACCTTGAATCAGACAACGGTGAAATCAATGATTTGATGATTTCAATGCTCGACCTAGGACTAGCCATTGAGTTCTGTGTTTCGGCACCGGCGGTTGATTGTCCTGAGACGATTAGCTTCGAACAAGTAGGAGAGGAGTGTGCTGTGTATATCGCTACCGTTGATGGCTATGATGGACCTGTCATTTGGGATGCTACAGGTTTTGGAGCGTTTGACGGAGATGAATCATACATGTTCGACTTCTGGAACGAAGGTGTTTACGACGTATGTGCAACGATCTTGACCGATGACTGTGAGACGACCATTTGTACTTCGATCACCATCGACTGTTTTGATAACTGTGAGCTGTACGTAGGTTTAGAACAAGAGACAGATTGTGGTCCATTCCTGTTCTATGGCGAAAACGAAAATCCTGAACTCCCAATCTGGTGGTGGGTAGAAGGGTTGAACATTCAAAGCGAAGGCTCTTACTTCACTTTTATGCCTGAAGAAGCGGGGGTATACACTGTTTGTGCTTCCAACGAATCTGAACTATGCCCTTGGGGAGACGTTTCTTGTTTCACTATTGAAGTTCCTGAAGGCTGTTTTGCTCAGGAATGTCCGGAAACGATCAGCTTCCAACAAGTCGGTGAGGAGTGTGCGGTATACATCGCTGCAGTGGACGGTTATGAAGGTCCTGTTATCTGGGAGGCTACAGGCTTTGATACTTTCGAAGGCAATGAATCATACATGTTTGACTTCTGGAACGAAGGCGTTTACGAGGTGTGTGCAACGATTATTTCAGATGATTGTGAGACAACCATTTGTAACACGATTACGATCGATTGCTTTAATGAATGTGAGGTTGATGTATTTGTATCTGAATTTGATTGCGGTATTGAATTCGACGTGGATTGGACCAATGCAGATTGGTTCGGATGGTACGTTGATGGATTACTTGTTTCAGAGATGGATCTAGGATTTAGCTTCTTTCCCGAGGTTTATGGAACTTATGATCTCTGCTTTGTCTACGAATCTATTGAATGTGGTGGACAAGAGTGGTGCTACAACTACACGCCTTCGGAAGAGTGCTTCGCTCAGAGCTGCGAGTTGTATGTGACTGTTGTCGAAGAAACAGACTGCGCCTTCGTCTTCTACGGCGAAAACGAGAATCCTGACCTGCCTATTTGGTGGTGGGTTGAAGGATTGAATATCCAAAACGAAGGACCTTTCTTCACGTTCAGTCCAGATGAGCCAGGTGAGTACACAATTTGTGCATCGAACGAATCTGAACTTTGTCCTTGGGGAAATGTGACTTGCTACACGGTTGAAGTTCCTGAAGGCTGTTTCTCTGAAGAGTGCGAATTTGAAATTATCGTTGATCAGTTCGACTGTGGTTCTTTCTTCGTGAGTCTCGATGGAGATTACGACGAGAGCGGAGTGAATTGGTACCTCGATGAAGAACTTTACATGGAGAGCTCAGGGTTCACGAACGTGAATCTTCCAAACAATGGAGCATACCAACTCTGCGTGACCTACGAGTCTGAAGATTGTTCAACCGAACAATGCGTGACGCTATACGCTGAAGGATGCGTTGAAGAGTGCACCGAAGTACAAGGAAGCATGACAAGCTGGGTCAGCGAAGGCGGTCCCGTATATGTTGACTGGACGTTGTACACAGCTGAAGAAGAAGTCTTGCTTAATGGAATTGAGCAGTTCTCAGAAGACGATCCTGTTGCATTCATTGACTTCTGTCTTGAAGAAGGCTGCTATATCTATGAAGTTTTTAACCCTAACGGGGAATTGGATAGCGAATCGTTCAGCGTAGGCCTTGGCGGCGTCTTGGGCTTGGTTGAAGTGACGAATCTGATCCAGTTAGATCAATACATCGTCTTTGAATTCTGTGTGGAAAGTACCCTAGGGTATCCTGAAGGTGATTGTCCTGATCCAGAAATTTGGGCTGGTGGCAACTGCGGTGAATGGGCCTTTGAAATCGGATCATTCCAAGAAGGCGAGCAAGCCATCTGGTCTTTCGGAGATGGAACTGTCATGGAAGGAGGTCACTTCATTACGCACGAATTCGATGAGCCAGGTAGCTACGATGTTTGCGTAGAGTTCTGGAGCGATGAATGTGAAGGTGTCTACGCCTGCACGACGATCTACGTTGAAGACTGTGTGAATTCATGTGACGTAGATGTGTATGTCACTGAAATGGACTGCTCGATCATCTTCGATGCAGCAACCGTACCATCTGACAACTACGGCTGGTATGTGAATGGTGAACTCGTTTCTGAAAACGAACTAGCGCTATTCTTCGACCCAGAATATGCAGGATACTACGAGTTCTGTCTCGTCTACGAAAATGAAGAATGTGGAACGCAAGAATGGTGTTACAGCACCGTTTTCGAAGAAGACTGTTTCTCTGATGAGTGCTTCCTAGAGATCACTTACACGATGAATGATGACTGCGGTCCGTTTGTGTTCTTAGGGGCAACATATGATCCAAATACACCAATCTGGTGGTGGGTTGAAGGACAGAACATCGAAAGTGAAGGAAACGCATTCACCTTTATGCCAGAAGAAGCAGGGGTCTACACGATCTGCGCGGGAATCGAAACGCCTGAATGTCCGTTCGGAACTACTGAATGCATCACGATTGAAGTACCAGAAGGCTGCTTTGAAACCGAAGATTGTACCCTCTACGGTGAAGTGGAAGCCTTGACTTGCGACGTGTGGTTGCTAGAACTAGGCGGAAACCTTCCATGGGAAGTTATTCCAGGAATCTGGCTTGACAATGAGTACTACGGACAAGGAATGTCAGCAACCTTCTTGCTTGAGCCGGGATGGCACACAGTATGCGCTGGCTACGAGTCTGAAGCTTGTGAAGGCGAAGTAGAATGGTGCACTGAATTCTACGTCGAAGAATGTGAATGTCCATACTACGTGGAGTCTTGGGTTGACGGATGCCAAGTCTTCCTTGAAATTCCACAAGCTGATCCAAATGCTGAGGTGTTGTGGGAAGTCAATGGAGTCACCTATGAAGGAGGAAGTGTCCTAGACGTAATCGTCAGCGAAAATGGTTACTACACAGGATGCGCGGTCTACAATGATCCATTCTGCCAAGACCTTGTGTTGTGCTTCGACTTTGGAATTGATGGTTGCGAAGAAGAAACAGATTGTTTCCTTCAGGTAGACTACCAATTGATCGAGGGAACAACTTACCTCTTCGAAGCGAATGCCCCAGATAATGCCACGGTTTGGTGGTCGATCAACGATGAAGTGATAGAAAGCGGAAACCTCTTTGATTATGAGTTCAACGCTTTCGGTCAGTACGAGATCTGCGCCTTCTATGAGACGCCTGAATGTCCTGAAGGAGTTTGGGAATGTGTGAACATCGTGGTTGCTGATGAATTCGATTGTACTCCAGTGGTCATCTACTTTGACGCCATTGATGAATTGGATGTAGACGTCGATATCGAGTACATCATTGAAGGCCTTGGTTTCGAATTAGAAGGCTTGATCACGATCCAAGAAGAGTGTGGTTCAACGATTCTAGAGCTATGTGTGCCTGATGGATGTTACCAGGTGACGATGTCGCTTGAAGAGTTTGAAGACCTCGCGCTTTACCTCGCGATCTTCATCGATAACGGCTTGCCAATTGAGTATGACATTGACTTCTTGAACCAGACAGTTACCATTGAAATGGGTGTGAATGATGATTGTGCTACTGATATCGCTAGCGCGGAATTGGAATCACTTTCTCTCTTCCCTAATCCAGTAAATGAAACATTGAATGTTGTTTACCCGAATGGCAACAACGACCAATGGATGATTTTCGATAGCAAAGGAAGTTTAGTCGAACAAGGAAATTTGAATGAATTCGGTGTGCTTAAACTGAATACTAGCCACTTGGAAAGCGGTGCGTATGTTCTTCGAATAGAAGGCAATACCAAAGTCCTGACGCAGCGATTCCAGGTTATTCACTGATTTGGTTAAGGTGATAAGGAGAGGGGCTTATGGCCCCTCTTTTTGTGCTTGTATTTAGGGCATCTTAACAATTCACTGAATTCCATTCACATGCATTAGGAATTCGGGGTGGGTAGGCTGGTTTCTTATTACTAAATTCGCCCATTGCCAACGAGCACCATTACGCCAAGCATGACGTATACCAAGATCAACAACTACACTGGGTGGGGAATATGGCTGATAGCCACGCTCACCTACCTTTCAACGATTGAACCAACTTCCAGCTTCTGGGATTGTGGAGAGTTCATCGCATCTGCATACAAACTTGAAGTAGGTCACCCGCCGGGTGCACCGTTCTTCATGATGGTCGCACGCTTCTTCTCGATGTTCGTGCCATCAGAGTATGCCGCAACAACGATTAACGTGATGAGCGCCTTGTGTTCATCATTCACCATCCTCTTCTTGTTCTGGAGTATCACCCACTTTGCACGCAAAATTGCGAGCAGATCAGGTGAACTAGATAGCGGAAAAACCATCGCTATCATGGCTTCGGGAGCCGTGGGTGCGCTGGCTTATACCTTCAGTGATTCCTTCTGGTTTAGTGCCGTAGAAGGTGAGGTTTACGCCATGTCGTCGCTCTTTACAGCCGTCGTCTTCTGGGCCATTCTGAAATGGGAAAGCCTCGCTGACCGCGGAGGAGAACTGCGTTGGATCATCTTGATTGCCTACCTCATGGGACTATCCATCGGGGTCCACCTCTTGAACCTTCTTGCGATTCCGGCGATAGCCTATGTATACTACTTCAAACGCTACAAGCCGAACCTAGTTGGAATCCTCCTAACAGGAGCTATTTCCATTGCCATCCTTGGTTTCGTCCAATACGGAATCGTCCAAGGATTCATCAAGTTGGCGGCGAAGTTTGAACTCTTCTTCGTGAATGATCTAGGCATGGGCTTCAACACCGGAGTCATCGTGTATGCCCTGCTTGTTCTTGGAGTTATCGGAGCATTGATTTGGTTCTCACACAAGAAGAACTGGCGAGCAGTGAACGTAGGTGCACTGAGTATCCTAGTCGTACTGATTGGGTACTCTACCTTCGCAATGATCGTTATCCGTTCATCGGCCAATCCACCGATGGATGAGAACAACCCAGAAAACCTCTTCACGCTGCTGTCTTACCTCAACCGTGAGCAATATGGTGATCGTCCACTAGCTTCTGGTCAGTACTGGAATACGCCTACAGATCAGGAAGATCCATACAGCGATGGAAATGCGACTTGGGTAAAGAGCTACTCGGTAAAAGAGCAGCGAGGTACACGCGAACAACGAGTGAAATCATTCCGTTGGGAGTACGAAGCAGAAAAGTTTATAGCCGAAAATCAAGGCAAGTTCTTCATCGTAGAGGAATACGTTGATAGTGGTGAGAAGAAAGGGAGTATCCCGAATTACGATAGCCGTTTCACAACGATTTTCCCACGTATGTATAGTTCGCAAGCGAACCACGAACGTGAGTACAAACAATGGAGTAACTACAAAGACTGGAATGTAGAACGCGTTTACGAATCACCGCTGGTAGAAGACTACCGTATGAGCCGTGAGGAGTTCGCTTACCACATTGAAAAAGACATCCTAGGTGCTGGAATGGATCAGCGAAATCTGCAACGCACCTTGACGAGACTCTTCGGTACCTACAAACTGAAAGCAAACGACATCGTTCAGGTCCGCGCAGCGAACGAACTTTTGATCTACAACGATCAAACAAGAGAGTTTGATCAGCTAGCAGTGCTTGATGATGAGCGTATGCTTCAAGCGGTATCGATGTACGTCGTTGATATTCTTTCTGAAAACGTGACCGTAGGACGTACCTATGTGGAGCGTATGGAGGAAACGAAACGCCGCCTAGAACAGGAAGAGCGTATGTCAATCATGCGCGCGAATGCAACGGGCAATCAAGATGATTACACGCGTGCATTGCAGATCCGTTCTCAGTTGGATAGAATGTACGGTGAGCTCACACCAAGCTTCAGTGAAAACTGGCGATTCTTCATGGATTATCAAGTAAACTGGATGTACTGGCGTTACTTCATGTGGAACTTCGCTGGGAAGCAAAATGACAACCAAGGTCATGGTTCATTCCTTGATGGTAACTGGTTGACAGGACTCGATTTCATCGACGAGCAACGCATCGGAAACCGAGATAATCTGCCAATCAATGCGCAGAACAACAAAGGTTTGAACAAGTTCTTCTTGTTCCCATTAATCCTCGGTTTGATTGGATTGATTTTCCAATTGGTGAGATCTCCTCGAGAGTTCTTGGTTGTGGCGCTTCTATTCCTGATGACAGGATTGGCGATTGTGATCTACTTGAACCAGTACCCATTGCAACCACGTGAGCGTGACTACGCCTACGTAGGTTCCTTCTATGCCTTCGCGATGTGGATAGGTATGGGAGTATACGGATTGTACTGGGCTGCTCGCGAGATGAAGTGGAAAGACCTTGGTGTAGTAGCAGGAATGTCGATCGGTGCAGGCTTGGTATTTTACACCATCGAAAACATCTCTGGTGGCGATAACGCATTCTCTTACTGCGTGCTCTACATGAGCGGAATCGCTGTTGCCTTGCTGGCAATATCAATGCTGCTCCAAACCATTGCGACCAGCAATGTCGTCAGGGCGGCTGTTCCGGCAGTCTTATGTTTGATCGTACCGCTAGTGATGGCTGCTGATGGATGGGATGATCACTCGCGTGCCAAACGTGAGACAGGAGTCGATTTTGCGAAGAATTACCTCGATTCCTTAGAGGAAAATGCCATCATCTTTACCAATGGAGATAACGATACCTTCCCACTTTGGTATGTTCAAGAGGTGGAAGGTTACCGAACGGATGTTCGTATCGTCAACTTGAGCCTTCTGAATACCGATTGGTATGTTGACCAAATGAAGCGTAAGGCATACAAGTCTGATCCAGTTCAGATCTACATGGAAGAAGAGAAGTACCGTCAAGGTACCCGTGATATCGTACTCTTGGAAGATCCAGCGAACCCTGCAAACCCATACGTTGATTTGGAAAGCGCAATGCGCACGTCGCTTGATGACAGCAAAATGGTTGATTACGGTGAAGGAAGAGGCTACAATTATCTCCCATCACACAGCTTCCGTATGGAAGTAGATTCAGCGACGGTTGTAGATGAAGGTGTTGTTGGGAAAGATGAAGCAGACAAAATTGTAGACGCTATCGAATGGACCATTACTGACCAGCGCGGACGCCCAAAGCCATACATCTTGAAGAACCACTATATGGTGATGGAGTTGATCCGCAACAACGATTGGAAGCGTCCAATTTACTTCGCGGTAACTACTGGTCCTGACTCATACGTAGGTCTACAAGACTACTTCAGACTAGAAGGGTTGGCTTACCGTTTGGTTCCAATCAAATATCCGAAGAGCCAAAACCCGAACGTTCTTGGTGGATTCGCTGCAGACAAGATGTACGACCTCGTAATGAACGAATTCCAATGGGGTAATATGGATGATACAACGGGCATCTACATGGATGAGAACAACCGTCGTATGACCACTAACCTTCGCCTTCAGTTGACAAACTTGGCGGAAGAGTTGATGATTCGTTCTGAAGATGATCGTGCGTTGAACGTATTGAACAAGCTTCTGACAGTAACGCCAGAAAAGAACGTAGAATATGACCGCGTACTTCTTCCGGTAGCTGAGGCGTTGATCAACCTATCTGGAGAGCCAGATTCGTTGCGTCAGTCGAACCTATCAGCTGAAGAGCGCGCTCAAGCCAAAGAATTGGCTACGGAGTTGAGTGATCGACTATTCACTGTCTTCGAAAGTGAGATTGAATACTTCTTGAGTCTAGACGGACGTTACTTCGACCAGGTAACCGAAGATTTGAGCATTCTCTATCAAGTGAATGCACGAATTCTCAGCGAAATGGAACGAGAGCATCCAGACGACCCATTGAGCATAGAGCTTTCGGAAAGACTCGGTGAAATCGAAAAAGCCATCGACCGAAAAGAACAAGAATTGAAAGACTTAGGAACGGTAAGTTTCTAAACTAAGAAAGCCGGCTATAGCCGGCTTTTTTGTTCTTAAATGCTCTATACGTTTGGTGTAAAGCGGTCGTGTGGGTTGTTAGCTGTAAATAGTTACTTCCTTGTATCCACGAGGAAAGCGAGCTCTACTTCGCACCTCTTTGTGATACTTCTCCCACAACGGACCACTGAAATCGTAAGGATCGCGATCCTTACCATGCTCTTGGTATTGGCTGTTTTGATTCATAAGTCCTGAAGTTGAAGTGTTTCATAGGTAAGACTTACACTTGTATCAAATGGTTGCACTGGCGTTTCAACGGTTGGTGATTTTGATGTAGATTAAGCCTTGCTAACATTATTACATCGTAGGGCTAATCTGACATTCTATAGGGGACACGTTCTTACCCACGCCTTAAATCATGCGTGTACATTTGAGACTGTATTCCCAAAGGAAGACAACTAATGGCACAACCATTCAACATATTTATTGTCGAAGACGACCTCTGGTACGGGGAAGTTCTGGAGTATTTGCTCAAGCTGAATCCAGAATACAACGTAGAGAAGTTCACTTCAGGTAAAGACTGTATCAAGAATCTGCACAAACGCCCGTCGTTGGTGACTCTTGATTACTCTCTTGATGACATGACCGGTATTGAAGTACTGCGTCAAATCAAGCAGTTTGATGCAGAAATTCCTGTGGTAGTGATCTCTGGTCAGGAGGATGTCTCGACAGCCGTGAACCTCCTTCGTGAAGGGGCTTATGATTACATCGTGAAAGATGACGACGCAAAAGATCGTCTTTGGAACGTTGTAAAGAATATCCGCGAGAAGAAAGATCTACAAGCCGAGCTTGAAGGACTTCGAGAGGAGATCGGTGCGCGTTATGATTTTGCCAACCTTATTGGTACGAGCCAGCCTATCCAGAAAGTGAAGAAGCTGATGGAGAAAGCGGTGAATACCAACATTACCGTTTCCATCAATGGAGAAACAGGTACAGGTAAAGAAGTTGTTGCCAAGGGAATCCACTACAATTCAACCCGAAAGAAGAAGCCATTTGTTGCGGTTAACGTAGCGGCCATTCCTTCAGAGTTGATCGAAAGTGAACTCTTTGGTTACGAGAAAGGTGCCTTCACCGGTGCTGAAACTGCGCGTAAAGGAAAGTTTGAAGAAGCCGATGGTGGAACACTCTTCCTTGATGAGATTGGTGAGATGGATCCAGCAATGCAGAGTAAACTACTGCGCGCGATCCAAGAAAAAGAGATTACTCGAATTGGTGGGAACGCAACGAAAAAAGTGAATGTTCGCTTGGTCGTTGCAACACACAAAAACCTCTCTGAAGAGGTTGAAAATGGAAATTTCAGGGAAGACCTCTACTACCGTTTATTAGGTCTCCCAATCATCCTTCCTCCGCTCCGAGAGCGAGGAAATGATATTCTCATGCTTGCCCGATTCTTTGTGGATGCATTCAGCAAAGACAACGGATTAGGTAATGTAGAGATCACAGAAGAAGCACGTCAGAAGTTATTGAAGTATCCCTTCCCTGGGAACGTTCGTGAGTTGAAGGCATTGATGGAGCTGGCTGCGGTGATGTCGAGCAATGGAGTCATTGAATCTGACGATATCACATTCACCTCTACCCGAGGAATCTCCGGATTACTTTCCGAAGAGCGTTCCTTGAGAGAGTACACCACGAGTATTATCAAGCACTTTTTAGACAAATACGACAACAACGTTTTGCTCGTTGCTCGGAAGCTAGATATCGGTAAATCCACGATTTATCGAATGCTGAAGAACGAGGAGCTCTGAAAAACCAATTACTATGAATGTTTCTCAAATGAGATGGTCGGCATCCGGAGGATGGACGACCCCAGACGGATCAGCTCCAAATCCACAGCTGGTCTTAGCCTTCGGAGGGATTGATGTAGTGTTCGAAAACGCTCATTATGAGCACCTTCGCTCTAATTTCCCAGAGGCAAACATCGTAATGGCTTCCACTGCGGGAGAAATTGACAACGATGAAGTAAACGATGAAACCATCATCGCAAACCTCCTTCAGTTTGACAACACGGAGATCGTAGCGCACATGCTGCCGGTTGATGTTGCTCCTGACAGCCGCGATCTCGGACAAAAACTCGGAGAACAGTTTGATACGACTGACTTGCGTCACGTATTGGTGATTTCTGACGGTTCGAAGGTAAACGGTGATCAGCTGGTAGCTGGTTTGAACGGTAGCCTTCCTGAAGGTGTGCTTGTGACTGGCGGTCTTGCAGCAGATGCAGGTCGATTCACAAAGACTTTCGTTGGTCTAAACGGCACTCCTGAATCAGGAAATGTTGTGGTGATCGGTTTCTATGGAAGCAGCATCAAGATCGGACACGGTTCGATGGGTGGTTGGGACGAATTCGGTCCTATTCGTCGCATTACCAAGTCAGAAGGTAACGTGCTCCATGAACTTGACGGAAAGCCAGCATTGGAGATCTACAAAGACTACCTTGGGGATAAGGCGAAAGACCTCCCAGGAGCAGCGCTTCTATTCCCATTGAACATTTATGTGGAAGGAGATGTCACTCTGGTGCGTACGATTCTGAGTATCGACGATGAAACAGGAACGATGACCTTTGCGGGAGACATTCCTGAAGGAAAAGAAGCTCGCTTCATGATGGCCAACTTCGACCGATTGGTAGAAGGAGCCGAAAAGGCAGCACAATTCGGACTACAATCGATTGATGGTGAAAGCCCTGATTTCGTGCTAATGATTAGCTGTGTAGGACGTAAAATGGTGCTTGGTCAGCGTGTAGAAGACGAAGTGGAAGCAGTATGCGATTTCTTCGGAGAGAAACCACGTTACTCAGGATTCTACAGCAATGGAGAGATTACTCCAGTTAATGGTAAAGTAGAGTGTTCTCTGCACAACCAGACGATGACAATCACGACGTATAGAGAAGAATAATTGATCGTCAATAAGGGACAATATAGCCGATTACTTTCTCGTCAATTGAGGAAGCATTTCGGGTCGTTGGAGAACGTTCCGCACGACCTGCTGCCTTTCCTTGATGTGGTGGAAAGCTCGTACGCGCACTTTGAAGAGAACTATTCTTTGCTTCAACACGCGACCGAGGTCAGTTCTCGTGAATTGACTGAGATCAACAGCGAGCTGCGTAAACAAACTGCGCAGGCACAGCTGGTGTTGGATGCATTGAAGTTCTCCATCAAAGATCTGAGCGGGGGTAATGAAGACCTCGACAGCGAAGATGTATTGAGCGTAATCGACGTACTGCGTGCTGAGATCAGTAGACGTAAAATTGCGGAGCAGCAGATTGCCCTGAGTGAACATAAGTACCGAGGAATCATTGAAAACCTCTCCCTCGGTATGATTGAAACTGACAACGAAGGTCACATTACCAAGGTATATGACCAGTTCGTTGAAATGATCGGATATGAAGCAGATGAACTCTTAGGTCAAAGTGCCTTTGAGCTATTCGTTCCGAAAGATGAGCAAGAGAAGTTCCAAGAGCAGATGTCAAACCGGAAAGAAGGGGTGGCAGGCGCCTACGAAGCGAAACTTGTTCGGAAAGACGGCAAGGAAATCTGGGTGATTATCTCTGCAGCGCCAATTGTTTCTGCGGAAGGTGAAGTCACGGGTTCTATTGGCCTACACTTTGATATTTCAGAGCGTAAGCAGATGGAAGAAGCCCTCATCACCGCCCGCGAAGATGCTGAAGCTGCACTTGTAGCCCGAGATCAGTTCCTGGCGAATATCAGTCACGAGATTCGTACCCCGATGAATGCCATTATGGGTATGGCTGGCCTCCTTGGTGAAGCTTCCTTGAATATTGAGGAACGCAAGTACCAAGAAGCGATCGTGACTTCAGCTAAGAACCTTCTGGTGATCATTAACGACGTACTCGATGTCTCGAAACTGAACTCTGGTAAGTTCGTTCTGGAATCAGTGCGTTTCGATTTGAATAAGACTGTCAATGACACCGTAAAGGCACTCGAACAGACGGCTACGGTGAAAGACATCTATATCAAAGCGGATATTGACCCTGCCATCAACCAATGGCGTGTGGGAGATGATGTGCGTTTAGCTCAGGTGATTACTAACCTCGCTGGAAATGCCATCAAATTCACTGAAGACGGAGGTGTGACCATCAAGATCACCGAACCGTCTAAAGAACGACTTCGAGTTGAAGTGATTGATACCGGAGTAGGTATCGCCAAAGACAAACTCGGGTCAATTTTCGAAGATTTCACGCAGGAAGATGATACCGTGACGCGTAAATACGGAGGTACCGGACTCGGTCTTTCCATCTGTCGTCAATTGGTTGATCTATTCGGAGGTGAAATCGGCGTTGATTCAGAGAAAGGAAAAGGGTCGAATTTCTGGTTTGAAATTCCACTCGAAATTGGAAATGAGGTCAAGAAAGTGGCGACAGCAACGATAGAGCAATTGGATGGAGTGCGTGTTTTGCTCGTTGAAGACAACGAAATGAATAGATTCCTGGCTCGCACCATTCTGAAGAGATGGGGTGTGGTGCTCACTGAAGCTGTCAATGGTTTCGAAGCGGTTGACGCACTGAAGAATGACTTCTTTGATGTGGTTTTGATGGACCTTCAAATGCCTGAATGTGATGGTATGTCGGCTACCAAGCTGATTCGCGAAGAACTCCGTCAAATGGTGCCAATTATTGCGCTTACTGCCAATGCCCTTGCCGGTGAACGCCAGCGATGCCTTGATGCTGGAATGAGCGGCTATCTTTCAAAACCTTTTGCTCCAGAAGCACTCAATCAGACCATACGCCACGCGATTTCTAATGAAGATTTGGTCGAGATTGATCAAGAGTCTGGGTTGTCAAAACTACGTGAACAAATGAACGGTGATTTTGCACCTTTCCTTGAAGTAGTGAATGACAATTTGAAGTCGCACGAAGAAAAAATTGGCCAAGCCATCGAGGCTGAAGATTGGGAAAAACTCGCTGAACTCGCACATTCAGTGCGCCCAACGCTCAATATTGTAGGTGCTTCCAATCTTGCGAAAGCTCTAGCGCACGTTGAACATGCCGTAAATCACGAGCGTTACGAGATGTTAGAGCTTCAAGGAAAAGAGTTGTTGAATCGTTACAAGGAACTCTTGGAGCGAATTCCAAAAGAGTAATTACTTCTCAGAACGAACCAAACGCAAGGTCTGCACCTGGTTCTCACCGATAAGATGTACAAAGTAGATTCCTTCTGGAATCATGGTAAGATCCACGTCTTGATGACGTGCTTTTCCCATTTCAATAAGTACCTTTCCTTGCATGTCTAAGACACGCAGTTCTACCGGCACAGAAGTGCTGATTTCACAATAGTTTCGAGCAGGATTCGGAGAGATCATCGCATTCAATGATGCATCTTGACTCAATCCAATCACTGGGATAGAAAGCAAAAACAGACTGGTGAAAATGAGTTTACGCATGTTTCGTTATACGGAACCCGCGTAAAAGAGTTCCCATTGACTACTTTCGCACCGTGAAGAAGATCGCCATTGTAATTGGAACGCGTCCTAACTTCATCAAGGTGACGCAAATGAAGAAGGTCGGTACTGAATTGGGTATCGACGTCTCTATCGTGCATACAGGTCAGCATTATGACCACAACATGGCTACGGTTTTCTTCGATCAATTCGGTTTGCGACCTGATCACGTATTGTCGCTCAATGAACGTCGCCCTTCACAGCAGTTGGGCGAGAATATCGTTGCCTTGGCGAATTTCTTTGAAGAGCTACAACCTGAATTAGTCATGGTGGTAGGAGATGTGAACTCCACATTGGCTGGTGCCTTAGCCGCTCAGAAGGCAGGTTTTCCGATCGCCCACCTCGAAAGTGGACTGCGTTCCCTCGATAGAGGAATGCCAGAAGAAATCAATCGCATTCTAACTGATGAAATCACTGATCACTTCTTCGTAACTGAGGCCAGCGGTACCAAGCATTTGTTAGCTGAAGGCAAATCAGAAGCCGCCATTCATATGGTGGGTAACACGATGATTGATACCATGGTGGCATTCGAAGATGAGATTGATGCTTCTTCTATTCTTGATGATTTAAGCCTAACGGCGGAACGCTACGCTTTAATGACCTTTCATCGTCCGGCATTGGTTGACAACGAAGCCGGCTTGAGATCATTGCTGCAACTACTCACTGAGATTAGCCAATTCCGTTCGATTGTTTTGCCGCTTCATCCGCGAACGAAAAAGCGCATGGAAGACTTTGGTTTGTGGTCATCATTTGAGGGCTTAAAAGACATTCACCTGATCGAACCCATTGGCTATTTCGAATTCCAGAAATTGATCAAATGTGCCAAATGGGTGCTCACTGATAGCGGCGGCATTCAAGAGGAGACCACCTTCAGACAACTTCCTTGTATTACGCTCAGGCCAAATACCGAAAGGCCAATCACTATTGACCTAGGTACCAATGTCCTTGCGGAGATTGATGAGGTAATGGGTCATGTAAAGTCAATTGAGGCCGGAACTTTCAAATCAGGAGAAGTGCCACCAATGTGGGATGGTCAAGCCACCCGCAGAGCGCTCGAGATTATTCATTCACTGTAATTGTCGGAATCTTTTTTGTGGACGCGATTCAGGAGCTCCCTGAACGCACTAGCTTTGCATTGAATTCTATGAAAAAACGCATTGCCATATTCGCTTCCGGTGGAGGAAGTAACGCCGCTCGAATCATTGATCACTTGAAAGGTAGTCAAGTGGCAGAGGTCGTTCATGTACTGTCGAATCGTAAGTCTGCGGGTGTTCACGCTATCGCGGAAACGGGTGGGATTCCATCGATGAGTTTCAATCGTTCAGCTCTTGAAGAAGGTGAGATTGCCTCTTTTTTAACGAGCCAAAACATAGATTTGGTAGTGCTTGCAGGGTTTTTAATGAAAATTCCTGACAATCTACTTAGGGCATTTCCAGACCGCATTGTAAACATTCATCCCGCACTGCTCCCTAATTACGGAGGCAAAGGAATGTATGGAATGAATGTGCATGAAGCAGTGAAAGCAGCCGGAGAAAAAGAATCGGGAATGACGATTCATTTGGTGAATGAGAATTACGACGAAGGCAAGCTGTTGTTTCAGGCAAAAACAGCTATCAACGAAGGCGATGACGCTTCCGCGATAGCGAAAAAAGTATTGCGATTAGAACACCGCTTCTACCCTCAAATTGTGGAAGCCTTATGTAAAGCGTGATTATGGAATTTACTTGGACGAACTTCTTCTCGGTGACCATGGTTTTGTTCGCGGTTATCGATATCATCGGATCCATTCCGGTGATCTTGGATGTAAAGAAAAAAGCAGGTGATATTAACGAGCTGCGAGCTTCTCTTGTAGCACTGGGTATCATGATTGCCTTCCTGTTTATAGGAGAAAAGCTGATCACCTTCCTCGGGATTGATGTCAATTCATTTGCCGTGGCGGGTTCATTTGTCTTGTTCTTCCTAGCCTTAGAAATGGTGCTTGGAGTCGAGTTCTTCAAACAAGATGAAACAGCGCATAAGACGGCAACCATTGTCCCAATTGCCTTTCCATTGATTGCGGGAGCCGGTACTATGACGACGATCATCTCGCTCCGGTCGGAATTCTCTCAATTGGAGATTGGATTGGCTATTATCGCCAACATGCTCATCGTTTTCTTTGTGCTAAAATTGACCGATCGAATCGGAAGAGCCTTAGGAGACGCGGGAATTGCTGTGCTCCGAAAAGCCTTCGGAATTATCCTCTTGGCGATTGCGATCAAACTGTTCTCATCTAACGCGAAAATGCTCTTTTAATGGAAGTAGTGGCTTATACCGACGGCGGCGCAAGTGGAAATCCAGGTCCTGGTGGGTATGGAGCCATCCTCATGTGGGGGAAACACCGAAAGGAACTCAGTGAAGGCTTTCGCCTGACAACCAACAACCGCATGGAGCTGCTCGCCGTCATCATGGTGCTTGAAACACTCAAGCGCGATGGGCTTTCGGTCGTCATCTACTCAGACAGTAAATACGTGGTAGACGCGGTGTCAAAAGGTTGGGTCTTCAACTGGGAAAAGAAGAACTACAAAGACAAAAAGAACTCGGACCTCTGGAAGCGCTTCCTCATCTCCTACCGGAAACACAATGTCCGTTTCAACTGGGTCAAAGGCCACGCAGGAGACCCCATGAATGAGCGCGCCGACGAACTTGCGGTCTCAGCCTACCAAACCGGACCGTTGTTGGTAGATGAAGGGTACGAGGCGATTGCTAGATAATGGTGGACTGTTGTCGGTAGACGGTGGACGGGATGGAATAGTAATTAGTAAATAATTATTTCGAAGTAGTGAATAGGGCTATAGTTTAGTTTCGTTCCACGTTCCACGTTCCACGTTCCACGTTCCACGTTCCACGTTCCACGTTCCACGTTCCACGTTCCACGCACCGCATTCCGCAATCCGCGTTCCGCACTCCTTATTTCGAACAATCTTCTGCGTTGCTGATTACTATTCCGTACTTTTGCCCCCGAAATTTAGGATTATGAGAACCGACCAATACCAAGGACACGACTACTACCTAATGGACGATTTGCTCACTGAAGAGCATAAGTTAATCCGTGACACAGCACGTGCATGGGTGAAGAAGGAAGTAAGTCCGATCATTGAAAAAGCGTTCGAAGACGGGAAATTCCCACGCCATCTGATCAAAGGAATCGCAGAGATCGGCGGATTCGGACCTTATATCCCAACAGAATACGGAGGCGCAGGACTCGATCAAATCTCTTACGGATTGATCATGCAAGAGTTGGAGCGCTGTGATTCTGGACTGCGTTCGACATCGTCGGTACAGAGTTCATTGGTGATGTACCCAATTTGGAAGTACGGAACGGAAGAGCAACGACAGAAGTTCCTTCCAGGTCTTGCATCTGGAGAACTTGTAGGGTGTTTCGGTTTGACAGAGCCAGACCACGGGTCAAACCCAGGAGGGATGACCACGAACTTTAAAGATATGGGTGACCACTACTTGCTAAACGGAGCAAAGATGTGGATCTCCAACGCACCATTCGCTGACCTAGCCGTAGTATGGGCTAAGGACGAATCAGGACGTATCCACGGATTGATCGTGGAGCGTGGAATGGAAGGTTTCTCTACACCAACAATGACTGGTAAGTGGAGCCTACGTGCATCTGATACAGGCGAGCTCATCTTCGAAGATGTGAAGGTGCCAAAAGAAAACTTGATGCCAGGTCGCAGCGGACTAGGAGCTCCATTGAGCTGTCTTGATTCTGCACGTTACGGTATCGCTTGGGGTGCCATCGGAGCAGCACTAGACTGCTACGATATCGCACTTCGCTACGCGAAAGAGCGCAAGCAGTTCGATCGTCCAATCGCAGGTTTCCAACTACAGCAGAAGAAACTAGCTGAGATGATCACTGAGATCACCAAAGCACAGTTGTTCACTCACCGCCTAGGTCAACTTCGTAACGAAGGACGTGCAACATCAGCACAGATCTCAATGGCAAAGCGTAACAACGTAGACATGGCGATCAACATCGCACGTGAAGCACGCCAGATTCTCGGTGGTATGGGTATCATCAACGAATACCCAATCATGCGCCACATGATGAACCTAGAATCAGTAATCACATACGAAGGAACTCACGATATCCACCTGTTGATTACGGGGATGGATATTACGGGGGAAAACGCATTTAAATAGGCGTAGGGCCTAGGGCTTAAGGCTTAAGGCGTTTTTTAAGATGGAATTCGACGGGTGCTTCGTATTGGAGCACCCTTTTTTTTGTGCCCAAGATTTTTTGCTAAAGCAAGCAATTGACCTGAGTCGGCTTAAGCCTTAGGCCATAAGCCATAAGCCGGTTCGATCATTGATCGAACAACACCGGAAACTTCCCCCGAAACGCTTCGAGTTCACTCGCTGAGAAGCTGCCGCGTAAGATCATTTCTTCTCCAGGTGCGCCGATGGCGATGTCTTCACCTTTGGAGTCTAGGAGGCATGAGTCTCCTGTGTATTCAATGTTGTTGCCGTCGCTACCGACGCGGTTGCAGCCGATCACGTAGCATTGATTCTCGATGGCACGCGCTCGGAGCAGTGTTTTCCATGGAGTGCTGCGCACTGCGGGCCAGTTTGCTGAATAGATGGCGGCATCGTAATCTGGTTGGCCGTCTGTGATGGTGTTGCGAGCGAAAGACGGAAAACGAAGGTCATAACATACCTGAAGTAGGATGTTCCATCCGCGCCAGTTGACGATAACTCTGGAGCCTCCTGGAGAGTATTCGTCGTCTTCATTGGCGAAGGTGAAAAGGTGGTATTTATCGTACCAGTGTACTTCACCGTCAGGACGTACGAAGTACATGCGGTTGTAGTACTTCCCTTGGTCTTTGGTGCTAATGGAACCGACGATGGCAGCGTCAAGGTGTTTCGCCCATTGGCGCATACGTTGAAGGCTTTCCATGGAGTCAAGGTGGTGATCTTCAGCGATAGGAGCAGGTTTCATGGAGAAACCAGTGGTGAACATTTCAGGTAGCACGATGAGGTCGCTCGACGATTCGTTGCTGATGAGTTGTTCGATGTGATCGAGGTTGGCTTTGCGGTCTTCCCAATGCAGTGTGCACTGAACTGAGGATACGTGAAGATCTTCCATATCCCCGAAGGTAAAACTTGTCTACTTCGGAAGGAATAAAAGATCGAAGAATTGTGGTAGTTCTTGGTCTTTCTTCCAGTCGAAAGGAGTTACGTTTCCGCGGTAGCGAAATGCTTGAAACCCTTTAGAATCTAGATATTCACTAACTGCGCGATAACTATTGGGGTTGCGATCAGAGCTGGCGCTTCGAACCTCACACCAGACCGCTTTAACCTTTCCAGCGTCGATCAGTCCTTCGCATCCCTTCATGGCCGCTTCTTCATGACCCTCTACATCAATCTTCAGTAAGTCGATGGTTCCCACTTCTGAGAGCAAATCGTCTAGTCGTTGCGTCACTACTTCTGTCTCGCGACTGTAGCCTGAAGCTTCCCAGCCCTCAGAGCTCATAGTCAAGGAGTTTCCGCCAATATTGCTGTCGCTCAAAAAGAAGGTGGCGGAACCGGCTTTGTCACTCACTGCAACGGCATGTACCTCGCCAAAGCTCTGTTGGTTCTCACTTAAAAAGGCAGCTAGTTCTGGAGCAGCTTCAACCGCAATGGAGCGAGCTCCCATTCCTTGCGCTAACAAACTAAAGCCACCTAGATTGGCGCCGACATCCACGAATAAATCGCCCTTTTTCAGGCTTGAACGCATGTATCTTCCAAGATCAGATTGATGGAAGTTGCGTAGGAAGTTTTTTCCCGCAAAAGCGATGATATGGGCTTTAGGATGACCTTTGGTGCTAATGCGATGTCCGTTGAGCTTGATGCCGCTAGGGTCGCTATTCAGCTTACGGCCAATATTGACAATAAAGTCGTGCTTTCGCCCACTGACGTTCACCGTGAAGGGTAAGATCGAAAGCAGATTGGCCAACCACATGTTAGAGTGTTTTCAATACTTCAGCCGCCTTGACGAGCGTCTCGTCTGATTTGGCAAAACAAAAGCGTAGCACGTGCTCTTGAATTGGGTTGTGGTAGAACACAGAAACAGGAATAGACGCAATACCGGGATTGGCAGTCCATTGCTTGGCAACCTCCGTATCATCAGCGTCAACGATTTGACTGTAATTTAGCAGTTGGAAGTAGGTACCTTCCGCCGGAATCAATTCGAAGCGACTGCCATCGAGGGCATCAATGAAGAGGTCTCGTTTCTTTTGATAGAAAGAGCTTAGTTCAGCGACATGTCCTCCATCTTCCTTCATGAATTCCGCGATAGCGTATTGCAAAGGATGATTCACACAGAAGACATTGTATTGATGCACCTTTCTGAATTCGGTCATCAATGCTTCAGGAGCAGCTATGTAACCGATTTTCCAACCGGTGAGGTGATAAGTCTTTCCAAACGAACCAACGATCAAGCTTTGTGCGGCCAAGATCGGTGAGCGTGCACAAGAAGCATGCTGCTTACCATCGAAGACAATGTGTTCGTAAACCTCGTCACTCAAAACGATGATGTCTGAGTCTTCGACAATCTTTTCCAGCTCCTTGAGGTCATTCTCATCCATGCACATTCCTGTTGGATTGTGTGGTGTGTTGAGAATGATCATGCGCGTTTTACGATTCACCACCTTACGTACTTCATCCCAATCAATGCGGTAATCCGGGCATTTGAGTTGGATGTAAATTGCAGAACCTCCAGCCATTTCTACTGCAGGAGCATAGCAATCGTAGGCAGGGGTGAAGATGATCACCTCGTCATCTTCTTTCACCAAGGCGTTCACTGCCGTGAAGATGGCTTGCGTTGCACCCGCTGTAATGGTGATTTCAGATTCAGGATCATAGCTAGTTCCATAGGCCTCAAGTTGTCCTGAAACCTGCTCACGCAGGGAAGGGAGGCCCGCCATGGGAGCGTACTGGTTCATACCAGCATTCATCGCTTTTTTGGCGTGCTTCAATAACTTGTCAGGGGCATCGAACTCAGGAAAACCTTGCGATAGGTTAATCGCTCCTTGCTCCTTGGCAAGGGCAGACATCACCGTAAAAATAGTAGTTCCTACACGCGGCAGTTTCGACGAAAGAGTGGATGGATAGGTTGGCATATGTCGATCAGCTCAAGGCCGCGAAGATAGCCCATTTTTCTGGCTATCGAAGGCTTTTTTGTCCGGCGTCCGGCATCCGGCGTCCGTGTTTTGTCCGGCGTCCGGCATCCGGCGTCCGTTTCTTTTTTTGACGGTCACTGAGGCGAAGAATGCGACCACTAAAAACTAAAAACCAAAGACCAATAACCAAGAACCCCGCGATCCGCGATCCGCATTCCGCGCTCCTCCTACCGGATTTTCCTTATCTTTATGTTTCGTCTATAACCTTAACGACCAATGAAAAAATTCTTGACTCTCGCGCTGGCGCTATGCACGGCCCTTGTGTTCCATGCTCAAGAAGCTCCTTATGTTGATGGTGAAATCATCGTGATGTTGGAGCAAAGCACGAATCCAGCGAAACTTTCCCGCACACTTGCCTCAGATTTAGGTAGCATCGAAGCTGTTGCCCTAGATCGCCAATTATCTGAATTGAGCGGTATCTATTTGTTGAAATTCGATACTTCGATTATCAGCAATGAAGAGATGCTTGACTTGGTGCAACGCACCAGTGGAGTGCGCGCGGCACAGTACAACCACATCGTAACAGAGCGCGCCACGCCAAATGATCCTGGTTTTGGAAATCAGTGGCACCATGTTGACGCTTCTGATAATGACATTGACTCAGATCTTGCTTGGGATATCACTACGGGTGGTACAACAATCAATGGAGACGATATCGTAGTCTGTGTCATCGAAGGAGGTGGTTCTAACTACAACCACGTTGATTTGATCGATAACCACTGGACAAACGCAAACGAAATTGACGGAAACGGAACCGATGATGACGGCAACGGATACATCGATGACGTGAACGGATGGAACCCGGTAAACAACAACGACAACATCCCTGGTGGTGGACACGGTACGGCTGTATCGGGTATGATCGGTGCAAAAGGAAACAACGGAAATGGTGGTGCCGGTGTAAACTGGGACGTAAGCATCATGCAAGTCACAGTTGGTGGATTGAACGAAGCGAATGTAATCGCGGCATACAACTACCCATACGTGATGCGTAACCTATACAACACGACAAACGGTTCAAACGGAGCATTCGTTGTAGCAACGAACGCTTCTTGGGGTATTGACAACGCTAACCCAGCCAACTACCCTGTATGGTGTGCTTACTACGACGATCTAGGTGCGGTAGGTATCCTGAACTGTGGTGCAACAGCAAACAACAACGTAAACATTGATGTGGTTGGAGACATGCCTACTGGATGTGCTTCTGATTACATGGTTGCGGTAACCGCTACAAACTCTAGCGACGTTCGTACGTTCTCTGGATACGGTGCAACAACGATTGACCTAGGAGCACCAGGAGAGAGTGTTTACCTCCCTTCAGGATCTACCGGATACTCAAATACAAGTGGTACATCATTCGCTTCACCTTGTGTGGCAGGTGCTATTGCTTTGATCTACTCGGCTCCATGTTCTGACCTTGCAGCATTGGCCATCTCGAATCCACAATTAGCAGCAGACATGGTACGCGGATACATCATGAATGGTGTTGACCCAGTAGCGAACCTTGCAGGTGAGTGTGTCACTGGTGGACGATTGAACGTACGCAACTCGATTGACCTCGCATTGGGTAACTGTGGTCCACTTCCTCCATGTGATCCTGTTTCTATTGCGGGAGCTGGTGAGTGTTACCTTGATATCAATGGCGACGTACAAGCGTCGATTGTTGTTGATGTTGAGATGTCCGAAGCATTCTGTTCAGCAGAAACAGTTTGTTTCCGTCCTGTGGGTGGAACCTGGGCTTGTGATGATTTGGTATCACTCGGAGTTGACCTAAATAACACGAATACTTACGCTATTCTCGGACTAGCATCTAACACTGATTATGAGGTATACTTCACTACTGCTGAAGGAAGCTCATCGACGATCGTGGTTTCTACAGGAGATTGCGATAGCCAAGTGCCAGGATGTACTGACCCGTTGGCAACAAATTACGATGCCGCAGCCACTTTTGATGATGGCTCATGTGTATTCCCTTGCAGCGATGTAACACTTACCATTGATACTGACTGCTGGGGTGGAGAAGTTTCTTGGGAAATTCTGGATGCAGGAGGTAGTGTTGTCGCTAGCGTATCTGGAGGCACTTACGGAAACCAGCAAACCTACACTTGGTCAGGTTGTCTTGAGTTTGGATGTTACACATTCAACATCTTCGATAGCTTTGGTGATGGTCTTGATGGAACTGGTTCTGGCTGTGCCGTTGATGGTAACTACAGCATGTCAGATGATCTCGGCAATGAGTTGTTCGCCATGGGGGCAGCTAACTACGGATCAGGAACATCACACAGCTTCTGTGTGCCTGTAGACCTTCCTGGGTGTACAGATCCAACGGCATGTAACTATGACGCCGCAGCGACTACGGATGATGGATCTTGTGTACTTCCTGATGGATGTACAGATGCTTCAGCATGTAACTATGACCCAGCAGCGACATGTGACGATGGATCATGTATCCTTCCTGATGGATGTACAAATCCAGCAGCCTGTAACTACAATGCCGGTGCGGTTTGTGACGACGGCTCTTGTATCCTCCCTGACGGATGTACGGATGCTTCTGCATGTAACTACGACCCTTCAGCAACTTGTGACGATGGATCATGTATCCTTCCTGATGGATGTACAGATCCAACAGCTTGTAACTATGATGCCGCGGCGTCTTGTGATGATGGTAGCTGTGAATTTGATAGCTGTGGAAGCTGTCCTGGAGACTTCAACGAAGACGGAAGCGTTGATGTTGCTGACCTCCTCATCATGCTAGGCGACTACGGTTGTTTGGCAGGATGTACAGCAGATATGAATGACGATGGCTTCGTCAATTCGACGGACATGCTCGGATTCCTCGCAGCCTTCGGATTCCCTTGTGTGAACTAAGAAAATCACCTCTCCTTTCAATAATTGACCCCGGAGTTGCAAACGCAGCTCTGGGGTTTTTTGATGGAGGAATGCGGAACGCGGAATTGGATTGCGGAATTGGATTGCGGAACGCGGGTTGCGGAACGCGGAATTAGATTGCGGAACGCGGGTTGCGGATCGCGGTCGCATTGAATAAATTTCGTCAACCGTCAACCGTCAACCGTCAACCGTCAACCGTCAACCGTCAACCGTCAACCGTCAACCGTCAACCGTCAACCGTCAACCGTCAACCGTCAACCGTCAACCGTCAACCGTCAACCGTCAACCGTCAACGCGTAAACGTCGACACTGATGGCTTTGCCATCCTTTACTTCATACTCTTCAATGGTGTTCTCCAATTGAAAGTCAAGCTTTGACATGGCGTTTTTACACTTCTGGTTTTCTGATTCTACGAAGCCTTCAATGCGTTGGAGGTGTAGACTTCTAAATCCGAATTCGGTGATCAAGGGGAGTGCTTCTTGCATGATCCCTTGTCCCCAATAAGCAGGGAGGAGCCAAAGACCAATTTCAGCCTTCATAGCTTCGAGGTCGATATCATTTAGCCCGCCGGCGCCATAGAATTCTGAGTTGTCAGGAGAGCAGATGGCCCACCAGCGTTGCTCTTTCTTTTCGAACCATTCAAGTTGTTCTTTCGCCGCTTTTTCATCATCCAAGTGAATGCCGTAGAAGTTCGTGACTTCAGGGTTAGATAAGCCCAATAGGATATTACCGAGATCCTTCTGAGTGATCTCGCGAAGCAGGATTCGCTTGGATTGTATGCGCGGGATTCGAGTGTTCATGTCATTTATTCGAACCCAAATGTATTTGTTTGCCTTTTTATGTGTCTGTGGAGTTCAAAGCGGCGCTCGCTGTGAATGTCGCTCCTTGTCCATCTGAACTGATGTTCAATTGTCCGTCGATGGTGGAGAGACGGGTGCGGATATTTTGGATCCCCATTCCGAAATGCACTTTGTTTGGGTCAAGTCCAACGCCATTGTCTGAGACAGCTAGAACGAGTTTGTCGGCTGCTACGTAGAGTTGCATTTCGACATTTCTTGCTTGGCTGTGTTTGAGAATGTTGTTAACGAGCTCTTGTCCGATGCGGTAGAAGACGAGCCCCGTTTTTTCGTCAGGTTCTTTGGTGAGGTTAAATGTCTCAAAAGAGTGCGTGATGGAGGTGTCACTAAAGCTCTCTTCACACATGTATTCCAAAGACGCTGCAAGCCCAACAGACTTCAAACTAATAGGCATCATTTGATGTGAAATTGCTCTAGTCTCTTGTGCTGATTGATCAATCATAGATTGAATGGAGTCTAGACGTTCTATCGTGGAGCTGTGGCCTTGATCTTGTTGTTTGGAAAGAGCTCCAATCGCCATTTTGATACTAGAGAGTTTCTGACCTATGCCGTCATGTAAGTCTTTTGCTATTCGTGATCTTTCATCCTCTTGTGCCTGAATGATGGCGTCTAGTCCTTTACGTTGTTCAAGTACCAATGCAGCACTCTTTTCGTTCTCTTTTCTTCGAATGAGTAGTTGACGGAGAATAATGGTAACCGTAATACCAATAATGATGCAGCCGATGAGTAGCATGATCAAGTTGTTTTTTTCGGAGATCTCAAGCTCTTGTTGAGCACGGTCAAATTCTGATTTCTGGAATTTCTCTCGTTCCAATGCGAGCAAGCGCTCTTTACGTTCATTTTGGTACTTCGCTTCTACTTCAAGAATAGACTTCGTTTTTTCATTTTCGTGGATGGTCTCCGTGAGTTCGAAATGCTTTCGTTGATACGCATAAGCTTTGCTGAAATTCTGTAAAGAAGCATACGCTAAATGGAACTGGCGGTATGCACGAAGTTCAAGCTCTTGAAAGCCCTCATGAAGGCTGCGTGCAAGTGCTTGCTCTATCAATGGAATAGACTGGTCTGGAGAGCCGTCGAGACGAAGGCTGTTGGCAAGGTTGAGTTGATTGGCACTTAACTCGAACCAATTGCTGTCTGCCTGATACTCCTTATTGATGCGTAGATAAATTGGTTGGGATTGATCGTATTGGCCAAGGCTGTCGTAAGCAATGGCAATGTTGCTTTCCATGTATGAGACATAGCGGCCGTAACCGAGTGATTCGTACATGTTGGCGGCGCGTTGGGCGTAGATGATGGTGCTGTCATATTTCTCTTGCAAGAGCAATACCCCAGACATGTTTCCTGTCACAATCACTTCGCCGACTTCGTATTCGTGGGCTCTATAAATTTTGACTGCTCGATTGTAATAGGCGAAAGCTTTGTCATAGTCCTCCATCTGTTTGTAGATGATACCAACGTTCGAGCAGACCATCGGAACCTTGTGGAATTCTACAGCATGACGCTCATACAACTCGAGAGCTTGAAAGTAGTAGGTCAAGGCTGTCTCATAATTCCCTTTGAGGTCATTGATGATGCCTAGGTTGTTATATGAATTGGCGATGCCTATGGAGTCAGCAAGTGCCAATTTAATAGCAAGACTACGTTCATGATAGGTCAAAGAACTGTCGTATTCTGAGTACGCTTCGTAGCTATCAGCCAGGCTGTTGTAGGCTGCAGCGAGCGACATACTATCTCCCAATTCCTGAGAAGCTTTCACTGCGATTGATCCGTAGTGCAAAGAGCTGTCAAGATCAATGCTGCGGTATTCCCAACTAATCTCATTGTATGTGTCGATGAGCTCAACTCCTTCAGCGGAATGAACAGCTTCAAGAAGACTATCTAGACGAGATTGTTGAGCATAAATCGTGATGCTACATAGGACAATAGCCCCAAGTATTAGGTAAGCGCGAATCATATAGATGAATGCAGTTTTTCCAGGTTCAATTACTCTAGGTTGGATGAGCCGAATGTCAAGTTGAGCTAAACTAAGTTGTTCTCAAATGCAAACCGGATGAGTCCGGCCACATTTTTCGCGCTGGTTTTTAACATGAGACTCGCGCGGTGTTTTTCAACAGTGCGTGACGAAAGATGCAGTTTGTTTGCGATTTCTTTCGTGCTTAGGCCTTCAGTTATGAGTTCTAAGGTCTGGAGCTCTCGTTCCGTCAATTGCACGTCTTTGATACTCGCTCCTTTTCTTTCCGTCAATTGAGAGGAGGAAGGGAAGACAGCCGATGCTTCGGTTGCTACTTTTTCTATCGCATTTTTCAGCTCGATTTCTGAGGCGGTTTTGAGCAAACATCCGTGAACTCCTAGATTCATGATTGACTGAATAAAGGGGCGTTCATGATGCATGGTTAAGACCACAATCTTTAGTTCAGGGTGTGATTTTCGAACCTTTTCGATCAGCCATACTCCGTTCTTTCCAGGCATTTCAATGTCTGTGATAAGGAGGTCAATGGTTACTGATTCGATGAAACGAAGCGCCTCTTCAGCATTATCAACGTAACCGATGACGTCATACTCAGGCATGCCAGCGAACAATGACTTCAAGCCATCAAGGATGATGTGATGATCGTCAACGATGAGTATTTTCTTTTGCTTCAACCTCGAATTTATTAGAAGCCGAGAATAGTGATACCTACGTTGAATTCCAAGATGGAACCGGTAAGTGCCTCGACATCAAAGTCAGTGTAATATACTTTGAAGTCTCTGTTCAAGTCATCGAGCGTACCATTTTCTGTAGGTTTCATACGTATGAACCGATGCTCAAAGCTTATGAATGCACCCAACCATTCCCCAATGCGGTAGTTGACTTTTCCAATGTTCCCAATGCCTATTCCTTTATTGAATCCTTTCGAATTCGAAACACGGTCAATGAGGAATGTATACGAAATCAGCAGTTTATCTGAAGGGGTGTAGAATCCGGTTCCGTTGATTCCCAAACAGTGGCCTCCGATTCTAGGGTTAGAATAAAGAACTTCATTAGAAGAAGGGTCGATCTTCTCAAGAGCTCGCACAGTGGCCTGTGTAAAGACATAAGAGTATTGAACTCCACCGTAGACACCCAACCGATCATTCACCCAGCCTCCAAAACTGACCCTTAGCGGATCGAAAATAAAGCTCGTCTGATCTACAGTAACGGAATCTGAGTAGTTACCATTGACCAGTCGATTCGTCGCAACTACAAGGAATGTTGCTGCCCAAGAAGTCGCTGGATCCGAATGCACATGGAAGTGTTCTCCTAAATAGTCTGCGGTAAAGTGTCCCCAAGGGAACAAACCTGAAGTATTGTCATAAGCACTCCAGCTATTGAACTCACTGGAATTCGTTTCGGATTTTACAATCGGCGCGCTCGCAATGGTTGGTGAAAACCCAATGTTCCAGAATGTAGTGTTGACCCAATTGTTTTGTGCTGATGCAGCGAATGAAATGAAGAGAAACGATAGAAGAGAAATTCTCAAAAGCGTTGTCATGTCTAAAAAGTTTTGACAAAGCTGAGAATAGATAAAGGGTGTTTTGTGGGTAGAAATACCCAATCTTCAAGAAGTGGTGGGAACTTAGTTCTTAGTAATTGGTATTTAGTTCTTAGTCTTTAGTCACTCGACCCTCGACCCTCGACCCTCGACCCTTGTCTATCGCACAACCGCGACTTTCGCCACATTCGTCGCCTTCCCATCTTCTGTGCTGCAGAAAACAAGATAGACGCCCGTACTCACACGCTTACCATAACGATCATTACCATCCCACGTAGCACGTCCTCCAAGTGAGGTTGTCGTGTAAACGATGTTGCCGCTGACATCAGTTACTTTCACGTCGGTTTCGAATGCAAGTCCGTCAATGGTGATGACACCTTCGTAGTCTTCGCGGACTGGATTTGGGTAAACGGATACTTCTGAAATTTCTTGGTCGAAGTTGGTTGCGGTACCTGTGTAGCTGATAATGCCTCGGTCAGTAGCAAAGAATACTTCACCATTACGTTGGTTGATGGCAATGTCAACAACGTTATTCGAGAGTAGAGGACTATTCTCTTCAGTGAAGTGCTGGATTTGGCTTAGGCCATCTTCGCTGAGAAGAAAGACACCGCTATTTGCAGTTCCCACCCACTTTCGGTTTGCACCATCAATTTCAATGCAGTTCACTTGCTCGGTCTCGAGGAGGATCTGAATGTTCCCATCTTGTTCGATCAAGATCTGTTGTGCATCGAAGTTGTTTCCGTTAAAGATCGATTCAGGAGAAAAGAATACAGCGATTCCTTGAAGCGTACCTACCCACATTTCACCGTCTAGATCTTCTTCTAAACAATACACATCAAGGGTCGGTAATCCACCTTCACCTTCTTCGTTGGTGAGCACCTGATAGCTGTCATCGCTGGTGTCTCCAATCGTTTCGTTGTGGTTGAGCACTACGATGCCGTGTCCACGTGGAAGGATTGACCAAATGTAGCCTTGACGGGTAGCCACAATGTCTCCGATGAAAATGTCGCTGTCAACTTCTGGTTGGAAGTTGAAGCTCACAAATGAGTTACCCGCAGTGAGTACCATTAACGGGTCATTGGTGTAAGCATTCGCGAACCATAGGTTTCCGTTTGGGTCAAAATCAACACCGCCCACTCCAATACGTGGAGAGCCTCCGAAATTGGCGAGCTCAAGTGGACTATCACTATCATTCCAAATCTCTGTGATCTCACCTCCGTTGACTTCGATGAGCCCTTCTTCCCAGGACCCCAAGAAAATGTTGTTGTTGTTCGTTGGGTTCACAGAAACGGTCATGTAATCATTGATCGAGCCGATATCGTTCTCTCCATCAGACTGAGGAGCGATCACCCATTGGTCGTTTACAAGACCGTAAATTCCTTTTTTGTCGTAGTTGTTCGTCCATGTTGGATCAACGCCACCAGAAGCAATCCAAATGTTGTCGTTGAATGCATCAATACGACGAACATTGAATGCAGGTGGGCCTGCAGGTTGAAATGCTGCTTCTGGTCCTGAAAGCTCAAATGAAAGCAAGCCACCAAACTCACTGGCGATCCAGATCGTTTCTCCCTCGATCAACGCGGCACGAGGAATCACGGCATTGCCCTGAATTCCTTGCTGAGACCCCACTTCGGCGTAAGCCTCATCAACTACGGTTACCTTATTGAAGGTAGAAATGACCACGTGATCCTCATTGTGATTGAGATCAACTACTTGTTCGGATTCATAGCCCGGAAGGATGGTGAAGTTCAAGTCGTTGCGGTTTGCAACCCACAATTCATCTTCAAACCCATTTTCACGAACAAGGAAGATATCGTCTTTGAATACCATGAGTTCAGAGTACTCAGCATCTTCATCTGGTGTGTCCGTCATCAGTTCCCATGCTTCAAAGCTTACTAGGAAGGTATTGCTTCGTTCTGCACGGTAGATTCCTTCTTCTGTTGCAGCATACCAATAGGTCTCGTCAAAATCTAGGGTGTTGATACGGATGAGGTTCGATTGCCCATTGATGAACCATGTTTCACGCACCTCACGGTTGTTGATGTCGACGACAACGATCCCGAAACCACAGCTGAGGTAAGCTAGACCGTCAACAATCGTAATGTCGTAGATAGCCTTGTCTCCAATCACATTACTCTGAGCAATGTCTGCGAGGTTGAAAGGAGAACCGTTTGTGATGATGTCAAGCTCTCCAGTTGTGTAGCCCACAAGAAGGGTTGAGCTTAGCGGGTCAAAATCAATGGATGAAAGGTCAGATCCACTCAGGAGATTGACTTTCGAAATGCGTTCAAGGCTTTGATCAACCTTTGAGTAAACGAATACGCTGAATGGTGTAGCGCAGTACACGCGGTCATTACCGAAGGCAACGTCAATCGTTTCTCCGTAAGGTAGGTGTTCACGCCACGTTCCTATCGCCTGCTGGGCATAGCTGGCAAGGGTGCAAAAAGTGAGGGTAAATGCGAGTAGCCTCCGCATATTCTTTGTTTTGGTCCGCAATGTAAACGGAAGAGTTGGAATAATCGTATTTACAGATTCGAAGAAGCCTTGTTCTCCTGACCTGCGTGTTGTCGATCGAGCTCGTGTGCTTTTTCTTCGTCTTTCAGACGGAAAAAGCATCCGGTATCAGAGAACTCCATTTCTAAGATGTCCCAGGCAACAAGTTGTGCTAAGGTGTTCTCCGTGCGCTCACGTCCCATCCGAAGGATGTTAGAAGTCTTCTTAAAGCCAAGTTTGCCTTTTTCAGTGAGCACTTTGAAGAGTCTACGCACTTTCCACGTATAATGGAAGTC
Organism: Sanyastnella coralliicola; assembly: GCF_030845195.1. Classification (GTDB taxonomy): domain Bacteria; phylum Bacteroidota; class Bacteroidia; order Flavobacteriales_D; family Sanyastnellaceae; genus Sanyastnella; species Sanyastnella coralliicola. The sequence continues at coordinate 4,078,695 of NZ_CP132543.1, forward strand.
ATTGATTCCATCGGTCATTTGATGTTGCCAGACTTTTAATAGAACGCCATTCGCGCGTACGTTTCGATCATCTTGACGCTGGTAAGCGTGCCATTCATGATCGTGATCTTCTGCGAAATGGGGTTTTTTCAAAGAGGGCTCTACAATGACTTCGAGAACAGATTTGAAGTTGGATTTCCAGACTTGGGTTTGAAAATCTACCACTGGCTTGCAATGCAATTCCGCCGCGGCTTCAATCATGTGAAATTCTTCTTCCACACTTACGCCGCTGACTGAGCCGTTATCTTTCACCCCAATCAACAAACGACCACCATCCGTATTGGCAAAAGCCACTAAGGTCTTGGCGATCTTACGTGCGTCTTCCACGCGCATCTTAAAGTCTTGCTGTTGATGTTCGCCTTCTGCGATCATCTTTGTCACGTACGACATGCTTACCCCGCGTTTGTTACGAAGTTACTTCATGGAGCGCGAAATGTTCAAAGAGGGAAATGGAAAATGATTGAAAGTTTGTCTTCTTTAACCTCTTCGGGTTTTGATGACTTTGACCACTTTCCCGTTTTCGAAGATCATGTGCTCTTCTACTTGTCCGTTTTTCTCATTGTAAGTGATCCACTTCCCGTGCCTGCGGTTGTTCTTGTACTCAGCTTCGATAAGTACTTGTCCACGTCGATTGTACGTTTTTGACAGGCCGTCGAGTTTTCCTTCGCTGTATTCGCATTCGCGATTCGGCGAACCATTTGGGAAGTTGTAAGTCCATTCGCCATCAGGGGTTCCGTCCTTGTATGATCCTTTGGTTTCGATGATGCCGTTTTCATTGCCCATCATCCAATAACCGGTGCGATTGCCGTCTTGGTTGTACTTTCCAGCTTCGTGAAGTTGCCCGTTTTCGTATCGGAACTCCCATTCACCAACTCGAAGGTCACCTTTCCATTCTCCTGAATAGTTCTTGATTCCGTTGGGGTACCATCCTTCCCATTTGCCGTCGAGTTTCCCCATAGCATAGGAACCCTTGTCTTTGGGGTTACCGTTTTCGAACCAGCTTTCCCAAAGGCCGTCTTCTTTATCGTCAGTGAAGGTTCCCGTCATGAGTTGGTTGCCGTTTTCGAACCAGTACTCCCAAGTACCATTCTTCATGCCATTCTTGTAGCTGCCCTGTTTCCAATCTTCACCGGTGATGTAGTAGTAGTGCCAGATGCCTTCCATTTGGCCTTGAATGTATTCACCTTCGTAGTGCACTTGTCCGTTACCGTAGTAGTACTTCCATTCGCCTTCTTGTAAGTCGGCATCGAAAGAACCTTCCATATCCACGTTCCCGTCTTTGAAGTACCATGTCCATTGGCCAGTTTTCTTTCCTTCAGCGTAGATTCCTTTGACTTCAGTCGCTCCGCTCCGAAAATTTCTCAGGAGTTCACCGTCAAGCATTCCGTTCTTGTAGTTTTCTATTTGCTCAAGCGTACCACCGAAGTAGTTGGTTTTCCATTGGCCGTCTTTCTTTCCTGATGCGTAGCTTCCTTCTTGGCGAAGGCTGCCGTCTTCAAAGTAGCCGGTGTATTTGCCATTGGGAATTCCGTTAGCGTAGGTTGTTTCACTTTTTACTGGACCAGACTTGAAGAACTTCGGGTACATTCCGGCTCCATCCTCAATGAGTGTTTCCCCTTCCGCGTTAGCGAAATAAAGCACACGCTTCAGACTGTCAGTATATTCTTCAACCAGCTTTTTGTCGCCGTTGTCGAAATAGTAGTACCAATCACCGGTCTTGAAATCTCCTTTGTAGAAACCGTATTCTAGAAGCACACTGTCAGGGGTGAAAACGCGCATCAGGCTATCCTGGAGGCCGCGAATGAAGTAACCTTCTGTTTCAATGATCCCGTTTTGATGGTAACGAATGGTCGGGCCATCGAGAACACCAAACCAGTAAGTAGATTCTTCTTTCAGACTTCCGTCTTCATACCACCATTGCCACTTACCGTGTTCAAGTCCTCTTTCATAGAAGCCTTCGCTACGTTTTTGGCCATCATCATAGAAGTCAACGTAATGTTGCTTTTGAGCTATTCCGCCAATGGCGAATAAAAGGAGCAGGGTAGTCAGGATCGGTTTCAAATCTTGCATGACACAAAATTAACGGCCTTCTGGACCAATGAGGTATGTCTTAGTTCGACTTTTCCACACCCCCATACTCGTAGAAAAGGTTAAAATCTCTGACTATGTACTAAAGTCCAACAACTAACCACTAATTTGTACTATATTTGCAGCGCAAAGGAGATGCTAAAACAAATGAAGAGGGGCGAGAGTCCCTCTTTTTATTACGCACATGATCACAAAAGACCAGATCGAACAGTTGTTGGAAGAAGGCTTGGGAGAAGGTCCGATCTTCGTTGTAAAACTTGATGTTTCCGCAGGAAATGACATTAGAGTTTTGATTGATAACGACGAAGGGATTGCCATCTCTGATTGTGTGAAAGTGAGCCGAATGATCGAAGGTTCTTATGACCGAGATCTTGAAGATTTTTCACTGAATGTATCTTCTCCTGGGGCGGACCAACCGCTGATGGTGAAGCGTCAATATGTGAAGAATGTGGGGAGAGGCCTCAATGTGAAGACCACTGAAGGGTTGAAGATTGAAGGCACGTTGGAGGCAGCCGATGATGAGAACATTACGGTTGTTGTGCGTGAAAAGCGTCGAATTGAAGGCCGAAAGGCGAAAGAATGGGTAGAAGAAAAGCATACCATCGCTTATGCCGACATCGACAAGGCGACGGTTGTCATATCATTTAAAAAGTAGAATATGAACGTTCTTAATCTGAATGAGTCGTTTCAGGATTTCAAAGAATTGAAGAACATCGATCGTGAGACGATGCTCGCGATCCTTGAAGACGTATTCCGCGCGATGATTATTAAGCGCTACGGAAGCGATGAGAACTTTGATATCATCATCAACCCAGATAAGGGTGACCTTGAGATCTGGCGTAACCGCGAGATCGTGGCTGACGGAGAGGTTGAAGATGAAAACATGGAAATTGAGCTTGCTGAAGCATTGAAGATCGAGGATGACTTCGAGATCGGAGAGGAAGTTTCAGAAGAGATCAAGATCGAGAAGTTCGGACGTCGTAATGTTTTGGCGATGCGTCAGAACTTGGTGAGCCGAATTCTAGAATTAGAAAAAGACCATATCTACGCGAAGTACAAAGAACGCGTGGGAGATATCATCAGCGGTGAAGTTTACCAGATCTGGAAACGTGAAATGTTGGTGATTGATGATGAAGACAACGAGCTTGTGCTTCCTCGTCAGAACCAGATTCCATCTGATTACTTCAAGAAAGGTGACACGGTACGTGCCGTAGTTGCAGAAGTAGATATGCGTAACAATACACCGCGAATCATTCTTTCTCGTACCGCTCCAGAATTCCTAGAGCGTTTGTTCGAGCAAGAAGTGCCTGAGGTGTTTGACGGACTGATTACGATCAAGAAGATCGTACGTGAGCCGGGTGAGCGTGCTAAGGTGGCAGTAGAGTCATACGATGATCGCATTGATCCAGTAGGAGCATGTGTAGGTATGAAAGGTGCCCGTATCCACAGCATCGTTCGTGAATTGAAAAATGAAAATATTGACGTGATCAACTTTACAGCGAATGAGCAGCTGTTGATCTCACGTGCACTGTCTCCAGCGAAGATCTCTTCGATTACGTTGGACAATGACAATATGAAAGCTGATGTTTACCTCAAGCCAGACCAAGTATCACTTGCGATTGGTAAAGGAGGACATAACATTAAGCTTGCGAGTCGTTTGACAGGCTTTGAGATTGACGTTTACCGCGAGTCAGAAGCTGAATTGGATGACGTCGAACTGGAAGAATTCTCAGATGAAATCGAAGGATGGATCATCGATGCCTTCAAGGAGATTGGTTGCGACACAGCGCGCAGCGTACTTGACTTGGAAGAAGAAGATCTAGCGAAGCGTACAGACCTCGAGATCGAAACGATCCGTGACGTACGACGTATCCTCCGTTCTGAGTTCGAATAATCGTAACTTCCACCCCAGAAAAAGAGAGAATACAGGAAGCACTATATGACCGAAGTAAAGAAACCGGTACGTTTAAGTAAAGTCGCGAAAGAATTCAATGTCGGGATCAGCACGATCGTTGATTTCCTCGGAGATAAGGGTATTGAGGTTGATAGCAACCCAAATACCAAGATCGATGGGGCAACCTACGGCGTGATCCGTGATGAATTCGCAGACGAGAAAATGCTCAAAGAGAAATCGAAGAGTGTATCTCGTTCCCGCTCTGAGCGTGAGACTATTACGCTAGAGTCAAGCAAGAAGGAGAAGGATAAGCCGGAAGAAGAAGAGTTCGAAATCGACCTGTCTTCTTTCCAGAAAAGTGAAACTCCCGAAGCTAAGAAAGAGGAAGCCCCTGCTCCAGAACCGGAAGCAGAGAAGGCTCCTGAGCCAGAGCCAGCTCCTGAGCCGACTCCTGAACCAGAACCTGCACCCGCTGCAGAAGAGGTGAAAGAGGAGCCGAAAGCAGAAGAGCCAGCGCCTGAGGTGAAAGAGGAAGCTCCTACTGCCAAGGAAGAAGCGCCAGCGAAGGAAGAGGAAAAGACCGGACCAAAAGTGGTTGGGAAGGTTGACCTTGATAGCATCGCTCCTAAGAAGAAAAAGCCAGCTCCTAAAAAGGAGAAGGAAGAGAAGAAGGAAGCACCGGCTGAAAAGCCAGCTGCTAAGAAGGAGCCTGCACCAGAAGCACCAGCTGAAAAGCCAGCAGCAGAAGAGAAGCCTGCAACAGAAAAGAAGAAGCCTGAGATTGTTCGTGCTGAAGCGAAGAAACTCACAGGTCCTACGGTAGTAGGTAAGATTGAGCTTCCGGTTGAAAAGCCGAAGAAGAAGCCAGTCGCTTCATCAACTGATGACGACCTGCGCAAGAAGCGCAAGCGTAAGCGCATCTCTAAAGTAGATGTCGATAAACCAGGTCAGCCTGGTGGTGGTGGAAACCGTCGTGGTGGAAATCAGCGTGGAGGCAACCAACGTGGCGGCAATCGCCGAGGCGATAAGCCAGAGATTTCGGATAAGGATATCCAGAAAGAAATCAAGGAGACACTTGCTCGTCTGAGTGGTGGTGGTAAATCGAAGTCTTCTAAAATGCGTCGTGCGAAGCGTGATGCGGCTGCAGAACGACGCGAAGAAGAACAGCAGAGACTACAGGAAGAGTCAACAATCCTGAAACTGACGGAATTCGTAACAGTTTCGGAGTTGGCGAATATGATGTCAACGAGTGTGAACGATGTGATTTCAGCATGTATGTCGCTCGGTATCATGGTGTCGATCAACCAGCGTCTTGACGGTGAAACCATCTCCATCATCGCAGAAGAATTCGGCTACGAAGCAGAATTCGTTGCTGCTGATGTACAGGATGCCATCCAAGAAGAAGTTGATGCTCCTGAAGATCTACTTGATCGTCCACCGATTATTACGGTGATGGGTCACGTTGACCACGGTAAGACATCCTTGCTTGACCACATCCGTAAAGCGAACGTGATTGCCGGTGAGGCCGGAGGGATCACCCAGCACATCGGAGCATACAATGTTGAGTTGTCTACAGGTAAGACCATTACCTTCCTTGATACACCGGGTCACGAGGCCTTTACAGCCATGCGTGCACGTGGTGCTCAAGTAACAGATCTTGCGATCATCGTGATTGCAGCAGATGACTCTGTGATGCCACAAACGATCGAGGCGATCAACCACGCGCAAGCGGCGGAGATCCCAATGGTCTTTGCATTTAACAAGATTGATAAGCCAGGCGCTAACGCGGATAAGATTCGTGAAGAGCTGTCTACAATGAATATCCTCGTAGAAGATTGGGGTGGCACTTACCAAGCCCATGAAATTTCTGCGAAGAACGGTGTTGGAATTGATGAGCTACTCGAGAAAGTACTGCTTGAGGCAGAACTACTTGAACTCAAAGCCAACCCTGCAAAACGTGCCGTAGGTACCATCATCGAATCGTCACTTGATAAAGGACGAGGTTACGTAAGTACACTTCTTGTTGAAGGGGGTACACTGCGCGTAGGTGATGCTGTTTTGGCAGGTCAGTACTCAGGACGTGTAAAAGCGATGTTCAACGAGCGTGGTAATCGCATTGAGGAGGCTGGACCATCTATGCCGGTATCGATGCTTGGTCTTTCGGGAGCAGCAGCTGCAGGTGATAAGTTCCACGTTCTCGAAGATGAGAAAGAAGCTCGTGGAATCGCCGTGAAGCGTCAGCAACTACAGCGTGAACAAGGTGTTCGTACACAACGACACATTACCATCGAAGAGATCGGACGTCGTATTGCGATTGGAGAATTCAAGGAATTGAACTTGATCGTGAAAGGTGACGTGGATGGATCGATCGAAGCCTTGAGTGATTCCCTTCAGAAACTCTCTACAGAGAAGATTCAGGTGAACATCATTCACAAGGCCGTTGGTCAGATCTCTGAGAGCGATGTACTTCTCGCTTCTGCGTCAGACGCGATCGTGATCGGTTTCCAAGTTCGTCCTTCAGCAGGAGCGCGTAAACTTGCCGAAACAGAAGAGATCCAGATCCGTCTATACTCTGTAATCTACAAGGCGATCGAAGAAATGAAAGAAGCTATGGAAGGCATGCTTTCAGCGAAGATCGAAGAGAAGGTTACAGGTACGTGTGAAGTACGTGAGACATTCAAAATCTCGAAGGTGGGTACGATTGCTGGTTGTTTCGTCTTGGACGGAAAACTCAACCGCAACAGCAATGTGCGCGTAATCCGCGATGGTATCGTGATCTACACCGGAGTACTAGGATCACTCAAGCGTTTCAAAGACGACGTGAAAGAGGTGACCAAAGGTTACGAGTGTGGTTTGAACGTAGACAAGTTCAACGATATCAAAGTAGGAGACCACATCGAAGCTTACGAAGAAGTCGAAGTGAAGCAAAAGCTTTAATCGAAATAGAACGAAATAAAAAGGCCTCCCAAGTGGAGGCCTTTTTTATGGTTGAATGTTTTTGTCAGGGGTTTTCAATCGCTGTCTGGACAATGATTGAATTGGGGAATTGTGCTTTTAATTCTTCTTGTACTCTATATGCATCGAGCTCCGAGCGGAAATCTCCAATCTGAACAGCGAAGTTCGGCGGATTCTGCACGAGGTAGCACGGGAGGTCTTTGTTTTCACTGATAAAGTTGCCTCGTAGCTCACGCGCTTGGCTGAGCGATCCAAAGTAGATCTGGACGCGGTAACCCTGTACCATTGGAGGTTCTTTCATGTAGAGGCTGTCTAAACGATCTAGTCCTGGAGGAAGAGTGATCGTCACATATCCAGTTTCACCCGTGTTCGCGAGGTTCACGGTAGTGTCTGGCTTTTCTACCATCACCTTGTCTTCTTTGGCCTTGTCTTCAACAGGTGTGACAACCGGTGGAGGCGTCTTTTCAGGCTCCGCCATTTCATCGACTGTTTCCTTGCGAAACATCTTTTTCCACCATGGGAGGTCATCTTGTGCCTTTAGATCTGCTGATAAGGCCAAAAGACCAATAATGATTAGTATTCGTGCTGAACTTTGCATAGAAAAATAGATACGGCGGTAAATCTACAGATATAAACGCATGAACCGTGCCGAAAATGTATACAGTTCCTCTAAATGCCCATGGTTCAAAGCTATGCGCAGCAAAGCACTGAGCAAGCTAATTTAGAACGATTTTAAATTAGACGGTACTGTCACAATTTTGTCACGTGCGCCCTAAGCTGGATGTTAATTTCACATAAATTTGCCCGCGAAAATGACCAAACTGTTCTGTAAAAGAAGCACGATGAACCTTCAATCTTCGAGACCTTCGTGGGGTCGTAAAGCCATCCAAGGCTTGGTTCTGTTGCTGGCAGTCACGCTAACCACTTCGGCATTCGCCGGAATCTTCGATGAAGGAGATGCCGCGAACGGTGAAGCGGTGTTTAATGCGAACTGTGCAGCCTGTCACTCCATCACGAATGAAGTAGTAGCCGCACCAGGCTTGGGCGGTATTAGCGAACGTTGGGGAGCCAGCGATGAGTTGCTAGTTAAGTGGATCCAAAATCCACAAGGAGCAGCTGAGTCGGGTGATCCATACATCGCAAACCTTGTTGAAACCTACGTAGGGGTCTACGGATGGATGTCTGCGCAAGCAGTGTCTGAGGCGGAAATCAAGGATATCATGGCCTACATCAAGGCTGGTCCTGCTGAGGGCCCAGCAGATGGAGGAGATGTTGCAGCATGTCCAACTTACGATGAACTTCAAGCAAATGACGACAACGATTCAGCAGCCATCTGGTTCCTGATTTTGTTGGTTTTGTTCGTCATCATTGCGATCTCTTCGACAAACATTCAGCGTTCTGTAAAGAATGCTCACCGTGAGTCTGAAGGATTGGAACCGCTTCCAAACGTCTCGTACGGAGAAGCAATCCGCGCTTGGGCTTGGAAGAACATTGTCTTTGTTTCCATCATCGGACTCTTTGTTACAGCTTATGTTGTGACAGTGGCGTACCAAGAAGCAATGGATGTCGGTGTTTACGAAGCTTACGAGCCGGAGCAGCCAATCAAGTTCTACCACAGCATCCACGTATGTGAGAATGAGGTAGACTGTCAGTACTGTCACAGCTCAGCTTCAAAATCGAAGCACGCAGGAATCCCTTCGACGAACGTTTGTATGAACTGTCACAAGGGTATCAAGAAAGGAAGCCGTTGGGGAGAGAAGGAGATTGATAAGATCTACGCAGCTATCGGATTCGATCGTACCTCTGGTCAGTACATCGAAGATTACGAGCAGCAGCCAATCATGTGGAACAAAGTTCACAACCTTCCTGATCACGTATTCTTCAGCCACCAGCAGCACGTAACTGTAGGTAACCTCGAATGTCAGAACTGTCACGGTGATGTGGCTACGTTCAAGGGCGGTCGAATCGCTCCTGTAGAAGAAGTAGCTGCTTACGCTGATGCAAACCCAGGAGCTGGTATCATCAAGTTGACGAAGCCAACGCTCACAATGGGATGGTGTATCGAATGTCACAACAAAGCGAAAGTGAACGTGGTGACTTCAGACAACGGATACTACCAAGAGGTGCATGATCGCCTAAAAGAAGGACGTGGCTACGAAGAGATGCTTCGTTACATGGAAGATGAAAAAATTACAGTGAAAGATCTTGGTGGCTGGGAATGCTCCAAGTGTCACTACTAATCTCAATCGACTGGAGAAATGGATAATAGCAAAAACTATTGGACCGGTCTTGATGAACTCGACAAGACAGAAGCTTATCAGGAAGGACTCGAAAATGAGTTCCCTGCGCAGCAGAAAGTAGATGAGTTCCTAGCAGACGACCGTCTGAAAGAGACTAACACAGGACGACGAGATTTCTTAAAGTTCATGGGATTCAGCCTTGCTGCAGCTACACTTGCTGCATGTGAGACTCCTGTGATCAAGTCTGTACCTTACGTAGTGAAGCCAGAGGAGATTACTCCTGGGGTTCCTAACTACTACGCAAGTACTTACTACGATGGTCATGACTACGGAAGTATCATGGTCAAGACTCGTGAAGGACGTCCAATCTTCATTAAAGGAAACAAAGACCACGGCCACCAGGCAGGTGCATTGAATGCTCGTATCACTGGTTCTGTGATCGATCTATATGACTCGTCTCGCTTGAAGGGACCTGTAGCTGCTGGACAAGCAGCGACATGGGATGCTGTAGATGCAGCGGTTGCAAGCGGACTGTCTTCAGCGCGTAACGTAGTTGTTTTGAGTGCCTCTGTTGCCTCACCTTCAACTCAGCGTGCGATCAACGCATTTGCTGCGAAGTACAACGCGAAGCACGTTCAGTACGATGCTGTTTCATACAGCGGTATCTCTGAAGCGAATCGCCGTACTTTCGGTTCAGCAATGGTTCCAACTTACGACTTCTCGAAAGCGAAGACGATTGTAAGTATTGGAGCTGACTTCCTTGCGAACTGGTTGAACTCAAACCTCTACGCTCCACAATACGGTATGACTCGTCGTCCGGAAGGAGAGTGGATGTCTCGTCACTTCCAGTTCGAAACAACAATGTCACTCACTGGTACAAACGCTGATACACGCGTGATGATCAATCCTTCGGATGAAGGTAAGGTTGCGGCGGCGCTGTACGAACTTGTTTCTGGAAGCGGAAGCGGGAAAGTTGACGGAGTAAGCGAAATGGCGCTTCAAAATGCAGCCAATGCATTGAAAGCGACAAAAGGAGCTTCTCTTGTTGTTGCAGGAAGTAACAACCCAGACGTTCAAGAGATCGTGAATGCGATCAACCAATCACTAGGTAACTACGGATCTACCATCGACACTTCGAAGCCATTGAACATGTTCAAAGGTGACGATAAGGCGATGACTCAGCTTGTACGCGATATGAAAGGCGGACAGGTTGACGCGTTGATCGTTTACGGAGTGAATCCATCATACAGCTGGTACGCTGCTGAGGAGTTCAATGAAGGACTTGCGAAAGTGAAGACTTCGGTGTCTTTCTCAGGTAAGGCAGACGAAACAGCGGCACGTTGTGGATTCATCTGTCCAGATAGCCACTACCTAGAGTCTTGGAACGACCTTAGCTTGACTGAAGGACGTGTTGACCTGGTTCAACCAGCGATTACACCGTTGTTCGATACTCGTCAGGCGCAGGAAACCCTGTTGAAGTGGGCAGGAGTTGAAAGTGATTACTACACTTTCCTTCGTTCAACTTACAACGCGAGCTACGATATGAGCATGATGTACACTGATAGCGATTGGAACGCTGCAGTGCACAATGGATATATGATGGCGGCTGCTACTCCGGTAGCTGAGGCTGCTGTTGTTGAAGACGCTAGCGCGGAAGCGGAAGCTCCTGCAGCGTCGAATGTATCAGCTGCAATCAACGCTGTGAAGAAGATCAGCGGTGGTTCAATGCAGTTAGCGATCTACCAGAAGACAGCGATTGGTAACGGAGCGCACGCTTCAAACCCATACGCGCAAGAGCTTCCAGATCCTGTAACTAAAGTGACGTGGGACAACTACGTGACGATGGCGCGCTCTGATATGGAAGCGATGGGATTGAACATCTACATCGCACAGCGTGACCACGCTTCATTGGTGAAAGTAACTGCAGGAGGACGCGAAGTTGTTCTACCTGCATACATGCAGCCAGGACAGAAGCCAGGAACGATCGGTATCGCACTTGGATACGGACGCGGAGCGAACGGTGAGAACATCGGACGCGCTGCATTCCAAACAGCTGAAAACGGTGACCACGTAACTGACGAGAACGGAGCGTTGGTACCGGTAGGAAAGAATGTGTTCCCTATGGCGACAATGATGGGTGGTTACCCAGTATTGGCGAATATGGACGTGTCTGTAGAGGCAATGGGTGAAGAATACCCATTGGCATCTACGCAGATGCACCACACATACATGGGACGTGAATCTGTAGTGAAGGAAACAACGCTCGGAGCTTTCCTTGCAGAAAAAGACAAAAAGAAAGGTTACGCATCATGGAACCGCATGCACGCATTGAATGTGCATGAGGACACAAACAATGATGGCGAAATCAATGCATCAGATAAGAAGTCAACTCGCGAGTTTGACCTATGGCATGACCACGCAGTAGAAAACGTTGGTCACCGTTGGGGTATGACAATCGATTTGAGCTCTTGTATCGGTTGTGGTGACTGTGTGACTGCTTGTCACATGGAGAACAACGTACCTGTAGTAGGTAAAGACGAAGTTCGCCGTCACCGTGATATGCACTGGCTACGTATTGACCGTTTCTACTCTTCAGACTACACGATGGAACGTGGAGAAGAAGAAGGACTAGGAGCGATTTCTACTTACCGTAAGATGGAAGATCCGGCAGAGAACCCGCAAACGGTTCACATGCCGATGATGTGTCAGCACTGTAACCATGCTCCTTGTGAGACGGTTTGTCCAGTTGCTGCTACAACCCATAGCAATGAAGGTCTTAACCAAATGACATACAACCGTTGTATCGGTACTCGTTACTGTGCGAACAACTGTCCGTACAAAGTGCGTCGATTCAACTGGTTCAACTACATGGGTTACGACAAGTTCAAGAATGTAAACCCAGCACAGGATATGCTAACGCGTATGGTTCTTAACCCTGACGTTACTGTTCGTGCTCGTGGTGTGATGGAGAAGTGTAGTATGTGTGTTCAACGCATCCAGGCTGGTAAGCTTGAGGCGAAGAAAGCAAGCGCACCAGTTCAGGATGGAGCAATCCAAACTGCTTGTGCTGAAGCTTGTCCTACACACGCTATCAACTTTGGAGACTTGAACGACCAGGGATCGAACGTTAAGAAGATCTCTGAAAACAACCGCTCTTACCACGCACTAGAAGAGATCGGTGTTCAGCCGAACATCTACTACATGGCGAAGGTGAGAAATATCGAAGATCAAGAAGCATAAAAGACTGCAACCATGCAAAAAGAAGCAGCGATCAGAGAGCCCCTCATATTAGGGGACAAATCATACAAGGACATCACCGATGATGTGGTAGGGCCTATCGAAGGACCAGCACCACGTACGTGGAAGTTGTTGATCACTATTGCGGGATTGGTAGCGTTCTACGGGGTAGGATGTATCCTTTACTTGATCGGGACAGGAATCGGTGTCTGGGGTCTGAACAAGACCGTAGGATGGGCCTGGGATATCACCAACTTCGTATGGTGGGTAGGTATCGGTCACGCTGGAACCCTGATCTCGGCCGTACTACTTCTGTTCCGTCAGAAGTGGCGTATGGCGATCAACCGCTCGGCAGAGGCGATGACCATCTTTGCCGTAATCATGGCGGCGATCTTCCCGGGAATCCACATGGGTCGTATCTGGTGTGCTTACTGGGTATTCCCATTGCCAAACCAGTTCGGTTCACTTTGGGTGAACTTTAACTCACCACTTCTCTGGGACGTATTCGCGATCTCGACTTACTTCTCGGTATCGTTGGTGTTCTGGTACATCGGGTTGATTCCTGACTTCGCAACGATCCGTGATCGTATGGTGAAGCCACTACCTAAGAAGATCTACGGTATCCTGGCTTTTGGTTGGTCAGGACGAGCTAAGAACTGGACGCGATTTGAAGAAGTATCACTTGTACTTGCAGGAATCGCAACACCACTTGTATTCTCGGTACACTCGATCGTATCGATGGACTTCGCAACGTCGGTGATTCCTGGATGGCACACTACGATCTTCCCACCTTACTTCGTATCGGGAGCGGTATTCTCTGGATTCGCCATGGTACAAACGCTTCTCTTGATCATGCGTAAAGCCATGAACCTTGAGAACTACATCCACGTTCGTCACGTGGAGTACATGAACATCGTAATCATCGTTACGGGTTCTATCGTAGGTGTGGCTTACCTAACAGAGCTATTCATCAGCTGGTACTCAGGAGTTGAGTACGAATCATACGCATTCATCAACCGATTCTCTGGACCGTACTCCTGGTCTTACTGGATCATGATGACATGTAACGTGATCTCACCACAGCTATTCTGGGTGAAGAAATGGCGTCGAAGCTTGACGTTCACATTCGTTCTTTCGATCGTCGTGAACATCGGTATGTGGTTCGAGCGCTACGTGATCATCGTTACTTCGATCCACCGTGACTACAACCCATCTTCATGGGGTGAGTTCCACGCAACATCGATTGATATCGGAATCTTCGTTGGAACGATTGGAATCTTCTCAACGCTGTTCTTGTTGTTCGCACGCTTCTTCCCTGTGCTAGCACTGAACGAGTTGAAGTCGATCCTGAAGTCTTCTGGAGAGAACTTTAAGAAACTACACCACACTGACAATCACTAAGATGAGCAAGAAAGTATTCCACGTAATGTTCGATGACGAGGAAAAGCTGATGCACTCAGCTGAAGGCCTTGTCGAAAAAGGGATTAAAGTCAAAGATGTGTACTCACCATTCCCGATTCACGGATTGGATCCAATCATCGGAGTGAAGAGAACACGTTTGGCCATTGCATCTTTCATGTACGCTTCTACAGGAACTGCACTTGCACTTCTTGGAATGTGGTACTTCATGATCAGTGACTGGCCGATGAACATTGGAGGTAAGCCAAGCTTCTCGTTGATCGAGAACCTTCCAGCTTTCATTCCGGTAACCTTTGAGTTCAGTGTACTATGTGGTGCACACGGTATGGCGATCACATACTTGCTTCGTAACGGAACACTACCAGGTGTACCAGCGAGCAACCCTGATCCGCGTACAACGGATGATAAGTTCGTGATGGAGATCACTACGGATGAAAACCACAGCATGTCTGCAGAAGATATCGAAGCACTAGTGCGCGATACAGACATGATCGAATTGAGTATTAAGGATTACGAGTAAACGCAACACACGATGTTGACAAGAAATACATTCCTTTTTGCATTGGTGGCACTCCTAATGGGAGCTTGTACCACTGATCCAAACAGTCCAGGACTAGAGTACATGCCTGATATGTACCGTTCTCCTGCAGTTGAGGCTTACGTTGATTACGGTATGGACCCATACCACTTCGGCGAAGCTCAGTACGATTCGTTGAATCACCGTCTATCTGCGCGTAAACCAGCTGCTGGTTCTATCGCATACGCTGGTGATGTTCAACCGTACAACATGCCTTACCCATACCCGAACACAACAGAAGGGTACGAAGAGGCAGCTGCATTGAAGAGTCCGCTTCCAACAACCAAAGCGAATATTGAGCGCGGTAAGGAAGTTTACGAGATCATGTGTATCCACTGCCATGGTGAAGCAGGTAAGGGTGACGGTGCGATCTCGAAGAACGGACACATCAAAGGTATTCCTGATTACTCAGGGAAGTTGAAAGATCTTCCAGAAGGAAAAGCGTTCCACTCAATCCACTACGGTAAAGGTTTGATGGGGTCACACGCTTCTCAGATTTCTCAGTACGAGAGATGGCAAGTTGTACAGTATGTGCAGGTGCTTCAGAACGGTGGTGATATGCCACCATTCGATGAGAACGGAAACGTGATGGCTGCAGGAGCGGCAAGCGCTGAAGAGGCTACAGAAGAGGTAGCATCAGAAGAAACTGAAGGATAAAAAGAACGATTTTAACACATTACAGATCATACGATCATGGAATTTAAATTCGAAGGTAGACTCAAGACAGCATCAATGATCCTTATGGTGATTGGTGTGATCGCATTGGTCGGAGGCTTCATCACTGATAGCTCTGATCATCACCAACGTTGGTGGGCGAACTTGCTAGTAAATGGATTCTTCTACTTCGCAATCGCATTGGGAGCTTTGTTCTTCTATGCGTTGCAGTATGCTGCTGAAGTAGGTTGGTCAGCTTACATCAAGCGCTTCTTTGAAGCGATGTACGCTTACCTCCCTTACGGAGCCGCGGTTATCCTTATCGTTCTTTTGGCTGGGCAGTTCCACGCTCACCACTTGTACCATTGGATGGATCATACGCTATACCATGAGTTCATGGTAGTTGGTTCAGACGGTGCAACCACGTACACAGATACGAAAGAAGCAGGAGCAGTTCTTAACCCTAATTACGATCACATTATTGCGAATAAGTCGGCGTACCTAGGAGGAGCATTCTTCTGGTTCCGTACAATTGCTTACATCGCAACATTCCTCATCTTCGCTCGCTTGTTCCGCAAGTGGTCATTGCAAGAAGATGAAGTAGGTGGAACACAGATTCACTACAAGATGTACCGTCGCAGTGCTTTGTTCTTGGTATTCTTCGCGGTATTTAGCTCAACACTTTCATGGGACTGGCTGATGTCAATTGACACGCACTGGTTCTCTACATTGTATGGTTGGTACGTATTCTCAGGAATGTGGGTTGGCTGTATGATCTTCGCTTTGGTGAGCTTGCTTTACCTACGCACGAAAGGATACTTCCAAGAACTGAATGATTCACACGTACACGATCTAGCTAAGTGGATGTTCGCCATCTCTATGCTTTGGGCGTACCTATGGTTCTCTCAGTTCATGTTGATCTGGTACTCGAACATTCCTGAAGAGGTGACTTACTTCACTCAGCGAATCTTCACTGATTACAAGCTGCCATTCTTTATTATGTTCTTCATCAATTTCGCGGTTCCATTCTACGTAATGATCGCTCGTGATGCGAAACGTAATCCAAGATTCATCCTGCCTGTAGCGTTCTTGATCTTCGTGGGACACTTTGTGGACACGTATCTGCTAGTTATCCCCGGAACCATGTTTGATCACAACGAATTTGGTTTTATGGAGGTTGGAATGTTCCTAGGGTTCCTTGGACTATTCATCTTCGTTACCTTCAATGCACTATCGAAGGCGCCGTTGATTGCTAAGAACCACCCATTCCTTCAGGAGAGTAAGGAACTACACCATTGATTGAATAAGAAAGAGATTGATCATGAAGCTTTTAATACTTCTAGTTGTTATTGTCGGGATTATTGCTGTATCACAGCTAGCCCGCATATATGAGCTGACATCACTTCTTCGTAAGAAACGTGAAGAAGAGATCTCCTTTGCAGACAATAAAATGAATGCAAAGATGTGGTTGGTGTTCGGTGTATTGTTCTTCGCTAGCTTTATCTGGCTAATGGTACGCTACGGTGATTACCAGCCACCATCAGCATCAGCACACGGTGAAGAGGTGGATACACTCATGTTCTTCAACATGGTAATCATCATCATCGTATTCTTCATTGTGAACACATTGCTATTCTGGTTCGCATCGAAGTACTACTACCGCAAAGACCGCAAGGCGAAGTTCTTCCCTCACGATAACCGTTTGGAGTTGATCTGGACAGTAATCCCGTCAATCGTATTGGCAGTGATTATCATCTACGGTCTACGCACATGGAACGCGATGACAGGAGAAGCACAAGCTGACGCGATTCAAATTGAGCTTTACTCTAAGCAGTTTGACTGGACAGCACGTTACGCTGGTGCCGATGCTGAGTTCGGATTGGCTAGCTACAACCTGATTACTCCAACGAACCCTCTAGGTATCGTTACTGTGGAGCGTATGGAAGAAAGCTTGGCTGACCTTGAGAAGTCAATCAATAAGCTAAAAGGAGAGTTAGATTATGAGTACGGTCACTTGATGACTGAAAAGCATGATCTTGAAGAACAACTTCACGAAGGTTCTCACGACCCTCATCACGGAAACGATGAAGGAGAGGATCACGGGGAAGAACATGATGATCACCACCACGGAATGTCTGAAGAAATGAAGGCAGCAATCAATGCACGTATTGCAGAGATTGACAAGATGTTGGCTGAAACAGATAAGATTACACGTCTAACAGACGCAGCATACGAAGCGAAGTCAGAGAAACTTTACCGTCTAGAACGTCAAGTTGAGCGTATCGCTGAAATCGATGATTACGATTTCAATGGAGTGCAAGCTTGGGAAGCAGGTAAAGATGACCGCATCGTGAAAGGTGAATTCCACATCCCAGTGGGAAGAGAAATCGAATTCGTTTTCCGCTCACGCGATGTAATTCACTCGGCATATATGCCACATTTCCGTGCACAGATGAACTGTGTACCTGGACTACCAACACGCTTTAAAATGACTCCAACGATCACAACGGATAGTATGCGTTTGATCATGGATGACGAGGAGTTTGACTACGTATTGCTTTGTAACAAGGTATGTGGAGCAGCGCACTTCAATATGCAAATGAAGATCGTTGTGGAAACAGAAGAGCAATACAAGGATTGGTTAGAACAACAGGATACCTTCTATGTTGAGGAGGTAAAAGAGGAAGAAGCTCCGGCACCAGCCGCTGAAGAAGCACCGGTACCGGCAGAGGAGGTTGCCGAAGAACCAACAGAGACTGCTTCTCTAAATTAATTAGAACTAGGAAACGTAGGAATAATGGCACAAGGACACGAACATCACGAGGAAAGCTTCATTTCGAAGTACGTCTTTTCGATGGATCACAAGATGATCTCGAAGCAGTTCCTGATCACAGCGATCTTCATGGGTGTGGTAGCAGTAATGCTATCCATTCTATTCCGCCTTCAGTTGGGGTGGCCAGGAGAATCGTTCGCAATTCTTGAAACACTGCTAGGTAAGTGGGCTCCTGATGGGGTTCTAGACCGTAACGCATATCTCGCCCTGGTAACGATCCACGGTACCATCATGGTATTCTTCGTACTAACGGGTGGTCTTTCAGGTACTTTCTCGAACCTACTCATTCCGCTTCAAATTGGAGCACGTGATATGGCTTCAGGATTCCTGAACATGCTTTCATACTGGTTCTTCCTAGTATCTAGTATTATCATGCTCTTCTCACTCTTCGTTGAAGGTGGTGCAGCCTCAGGTGGTTGGACAATCTATCCACCGTTGAGTGCCCTACCACAGGCGATGCCTGGGTCAGGAATGGGTATGACACTATGGTTGATCTCAATGGTACTTTTCGTAGCATCTTCGCTACTTGGAGGTCTGAACTACATTGTAACGATTGTAAACCTTCGTACGAAGGGAATGAAAATGACACGTCTTCCATTGACGATCTGGGCATTCCTTGTAACGGCGATTCTAGGTGTACTTTCATTCCCTGTTCTTGTATCAGCAGTAGTTCTTCTATTGATGGACCGTTCGATGGGTACAGCATTCTACTTGAGTGACATTCACATCGCAGGAGAGGCGCTTGACGTAACAGGTGGTTCACCGATCCTTTACCAGCACTTGTTCTGGTTCCTAGGACACCCTGAGGTATACATCGTACTTCTACCAGCATTGGGTATCTCTTCTGAGATTATCTCTACGAACAGCCGTAAGCCGATCTTCGGTTACCGCGCGATGATCGGATCTATCCTTGCGATCGGATTCCTTTCATTCATCGTATGGGGTCACCACATGTTCGTAACCGGTATGAACCCATTCATCGGATCAGTATTCGTATTCACTACGC